>DASYMP010000297.1:0-20071 GCA_036009005.1 Thermoleophilaceae bacterium | reverse complement strand
TCCCCGCCCGCGCCTGCGGGACGATCCGGATCCCGCGCGACAGCGTGAACAGCACCACGATGGCGACCACTACCACGACGATCAACGCTGCCATAGAGCTCCCATCCTCCTCATTCCGCCACGAGCGCCGTGGCGCCTTCGATCTTCATGACCTCGACCCGCGCGCCGGGCTCGAACGCCTCGTCCTCGTCGTACGAGCGCGCGCTCCAGAGCTCTCCGCCGATCTTTACCTGGCCGCCGTTCGCGTCCACGCGATCGACCACCGTGGCGCGGCCGCCGACGAGTGCCGCCGTGCCGGTGCGAATGCTCGGCGGCGTGCGCAGGTGCCGGCGCGCGATCGGCCGCAGCACCAGGAGCGAGCCGAGCGAGGCCACGATGAACACGATCCACTGAGCCGCGAGGCCGACCCCCGCGAGCGCCACCACCGCGGCGAGCGTCGCCGCCACCGCTATCGGGCCGAGGAAGAAGCCGACCGTGGCGATCTCGCCGACCGCCAGCAGGCCGGCCGCGATCATCCACAAAACCCATTCGTCCATCTGGAACCGATCCTAGCCGCGGCGGGCGGCCCGAACCGGATTTAGGCGCGTGCGTCCAGCGCCCGCTCGACGTCGGCGAGCAGGTCTGCGGTGTCCTCGCAGCCCGCCGAGAGCCGGATGAAGCCCTCCGGGACCGCGTCGCCGCGCCAGCGGGCGCGGCGCTCCGCCGAGCTGATCACGCCACCGAAGCTGGTCGCGTCGGTCACGAGGCGGGCGGCCGCGAGGAAGCGCTCGGCCCGCTCCGGGCTGCCGAGGTCGAACGAGACGATCGTGCCGTAGCCGGACATCTGACGGCCCGCCACCTCGTGGCCCGGGTCGCTCGGGAGGCCCGGATAGCGCACGCCCTCGACGTCGTCCCGTGCGGCCAGGAGGCGGGCGATCGCGAGCGCGTTGTCGCAGCCGCGCTCGAGCCGCAGCGCGAGCGTCGGCAGCGAGCGGTGGGCCAGCCACGTCTCGAACGGGCCGGCGATCGCGCCGGCGTCGCCCCGCCAGTCGCGCAGCGCCTGCGCGCGCTCGGGGTCGCGCGTCGTCACGTAGCCGAGCAGGAGGTCGGCGTGACCGGACATGTGCTTCGTGGCGCTCGTGAGCGAGTAGTCGGCGCCAAGCTCGAGCGGCTGCTGCAGGAGCGGGCCGGCCGTCGTGTTGTCCACGACCGTCACGGCGTCGACTCTTGCCAGAGCGGCGATGTCATACACCTCGAGCATCGGGTTCGACGGCGTCTCGAGCCAGACCATGTCCGCGCCGTCGGCGGCATCGACCAGCTCGGCCTGCGGCACGAGCCGCACCTCCACCCCGCGCGGCTCCAGGTGCGCGCTCGCCAGGTGGCGCACGCTGTGGTAGCAGCCGTGATCCATTGCCAGGACCGAGCCCGGCTTCAGACCCGTCAGGAGGAGCGCCGACGCCGCCGCCATGCCCGACGCGAACAGCACCGCCTCGGCGCTCTCGAGCGAGCCCACCGCGTCCTCGTAGCGGGTCCACGTGGGGTTGCCGTGGCGCGCATACGAAGCGGGCGAGTCGGAGGGGTAGCCGGTCAGGTGAAACGGCGCGGCGAACACGGGGCCGGGCAGGAACGCCTCGCCCTGCTCCGCTTCGGGCAGGCCGGCGCGCACCACGCGCGTGCTCGGGCCGGGCTCGGTCACGGCGCGAGGATCGCCTGGGCGAAGTCGTCGGGGTCGAACGGACGCAGGTCCTCGAGGGCCTCACCGATGCCGATCAGCTTGACCGGCACGCCCAGCTCCTGGGCGATGGCGAGCGCGATGCCGCCCTTGGCCGTGCCGTCGAGCTTCGTGAGGACGATGCCGGTCACGTCCACGGCCTCGCGGAACAGCAGCGCCTGGCGCAGCCCGTTCTGGCCCGTGGTCGCGTCGATCGTGAGGAGCGTCTCGTGCGGCGCGCCGGGTGCGAGCCGCTCGATCACCTTGCGGACCTTGCGCAGCTCGTCCATCAGGTGCTGCTGGGTGTGGAGCCGCCCCGCGGTGTCCACGATCACCACGTCGTGCCCGCGCGCCTTCGCCGCCTCGATGGCGTCGTAGACGACCGCCGCCGGATCCGAGCCCTCCTGGCCGCGGACGATCTCGCTGCCCGCCCGCTCGGCCCACAGCTCGAGCTGCTCGGATGCCGCCGCGCGAAAGGTGTCACCAGCCGCGAGCAGCACGGAGCGGCCGAGCTCCCTCTGGAGGTGCCAGGCCATCTTCCCGATCGTCGTGGTCTTGCCGCTGCCGTTCACGCCCGTCACGAGGATCACGGTCGGATGCTCGGTGAGCGGGATCGTGTCGCCGTCCACGCGCGCGGTGTCGGCGAGCAGCTCGCGCAGCCGGCGTGACAGGTCCTCGCCGCCGGTCAGCTCACCGCTCTCGGCCTCGGTCTCGAGCCGCTCCACGATCCTGGCCGTGGTCGGAGCGCCCACGTCGGCGTAGATCAGCGTCTCCTCGAGCCGCTCGAACGCCTCGTCGTCGAGCGACTGGAAGAGCGTCGTCTGTAGCTCCGCGCCGAGCGCCTGGCGCGTCTTCGACATGTTCTCGCGGAGCCGGCTGAAGAAGCCGCGCCGCTCGGAGTCGCCCTCGTCGGAGGACGGCGCGGGCGCCGCGTCGGCGCCCGTGTCGAACAGTTCCTGCCAGGTCCGGGCCACGCGCGGAGGATAGGGACGCCCACGCCGGGGCGCGGGCGTCCCGCTTCCGCCTAGGGCCTAGGACTCGCCGGGCTCGTCGTCGCCGGGCTCCTCGACGGGATCGTCGGAAGCCGGGTCCTCGGCGACGGAGTCGTCGTCACACTCGCGGTCGGTCGCCGCGCAGGCCTCGGCGGCCGCGTCGTCGCAGCCGTCGTGGTTCGCCGCGCAGGCCTCGCCCGCGTCGTCGTCGCAGTCGCGGTTATGCGAGGCGCAGGCCTGGCCGTCGCCGACGTGCCTGACCTCCTCGCAGCCGTCGTCGTCCGCCGAGTCGGGCTTCTCGAGCTCGTCGCCGTCGTCGCTCTCGTTCTCGTCTGCCGGGTCGTCGCCGCCCGCGGGGTCGTCGTCGCCGACCGGATCGTCGTCGCCGACGGGGTCGTCGTCCGCGGCCGGATCGTCGTCGAGCATCGAGTCGTCGGCGTAGCTCCGCGACGCGCGCGCCGGGACCATGATCCTGTCGCCGCGGCCGAGCACGACCACGTCGTGGCCGCCGCCGCAGACGATCGTGTCCGGATCGCTGCCGTCGCCGCCACCGTTCAGGTAGTCGTCGCCCGCGCCGCCGTCGAGCACGTCGTCGTCCTGGCCGCCACGCAGCCGGTCCGCGCCGGCGCCGCCGAAGAGGGCGTCGTCGCCCTTCCCGCCGCGAATCCGGTCGCGCCCACGGCCGCCGCGGACGCGGTCGTCGCCGCCCTGCGCGAAGAAGCGGTCGTTGCCGCCGCGCAGCTTGATCCGGTCGTTCCCCTTCGTGCCGTGGCCGCGATGGCCTCCGGCAATGGCGGTCGCGCTCAGCAGGCTGAACATCGCCACCAGCACAACAAAAAGAGTCTTGCCCCTCACAGCCGCACCTCCGTTGGTCCGATCCCACCCAGGAAGTCGGTGCAAAGCGGCGGTTTCTTTAAGCGGCGGCCTCTTCGGTGGACGAGAGCGCGTGCTCCTCCGCGGGCCGCCCAGCCAGCTTTCGGGACACCACGCGGGAGATGCCGTCGCCACCCATGCTCACGCCGTAGAGCGTGTCGGCGGCGTCCATGGTGCGCTTCTGGTGGGTGACCACGATGAACTGAGCGCGGTCGGAGTAGCGCTTCACGAGCTGCAGGAAGCGGTCGATGTTCAGGTCGTCGAGCGCGGCCTCGACCTCGTCGAGGATGTAGAACGGGCACGGCCGGGCGAGGAAGACCGCGAACATGAACGCAAGCGCGACGAGCGACTTCTCTCCGCCCGAGAGCAGCGACAGCCGCTTCGTGGACTTGCCGGGCGGAGTGACCTCGATCTCGACGCCGGCCTCGGGCTCGACCTCGTCCTCGTCGGCCGGCTCGGGCGCCTGGCCGTCCGGCAGCGCCTCGCCACCCACGACCGCGCGCGGACCCATCTCCTCCTGCACGAGCCGCAGCGCGCCGCGCCCGCCCGGGAACAGGTGCTGCACGACGTCCTCGAAGTTCTTGGCGGCCGCGTCGAAGGTCTGCTCGAACGCCTCGCGGATGCGGCGATCGGTCTCCTTGATCAGTCCCTCGAGCTCGGCGAGCGCGCTCTCGAGGTCTGCACGCTGGGTCTCGAGCTCGTCGACGTGAGCGACCGCCTCCTCGTACTCCTGCTTCGCGAGCGGGTTCACGGGGCCGAGCTGCTCGCGGCGCCGCATCAGGCGCGCCACCCGCTCCGTCAGCGCCTCGCGCTCCTCGTCGGGCAGCGCCTCGGCGGCCGGCTGCGGCTCGAGCCCGAGCCTGCCCGCCAGCTCGTTCAGCTCGCGCTCGGCGTCCGCCGCCGCGTCGCGGACCTGCTGCGCGGCCACCTCGGCGCCCGTCACGGCCTCGCTCGCGTGCTTGAGGCGCCCCTGAAGCTCCGCCTCCTGCTGGGCGCATGCCTTGAGCGCGGCCGCGGTCTCGTCACCAGCGGCGGCGCCCTCCTCGAGCTCGAGCGCCAGCGCGTCGCGTCGCGTCGAGACCGCCTCGCGGGCGCTCTCGAGGGCCGTGCCCGCACGTTCGCCGTCCGCGGCAAGCGCCAGATCGCGCTCCGCGCCGGTCCGGAGCGCCTCGAGCGCCCGCGTGCGCTCCTGGCGCTCGCGGTCGATGCGCTCGGCCAGCCGCTGCTCCGCCCGCAGGTCACCGAGCAGCTCGGCCCGCCGCACGGCCTCGGGACCGTCCTGCGGCGCCTCGCGGCGGCGTGCGATCAGCCACTCGGCGCGACTCGCGGCCTCCTCGGCTTCGGCGACCGCGCGCAGGGCCATCCGGAGGGCCGACTCGGCCGTTTCGCGCGTCGCGTCGGCCTCGGCCACGGCGGCGGCATGTCCCTCGACCGCGGCGCGTGCCTCGGTCTCGTCGCGAACGGCCTGCTCCGAGGCGGCGACAAGCTCCTCGCGCCGTCCGAGCTCCTCCAGCAGGCGCTCCGCGCCGCCCGCGGCCGCCTGCGAGAGCTCGCCGCTGCGCGCGTCGAAGAGGCGGCCCGCTTTCGTGACCGCAACGCCGCTGAAGGTCTCGGGAAGCGCACCGAGCGAGTCCACGACCCACACGCCGGCGAGCAGCCGCTCCGCAAGCGCAGTGACATCCCCGTCGGGCCGCAGAAGCTCGACGAGGCGCTGCCCGGTCGGCACCGAAGGCGAGGCCAAAACGGCGCCGGCGCCCAAAGCGTCCTGGGTAGCCCCCCGTATCGGGGTGCTAAGCAGGACGGTGCCGCCGTTCTGGCCGGCGGCGTCCAGAAAACGCTCACCCTCACCGCGGTCGTTCACGACCGCGGCGGTGAGCCGCGGCCCGAGCACCGCCGCCAGAGCGAGCTCGTAGCCCGGCTCGACGTGGAGGCGCTCCGCGAGCGTGCGCTCCGCGGCCGCGTCCGCGCCGGGCGAAGCACCGGCTCCGCGCACGAACTGGTTCACGGCCGCCAGCTCGGCGCCCACCTGGGCCGCGCGAGCGCGAGCGGCCTCGGCGCCGCGCTCGGCCTCGATGCGAGCCGTCCGCGCGGCGTCGGCGGCCTGCTCGGCCGCCTCGAGTGCCCCCCGCCGCCCGGCCGCCTCGGCCTCCAGCTCCGTGACGCGCAAGCGCGCGGCGGCGAGCTCGTCCTCGAGGCCGGCCAGCTCGCGCTCGAGGCGCTCCTCGCGCCCGGCATCGAGCGACGCCAGCTCGGACTCGATCGCCACGATCCGGTCCTGAGGGCGCTCCTCCTCACCGGACAGCTCGGCGTCGGCCGCGGCCTGCTGCTCGAGCAGCTCCACCTGGCGCAGCCGCCGCTCGCGGCGCTCCTCGGCGGCGAGAGCCTGCTCACGAACGCGCTCCAGCCTCATCGAAATCCGTTCAGCCGCCGAGCGCGCCGCGTACAGCCGGCCCTGTAGCCGCTCGCGGTCGCGTGTCTGCGCCGCGAAGGCCTCCTCGGCCTGCTCGCGCCGGCGCGCGACCTCGCCCAGCAGACGCTCGGCCTCGTCGCGCTCGGCTCGCACCGAGCGCGCACGCTCCTCGGCCTCACTCAACGCGAGCCGTGCGCTCCGCGCGGCATCGCGCGACAGCGAGAAGCCCGCCTCGAGCGTCTGGCGCTCCAGGCGCTCGTGCAGCTCGGCCGCCTCGGCCTGGCGCTTCAGCGGCCGCAGCCGCGAGCGCGCCTCGCGCTCCACGTCTAGCGAGCGCGACAGGTTCTCCTCGGTGCGCTCCAGCTTCAGCTGGGCGCGGCGGCGGCGCTTGCGGTGCTTCCCGAGTCCCGCCGCCTCCTCGATCATCAGCCGCCGGTCGCGTGGGCGAGACAGCACGATCTGCTCGACCTTGCCCTGCGAGACGACGGAGTGCATCTCCTTGCCGAGCCCGGAGTCGGACAGCACCTCGACCACGTCCACGAGCCGGCAGCGTGCGCCGTTCAGGCGGTACTCGCCCTCGCCGTCGCGCCCGAGCTTGCGCACTATCGAGATCTCGGAGAAGTCGATCGGCAGTGCGCCGTCGTGGTTGTCGATCACGACCTCGACCTCGGCCGCGCTCGCGCCCTGGACGCCGTGCGCGCCCGCGAAGATCACGTCCTTCATCGACTGGCCGCGCACCGCCAGCGGCGACTGCTCGCCGAGCGCCCACAACACCGCGTCGGTGATGTTCGACTTGCCCGAGCCGTTCGGCCCCACGACCACGGACACGCCTGGGCCGAACTCCAGCTTGGTCCGGTTCGGGAAGGACTTGAAGCCCTTCATCGATATCGAGCGCAGATGCATTACGACGCCGCCTCCTCGAGGGAATCGAGGGCGTGCAGGGCCGCCTCCTGCTCGGCGGCCTTCTTCGTCTTTCCCTCCCCGCGTCCGAGCTCCTCCCCATCCACCTCGGCGACCGCCACGAAGCTGCGGTCGTGCGCCGGGCCCTCCTCGGCGACGGTCCGGTAGACCACGACCTCGGCCCGCCGGGCAAGCCGCTCCTGGAGTACCGACTTGTAGTCCACGGGGTTCTCGAGCGCCTGCTCGATCTCGCCGCGGAACGACTCCACGACCGCCGGCGCGGTGCGCTCGATCCCGAACGAGAGGTAGGACGCGCCGATGATGGCCTCGCAGACCGAGGCGAGCACGCGCTCGGAGTCCACGAGGACGTCGGCGGTGCGGCCGGTGCCGTCGGGGGCGGCGGCACGAAGCTCGTCCGGCACGCGCAGCTCGCGGGCCACGCGGGCGCACGACGGGCCGCTCACGGCCTGGGCGCGCACCTTGGTGAGCCGCCCCGCGCCGTAGCGCTCGAAGCGCGGAAACAGGTGATCCGACACCGCGAGGCTCAGGACCACGTCTCCCAGGAACGCGAGCCGCTCGTACGCGTCGGAGCGGTGCTCGACCCACGACGAGTGCGTGAAGGCCTGCCGCCGCAGCTCCTCCGGCAGCTCGTCGAGGAGCTCGTCAAGGGACTCAGGTCTCGATCCCGCTGGCATGTGCGGCGACGAAGTCGGCGGCCTGACCGACCGTGAGGATCTTGGCCGCCTCCTCGTCGGGAATGCGGACCCCGTAGCTGTCCTCCAGCTCGACGACGAGCTCCACCAGATCGAGCGAGTCGGCCTCGAGGTCCTCGCGGAAGCGCGTGGACTCGTCGATGCGCCCAGGCTCCACCTCCAACTCGGTGGCCAGGTGCTCGCGGATGCGTTCGAGAACCTCTTCGCGGGTCATCGCGAGGCGACGCTACCAGCGGTAGCGGACCGCAACGCCCCGGCGGCCTCGAGCGCCGCAGTGGTCCTCGCGACCATGTCCTCGTCGACCGCCCGCCGGGCCAATTTGACGGCGTGCTCGATGCCCGTGGGTCCGAAGCTTCCGTGCGCCACGACCACCGGCTTCCGCAGCCCGAGCAGGATTGCGCCGCCGACCTTCTCGGGGTCGAGGTCGTCGCGGAGCTTGCCGAGCTTTCCGCGGATCAGGAGGCCGCCGAGGCTCGATACGACGCCCGAGCGCACGCGGGTCCGGATCTCGCCCGTGATCGCCTTGACGGTGCCCTCGAGCACCTTCAGCGCCACGTTCCCGGTGAAGCCGTCGGCGACCAGGACGTCGGTGCGCGCGCCGGGTAGGTCGAAGCCCTCCACGTTCCCCACGAAGTTGAGCCCGCCGCCCTCGGCGATGCGGTCGTGCGCGGTGAGCACGTCCGGAGTGCCCTTGCCGGACTCCTCGCCCACCGACAGGAGGCCCACGGACGGGCGCTCGATCCCCACGACGGCCTCCATGAAGCCCGCACCCATGTACGCGAACTGCACCAGGTGCTCGGGGCGCACCTCCACGCTCGCGCCGGCGTCCAGCAGCAGGACCGGCCCGCCCGGGATCGGCATCAGCACTGCGAGCGCCGGGCGGTACACGCCCTTGATGCGCTTCACCGCGAGCGTTGCGGCGGCGAGCGTCGGACCGGTGCTGCCCGCCGATACGAGCGCATCGGCGCGGCCGTCCGCGACCGCGGCCGCTGCCTGGACGATCGAGGCGTCGCGCTTCGAGCGCACGGACGCCACGGCGTCCTCGCCCGCCTTGATGGTCTCGGGTGCGTCGACGATCTCGGCGAGCGGGCCGGCCTTGCCCGCGAGCTCAGCGGCGGGGCCGAAGAGGAGGACGGGGACGCCCGAGCGGGCGACTCCCTCGGCGACTGCGGCCGGCCCCTGGTCGGCGCCGTTCGCGTCGACCGCGATCACTCGTCGTCTGTGTCGACCCCGCGCTGCTGCACGACGACCTCGCGGCCGGCGTACGTACCGCAGTTCGGGCAGACCCGATGCGGCCTGCGGGCGGCGCCGCAGCGCGGGCAGCGGCGAATGCCGGGTGCCTCGATCTTGTGCTGCGAGCGGCGCTTGTTCGTCCGCGAATGGGACTGTCTCTGCTTGGGGACGGCCATGAGGGCCGGAAGGATAGCTTGCCTCCGCCGGGCTGCCCGGCTAGCGTCGGTCCATGTACGACTACGTGATCGTCGGGGCCGGCTCGGCCGGCTGCGTGCTCGCCAACCGCCTCAGTGAGGATCCGGCCGTATCGGTCCTCCTGCTAGAGGCCGGCGGGCCCGACACGAACGAGCTCGTCCACCTGCCGGCGGCGTTCTCCGCCCTCTACAGGACAGCGCAGGACTGGGACCACTCGACGATCTACGAGCCGTTCGCGAACGACCGCCGCATCTACCTCCCGCGCGGCAGGGTGCTCGGCGGCTCCTCCTCGATCAACGCGATGATCTACATCCGCGGCAACCCGCTCGACTACGACGAGTGGGGCCCGGGCTGGACCTGGGACGAGCTGCTCCCCTACTTCAAGCGCTCGGAGGACAACGAGCGTGGCGAGGACGAGTTCCACGGTGTGGGCGGGCCGCTGCCGGTGTCCGAGGGGCGCTCGCGCAACCCGCTGGGCCAGGCGTTCCTGGACGCGGCCGCGGCTGTCGGGCTGCCCGCGAACGAGGACTTCAACGGGGCCGAGCAGGACGGGGTCGGCTGGTACCAGGTGACCCACAGGGGCGGCGCGCGCGCGAGCGCGGCGGTCGCATATCTCCACCCCGTGATGAACAGGCCGAACCTGACCGTGGAGACGCACGTGCAGGCGCTCTCGGTCCTGTTCGAGGGCGGGCGCGCTGTGGGAGTCGTGGGCGCGCGGCTGTCCGAGATGGTCGTGCACCGCGCCGAGCGCGAGGTGATCGTGTGCGGGGGCACCTACAACTCGCCGCAGCTCCTGATGCTGTCCGGCCTCGGCCGGCCGGCCGAGCTCGAGGAGCTTCAGATCGACGTGGTGGCCGAGTCGCCCGAGCTGGGGCTGAACCTGCACGACCACCCGAACGCCGGCGCGGTCTACGGGATCGACGAGGAGATCTCGCTGTTCGGCGCGCTGAACGAGGAGAACCTCGCGCTGTTCGAGGCGGAGGGCCGCGGCCCTCTCACCTCGAACGTGGCAGAGGCGGGCGGCTTCATGCGCACGCGCGAGGGTCTCGACGCGCCCGACGTGCAGTTCCACTTCGCCCCCGCCCGCTTCCAGTCCGAGGGACTCGTGCCCGGCGACGGCCACGGGTTCGCGCTCGGGGCCTGCGTGCTGAAGCCGAAGAGCCGCGGCTTCGTCGTGCTCGGCTCGCCGGATCCGACCGCCAAGCCGCTGATCGTCCACAACTACCTCGAGCACCCGGACGACGTGGCGTCGATGGTCGCCGGTGTGAGGACCTGCCTCGAGATCTGCGCGACCGGCCGGCTCGGCGAGCTCTCCACGGGGATGCTGATCGGGCCTGAGTCGAGCTCGGACGCGGACATCGAGGCGCACTGCCGCCAGCGGCTCCAGACGCTCTACCACCCGGTCGGCACCTGTCGCATGGGCGACGAGGCCACCGCCGTCGTGGACCGCGAGCTGCGCGTGCGCGGGGTCGAGGGCCTGCGCGTGGTGGACGCCTCGGTGATGCCGAGCGTGCCGCGCGGCAACACGAACGGCCCGGTGATCGCGCTGGCCGAGCGCGCCGCCGACCTGATCCGCGGCAAGACGCCGCTGGGCGCGCAGCAGGAGCTCGAGGTCGCCTAGCTGGCGAAAGGGCTGGCCGCGTAGCGCAGGAAGACGGTGCCGTTCTCGAAGCGGCGCTCGTCGAGCAGCTCGAGTCCCAGGCGGACGCCGTCCGGCAGGGCACGCTTGCCGCCGCCCACGATCACCGGCACGAGAAACAGATGGCATTCGTCCACCAGGCCGGCGCGGAAGGCGTGCGCCGCGAGCCCTGGACCGCCCACGCCGATGTCGGCGTCCGTCGACGCCTTCAGCGCCCGGATCGCCTCCGGATCGAAGTCCCGCTCGATTCGGGTGCGGGCCGTCGAGGCGCTCTCGAGCGTGCTCGAGTAGACGACCTTGTCGGCGGCGCGCCAGAGGTTGGCGAAGTCGCGCATGACCTCGGGCTCCTCGTCCCCCGACCCGCCGGTCTCCCAGAAGACCATCGTCTCGTACATGCGGCGGCCGTACAGGTAGGTGCCGACCGGCCGCTCCAGGTCGTTCACGAAGGCGTGCACCTCCTCGCTCGGCTCCGCCCAGCCGAACTTGCCGGTCTCGTCCTCGATGTAGCCGTCGAGCGAGGCGATCGCCATGTAGAGCAGCCTGCCCACCGAGCTAGTCGAGCTTCAGCTCGCGCAGCGCGGCCCAGCGCGAGTCGGGTTCGCGCTCGTGCGCGTGGTCGGGCGCGCGGTTCAGGTTCTCGCCGCAGACCGCGCAGAGGCCCGCGCAGTCCTCGCTGCACACGATCTTCGTGGGCAGCGCCAGCGCGAGCGCGTCGCGCGCCCAGGAGCGCACGTCGAGATGGCCCTCCTCGAAATAGGGAGAGCTGAGCTCGTCGGCGTCGTCGCCCGGCTGGTCGATCTCGCGGGCGTCCACGTCCACGCCCTGGTCCGCGGTCTCGAGACAGCGCACGCACGGACCCTCCAGGCCCGCGTCGAAGCGCAGCCGGAACGCGTAGCCGTGCATGGTGTGAGACACGTCCACGCGTGCGTCGACGGTGCCGCCCTGAAGCGTGTAGTCCTGCCCTCCGAACTCGAAGGGATCGACCGCCACCTCGAGCTCGAGGCTCCGGCCCTCACCGGAGGAGAGCCCGAGCTTCCCCACATCGAAGATGTCCGTGCGCTTAGACATCTCATCGAGGCTAGCTACGCCCGATGAGCTCGATCCGGTAGCCGTCGGGGTCGCGCACGAAGGCGATGAACGGGCCCTCGGTGCGGCCTCCCGGTCGGTAGGGCGGCTTCTCCGGCTCGATGCCGTCTTCGGCGAGGCCGGCGAGCGTGCCGTCCAGGTCGTCGACCGCGATCGCGATGTGGTTGTAGCCCGTGCCGAGGTCGTACGAGTCGACGCCGTGGTTGTGGGTCAGCTCCAGCACGGGGTCCTCTCCGGGCAGCCCCATGAAGACGTTGGTGGCCTCATCTCCGATCGGCATGCGCCGCCGCTCCTCGAAGCCGAGCTTCTCGTAGAACGACACGGAGCGGTCGATGTCGCCGATGCGGTAACAGGTGTGGAGGTAGGAGGCCATGCCGAAAATCTAGACCTCGTAGTAGTCCCCGGCGCTGTCGGTGTAGATGTCCTTCACCGTGCGAATGCCCGTCGGCGGATCGAGCGCCCCGGCCGCGATCGAGATCCAGTCCCGGTCGGGCGCGTCCCAGAACAGGCCCGAGCCGCACTCGCCGCAGAAGCCCCGCCGCGCATGGAGCGCGCTGTCGGGGCTGTCGATCCACCGCAGGCCGCGATCCTCGACGAAGGTCAGATCGTCCGCGCTCGCCGCGGTGGCCGCCCACGCATGGCCGGCCCAGCGCCGGCACTCCGTGCAGTGACAGAGCACCACGTCACGTAACGGCCCACGCACCTCGAACGCAACGGCCCCGCAAATGCAGCGCCCAGAGACCATGCGCGAAAGCTACTCCGGCGGGGTGCCGCAGGTTGTACTCATGGGAGCGGAAGAAACTGCGGCACCCCCGGCGCGAAGCCGGGCGTCGGCGCGGGGACGGCGCGGGCGTGCCGCTAGCCGACTTCGGCTTCTTCGCGGCCCTGGAGGCGGTCGCGGCCTCGCTGCACGGCCGCGATGAACTTCGTGAGGTTGACCTCGAGGGTGTTGAGGATGTCGTCGGCGTAGTCCTCGGCGCCGAGGCGGATCTCGCGCTCGCGTGCGCGGGCGTCCTCGATGATCTCGTCAGCCTGGCGCTCGGCCTGCTTGACGATCTCCTCCTCGCCGATCAGGCGGATCTGCTCCTCGCGCGCCTCGCGGATGATCCGCTCGGCCTCGCGCTTCGCCTCGGCCAGCATCTCCTGCCGCTCCTTGACGATCCAGCGCGCCTGCTTGATCTCCTCGGGGATCGTCGCACGCATCTGATCGAGGATGTCGTAGACCTCCTCTTTGTCGACACGCACCTGGTCCGTGAGCGGGACGGGCTTGGCGTTGTGAATCGTGTCGTCGAGCTTGTCGATTAGGACCAGTACGTCCATCCGCGCCTCAGTTCTTCACCGCTTGAGTTCTTCCTGCAAGCGCGCTGCCACAGGATCCGGCACCAGGCCGCTCACATCGCCGCCAAACATCGCCAGCTCCTTCACTCCGCTGGAGCTGAGGAAACTGAACTCTGGCGACGCCATCATGTACATGCTCTCGATGTCAGGCGCCATTTTCCGATTGAGCTGGTTCATCTCGAACTCATACTCGAAGTCCGAGATCGCCCGGAGTCCTTTGACGATCGCCTTGGCGCCATGCTCCCGGGCGAAATCGACGAGCAGAGTATCAAAGGGTTTTACCTGCACATTGGGGTATTCCGCCACCTCTGCCTCGATAAATGCAACGCGCTCGTCGGCGGAGAACACGGTCTTCCCCTTGCGGACGGCCTGATTCACCACGCCCACGACGACCGTGTCGAACACGTTCGCCACGCGCGTGATGATGTCGATGTGACCGAACGTGACCGGGTCGTAGGAGCCCGGCACGACCGCCGTTCCGCCGTTGCGAGACGCGCTCACGAGGAGTGGATCGCTATCCGCGTGTCGCCGTAGTTCCGCTCGACGAGGAGCGGGAGGGGCAGCGTCAGCGGGTTGCGCTTGTCTGATTCGGTCACGATTCGAGCGTCTTCACCCAGCATCGCCGGCAGCGCCTCGGACAGCGGGGCGGCGACGCGGGACGCATCATCATATGGGGGGTCGCAGAAAACGAGGTCGAATGTGCCCGTTGGGTGCGCGACGAAACGCAGCACGTCCTGATTCTTGACCTCGGCATCGGCGCCCACGGCGTCGAGGTTGCGCCGCAGCATCGCGAGCGCCTGCCGGTCACGCTCGACGAACACGGCCGACTCCGCGCCGCGCGAGAGCGCCTCGATTCCGAGCGCTCCGGAGCCGGCGTAGAGGTCGAGGACGCGCGCGCCGGAGACGTCGCCGAGCATCGAGAAGAGCGCCTCGCGCACGCGGTCGGCCGTCGGCCGGGTGCGCGCGCCGCGGGCCGTGTGCAGGCGGCGGCCCTTGAACTCGCCGGCGACGACCCTCATCGGCCGCCCGGCTCTTCGATCATGCGGGGATCGGGTCGAGCTCGGAGCCGAAGCGCGACACCACCGCCTCGCGCAGCAGCGCGTGCTCCGGCTGTTCCAGGCGAGGGTCCGCGATCAGGATCTCGTCGGCGCGGTCTCGCGCGCGCACGAGCAGCTCCACGTCCTCGGGCAGCCGCGCGACCTTGAACTCGGGCAGGCCGTGCTGGCGCGTGCCGAGCACGTCGCCGGCGCCGCGCAGCTCGAGGTCCACCTCGGCGAGCCTGAAGCCGTCGCTCTCGCGGGCGATCGCCTCGAGGCGAGGCAGCGTCGGGTCGCCGAACAGCACGCAGAGCGAGGGGTGCTCGCCGCGGCCCACGCGTCCGCGCAGCTGGTGGAGCTGCGACAGGCCGTAGCGCTCGGCCGCCTCGATCAGCATCACCGTCGCGTTCGGCACGTCGATGCCCACCTCGATCACGCTCGTGGCCACGAGCACGTCGGCCTCGCCGCGCGCGAACTTCTCCATCGCGCCGGCCTTCTGCTTCGACGGGAGCTGACCGTGGATCAGCTCCACGCGCAGGTCGGCGAACTCGGTGGTGCGCAGCCGCTCGAACTCGGCCGTGGCGGCCTTGGCCTGAAGCGTCTCCGACTCCTCGACCAGCGGGCAGACCACGAAGCACTGCCGTCCGGCGGCGATCTCCTCGCGGATGCGCTCGTACGCGCGCGCCCGTGCCCGGGCGCCGTCCACCACGTGCGTCTCGACCGGCTGGCGCCCGCGAGGCAGCTCGCGCAGAACGGTCGCGTCGAGGTCGCCGTAGGCGGTGAGCGAGAGCGTGCGCGGGATCGGCGTCGCGGTCATGTGGAGCGCGTGCGGCACGAGCTCGCCCGGGGCCTTCGCGTCGAGCGCCGCGCGCTGCCGGACCCCGAAGCGGTGCTGCTCGTCCACGACGACCACGGCGAGGTCGCGGAACTCGACGGTGTCCTCGATCAGCGCGTGCGTCCCGACCACGAGCTGGAGCTGCCCGTTCGAGAGCCGGTCGAGCAGCTCACGGCGCCGGCCCGCGGGCGTCGACCCGGTCAGGAGCTCCACGGGTAGCGGGCCACCGAGCAGCGAGTCGAGCGTGCGATGGTGCTGCTCGGCGAGCGTCTCGGTGGGCGCCATCAGCGCCGCCTGGGCGCCGTTCTCGACCGCGCGCAGCATCGCCGCGAGCGCGACCGCGGTCTTGCCGCTCCCCACCTCCCCCATCAGCAGCCGCTGCATCGGCCGCTCGCGACCGAGGTCGGCGTCGATCTCCTCGATGGCCTTCAGCTGGTCCCCGGTGAGCTCGAACGGCAGCGACCATCGCCAGCGGTCCACCACCACGCCGCGCGCCTCGAGCGGCCGCGCGAGCCGCCCCTCGCGCCGCGAGCGCCTGCGCCCGGCGACGGCGAGCTGGAGCAGGAAGAGCTCCTCGAACGCGAGCCGGCGGCGCGCGTCGCGCTCCTCCTCCTCGGTCGAGGGGAAGTGCACGGCGCCGAGGGCGGCCGGCCGCTCGGCCAGGCCCTCCTCGATCCGCAGCCGCGCGGGCAGCGGCTCCGGCGCCGCGAGCATCCGCGGCCGCGCCCTGCTGGCAAAGGCCCGCAGCTGCTGGGGCGTGATCCCCTTGGTGGCCGGGTGGACGGGCACGAGCCCGACGGTGTGCACCGGAGCGCTGCCGTTCGAGAGCAGCTCGTGGTCGGTCACCCAGAACTGGTTTCGCTGGCGCAGCTTGCCGTGAAGGAGGACCTGCGTGCCCTCGGTGAGCTCGCGAGCGATCCAGGGGCGGTTGAACCAGACCGCGACGAGCGGACCGGTCGCGTCGAACACGCGCGCCTCGACGCGCTTCTGGCGCCGGTTTCGCATCGGCTTCACGGCCACGGCGCGCACCGTCACCTCGACGGTCGCGTCCTGGCCGATGGCGAGCGTGGCCACCTCGTGCACGGAGCGGTCGCGGTGCGAATGCGGGAAGTGCTCCACGAGGTCGCCCCACGTCTCGATGCCGAGCGCCTCGAGCCCCTCGAGCGGCTCGGCGAGCACGCTGGGTCGGGGATACGAGCGGATGGCCGCGGACGCGGCCTCCTCCGCCGTCAGGTCCTCTGTGGATGCGAAGCGAACGGGCACTGAGGCAATGATGGACCCCGGCGCGGGCGGAGCAGCCCTACTCGGCGCAGAGGAGCCACCACCAGGCGGGCTGGCCGCCCTCGTGGTACTCCAGCTCCACGCCCTCGGGAATGCTCGCCTGGATGGCGTCCTCGCCGAGCGGCGGCGCCTCGCCGGCGATGCAGGTGAGGAGCTCGGCGCCGTCCACGAGCTGGTTCAGCGTCGCCGCCAGCGTGGCGGCCGGGTCGCCCCAGGCCACCAGCTCGCCGCCCGCGTAGCCCACGGCGTCGCCTGCGCTGAAACGCCCCTGGGCGTCGTCGCGCGCGGCGGGCGCCACCCCGCCGATGCGGAGCGCCTCGGCGGCGCTCGACACGGCGTCGGCATTGGCCTGCGCGGGCCGGGTCGGGTCGAAGGCCAGCAGCGCCGCGAGGCCCTCCTGCGGCGCGGTCGTGCCCACCACGGCGGCCGGCTTCTCGGACAGCTCGCAGGCCCGCTCTGCCGCGAGGATCACGTTCTGGCTGTTCGGCAGTACGAGCACCTCGACCCCGGGAGCCGCGTGGATGCCGGCCAGGAGCTCGTAGGTCGAGGGGTTCATCGTCGTGCCGCCGTCCACCACGAGCACGCCGAGCTCCGAGAAGAGCCGCTTCACGCCGTCGCCGCTCGCGACGGCCACCACCGCGCAGGTCGACAGCTCGGCCTGCTCCACCTCGCCGGACAGCCGCGCGCTCCGCTCGGCCACCTGCTCGTGCATGTCGGCGACGTCGAAGCGCGACACCTCGCCCGCCTTCTCGAAGAGCGCGACGGCCGCGTCCGGGTCGTCGGTGTGCACGTGCACGCGCAGCGTGCGGTCGTCGCCCACCACGAGCACGGAGTCGCCCAGCCGCTCGAGCTGCGGCGTGAAGACCGGCCCGTCGAGTCCCTCGCCCGTGACCGCGAAGTTCGTGCAGTAGCGGAAGCTCGACGACTCGTGCTCCGGCCGGTGGAGCGCCGCCGGCGCGTACTGGTGCTCGAGCTCGGGAGCGGCGAGGCCGCGCAGCGCCGCCAGGCAGCCGGCGATGATCACGGTGAGGCCGTAGGCGCCGGCGTCGACGACGCCGGCCTCGCGCAAGACCGGCAGCTGGTCCGGCCCGCGCTTCACGGCCTCCTTGCCGGCCTCGAGCGCGTTCTCCAGCACCTCGGCGAGCAGCTCGTCCTGCTCCTCGGAGGTCGAGTCGGGACCAAGCCGCTGGGTGTCCATGTGCGCTAGGTCGCGGGCCACGCGGCTCGCCATCGCGCGCACCGCGGTGAGCATCGTGCCCTCGGCGGGGTCGCGCACCGACGCGTAGGCGGCGTCGGCCGCTCGCGCCAGAGCCGCGGACACCAGCACCGGGTCCACCAGCTCGCCCGGACGGGAGGCCAGCTCCTCGGCCGCGCCTCGCACCACCTGCGAGAGGATCACGCCGCTGTTGCCGCGGGCGCCGAGCAGCGCGGCGCGCGCCACGGCGCTCACGATCTCGTCGCGGCCGATCCGGTCCATCGCGGAGTCGTCGAGCGTGTTCAGCTCGTCGAGCACGGCTCGCATGGTGAGCGCCATGTTGTCGCCGGTGTCGCCGTCGGCGACCGGGAAGACGTTCAGGTCGTTGACCTCCTGGCGGCGCCGCTCGAGCTCGCTCAGCGCAGCCGCGACCACCCGCTTGAAGCGGAGAAGGCTTTCGTCAGTGGGCAAGGCGTCTTTTTACACCAAGTCGCGGCCTAGGCCGCCTTGGTGACCTTGCCGGCCTTGAGGCAACGCGTGCAGACGTACTCGCGCCGGGGAGCGCCCCCGACCGAGATGCGGACCTTCTGGAGGTTCGGGTTGAAGCGCCGCTTGGTGGCCACCATGGAGTGGCTGCGACTATGCCCGAACGCAGGGCCCTTTCCACACGAGTAACAGACCTTCGCCACGGCGCGTCAGGGTAGCAGCGAGGCCGCTGCGGCCTCCAGCGCGGAGTCGATGCCAGCGCGGTCCACGTCCAGGTGAGTCACGGCGCGGACGCGGCCGTCGGGCGTGCCGCTCAGCTGCACCCCACGTTCCGCCATGCGCTCCATGAAGCCCTCGGGCGCGCCGAAGATGACGATGTTCGTCTCGGGCGCGATCACATCGAGGCCGAGCTCCACGAGCCCCTCCGCCAGCACGCGCGCGTGCTCGTGGTCGTCCGCGAGCCGCTCCACGTGGTTGTCGAGCGCGTGCAGGCAGCCCGCCGCGACGATGCCCGACTGCCTGAAGGCGCCGCCCCACTGCTGCTTCCAGCGCCAGGCCTCGTCGATCAGCTCGCGCGAGCCGGCCATCACGGCGCCCACGGGCGCGCCCAGCCCCTTCGTGAAGTCGACCCAGGCGGTATCGAACCCGCCGGCGTAGTCGGCCGCGCTCACGCCCGAGGCCACGACGGCGTTCATCAGGCGGGCGCCGTCCATGTGAGCCCGCAGCCCGTGCGCGCGCGCCACCTCCAGCACCTCGCGCACGCGCTCGAGCGGCCACACGCGGCCGCCGCCCATGTTGGTCGTCTGCTCCACCGAGACGACGCGCGAGCGCGGCAGGTAGCGGTTCTTCGGATCCCGCACCGCGGCCTCGACCTGCGCCGCGGTGAAGATCCCGCCGTCGCCGTCGAGCGCATGGATCATGAGCTGCGAGTTCTGGGCCGGCCCGCCGGCCTCCGCGATGATCGGGTGAGCGGTCCGGTCGAGGATCAGCTCGTCGCCGCCGGGCCGCGCGTGCAGGCGGAACGAGATCTGGTTGCACATCGTCCCCGTCGGGAGGAACAGCGCCGCCTCCTGGCCGAGCAGCTCCGCCACGCTCTCCTGGAGCCGGTTGGTGGTCGGGTCGGCCAGCCGCTGCTCGTCGGCCACCTCGGCGGAGGCGATCGCCTTGCGCATCGCCTCGGTCGGCTGCGTCTGCGTGTCGCTGTAGAGGTTGATCACGACGGGAAGCGCTCGGTGCGCACCGGTCACCGACCGGTGCTTCCGCCAGACAGCTCGCGCCGCAGCGCTGCCATCCTGATCACCGCGTGCGCCGCGTCCTCGCCCTGGTGGCGCTTCCCGCCGCCCACGCGGGCCAGCGCCTGGTCCATGTTCTCCACAGTCAGGACTCCGAACGAGCAGGGCACGCCGGTGTCGAGCCCCACGCGCGCGATCCCGCTGGCCGTCTCCGCGCACACGTAGTCGTAGTGGCTGGTCTCGCCGCGGATCACCGCGCCGAGGCACGCCACGCCCGCGTAGCGGCCCGATTCCGCGCAGTAGCGCGCCGCGAGCGGCAGCTCGAAAGCACCCGGCACGTCGTGCACCGCGATGCTCGCGCCCGCTTCCTCGAACACGCGCGTGGCGCCCTCCAAGAGCCGGTCCGCCAGCTCCTCGTAGAAGCGGCCGACGCAGGCCGCATAGAGGTCAGGCACGGCGGCTCGGCGCGGGTCCCTCGCCGTAAGGGTCGGACTCCTCGGCCAGCGCGCGCTCGCGGTCGAGCACGCGCTCCTCGTGGATCATCTCCTCGTCGAGCGCCAGGCCCTGGTGGTGGAGCATGTGGCCGAGCCGCTCCTTCTTCGCGCGCAGGTAGTCGCGGTTGTGCTCGCCGGGCGGGTGCTCGATCGGCACCTGATCGGTCACGGTGAGCCCGTAGCCCTCGAGGCCGACGATCTTCTTCGGGTTGTTGGTGAGCAGGCGGATCGAGCTGAGCCCGAGGTCTACCAGGATCTGCGCCCCGATGCCGTAGTCGCGCAGGTCCGCCGGGAGCCCCAGCTCGAGATTGGCGTCGACGGTGTCGCGCCCCTGCTCCTGGAGCTTGTAGGCGCGCAGCTTGTTCAGCAGGCCGATGCCGCGGCCCTCCTGGGCGAGGTAGAGCAGCACGCCCGTGCCCTCCTCCTCGATGCGCAGTAGAGC
>DASYMP010000296.1:0-16253 GCA_036009005.1 Thermoleophilaceae bacterium | reverse complement strand
CCCTCGGGGGTCGAGCGCGTGAGGATCGGCGTCTCGACCTCGAGATAGCCCTCGTCCGAGAGGAAGTCGCGGATCTCCTTCACGACCGTGTGGCGCAGGATCATGTTGTCGCGCATCCGCTCCTTGCGCAGGTCGAGGTAGCGGTAGCGCAGGCGGAGCTCCTCGCCCACCGGGTCGTCCTCGTCGATCTGGAAGGGTGGCGTCTTCGAGTCGGCGAGCTGCTCGAGCTCGGCCGCGACGAGCTCGACCTCGCCGGTCGGGAGCTCCGGGTTCACGGCGCCCTCTTCGCGGCGCACGAGCTCGCCGCTCACGGTGATCACGTCCTCGCCGCGCAGGGTGCCGGCGCCGGCATGCGCCTCGGGCGCCTCCTCCGGGCGGAAGACGAGCTGCAGGAGCCCGGTGCGGTCGCGCACGTCGATGAAGATCAGGCCGCCGTGGTCACGGCGCCGGTGCACCCAACCGGCCACGCGCACCCGCTGGCCCACCTCCTCGGCGCGGAGCTCGCCGGCCCAGTGCGTCCTGTATGCGTTCGGGCGCGGCGGCTTCACCTGGCGCTCACCTCGCGCAGCATCCCGACGGCCTCGTCCACGGAGCCGGCCGTGCGCTGCTCGCCTGTGTCCATGTCCTTCAGCTCGGTCGTGTCCCCGAGGATCACGGTCGCACGCGCTCCCACGCGGTCGGCCTGCTTGAGCTGGCCCTTCAGCGAGCGCCCCGCCTGCTCCATCTCCACGCGCATGCCCTCGGCGCGGAGTCGCTGTGCCAGGCCGAACGCGGTGCGGGCCAGCTCCGGCTTTGCGATTGCGACGAACACATCGGCGCCCGCGTTCGCCGCGGCATCGTCCTCGGCCGCGAGCAGGATGCGCTCTACGCCCGCGGCGAAGCCGACTCCCGGCGTGGGCGGACCGCCGAGCTCCTCGACCAGGCCGTCATAGCGGCCGCCGCCGCCGAGCGCCGACTGCGCGCCGAGCCGGTCCGACACGAACTCGAAGACCGTGCGCGTGTAGTAGTCCAGCCCTCGGACGAGCGTCGGGTCCAGGTCGTATTCGATGCCCGCCTCGTCTAGCCGAGCGCGCACCTCGTCGAAGTGCTCGGCGTCCTCGGCGTCGAGCCGGTCGATCAGCAGCGGGGCCTCGCGCATCACGGCCTGCGTGCCGGGATGGTCGGCGTCGAAGGCGCGCAGCGGGTTCTGGTCGATGCGCGCGCGCACCTCCTCGGAGATCTCGCCCTCGCGCGCGCGTAGAAACGTGGCGAGCTCCTCGACGTAGCCGGCGCGCGTCTCCGGCGTGCCGAGGCTCGACAGGCGCAGCAGGGCCCGCCCGGTGCCGGCGCGCTCGAAGATCTCGGCGAGCAGCAGGATGATCTCGGCGTCGAGCGAGGGGTCGTCCGAGCCGAGCGCCTCCGCGCCGATCTGCGTGAACTGGCGGTAGCGGCCCGCCTGCGGCGCCTCGTGCCGGAAGAACGGTCCGGCGTACCAGAGCTTCACAGGCTGCGGCAGCTTGTGCATGCCGTGCTCGACGTACGCACGGCAGCTCCCGGCCGTGCCCTCCGGCCGGAGCGTGAGCGAGCGTCCCGCCTTGTCCTCGAAGGTGAACATCTCCTTCTGGACGATGTCCGTGGACTCCCCCACCCCGCGCGCGAACAACTCGGTGTCCTCGAAGATCGGCGTGTCGGCGGGCTCGTAGCCGGCGCGGCCGAGCACGTCGTCGGTGATGTCGAGGAGCCGCAGGCGCCTGCGCCCGTCAGGGGGCAGCACGTCGAGCGTGCCGCGCGGCGCCTGGAGCTTCTTCACTTCGCCAGCTCGGCCAGGAACGGGTTCGTGGCCCTCTCGGCGCCCAGCGTCGTCGTGCCCATGTGGCCCGGGTAGACCGCCGTCTCGGGCGGAAGCGAGTCGATCAGCCCGCGGATCGACTCGAGCAGCGTTCCGTGGTCGCCGCCCGGCAGGTCGGTGCGCCCGATCGACTGCTGGAAGAGCACGTCGCCGGAGAAGATCGCCTGCTCGTCGGGGATCGAGAACGTCACGTGCCCGGGGCTGTGGCCGGGCGTGAACAGCACGTCGATCTCGAACCCGGCGAGCTCGAGCCGCTCGCCGCCCTCGAGCGTGTGCTCGGCGTCGTAGGACTCGTAGGGGCCGAAGCCCGGCCAGGGCACGAACTTCATGATGTCCGCGAGCACGAACGCCTCGCTCTTCGGCACCCACACCTCGGCGCCGGTGGCCCTCGCAACCGGCGCAACCGCGCCCACGTGGTCGAAGTGGGTGTGCGTGAGCAGGATGCCGTCGAGCGTCACGCCGAGCGCGTCGATCGCGGCGAGGAGCTTGTCGGCCTCCTCGCCCGGGTCCACGATCAGCGCACGGTCGGACCCGTCGCGGCGGAAGATGTACGTGTTCTCCGCGATCTGGCCGACGGTGAACATGCGTACGTCCATCAGGGCGCTCCGGACTTCCGGCGCTGGCGAAAGCGGTAGATCGCCGAGTCGGTCATGTACCCGAGCGGGATGTAGAGCAGGAACATGAAGCCGCCGAGGAGCACTCCCTGCGCGATGTCCTTCTTGAACACGAGCACCACGAGCACGGCGAAGACGGCCGCCGCGATGGCGGCGCGGTTCACCGCGCTCTTCCACGTGGGCGGCTGGCTCATCCGCTCCTCGCGGCGCTGGCGCGCGACCTGCTTGGCGTCCTGGCGCGTCTGCGGACGCCCGGTGCGTCCGGCGCGCTCGATCGTCCCGGCAGGAGTGCCGCGGTGCTTGCGAGTGCGCTTGCGCTTGGTCTGCGCCATGGACGGCGACGTTACCGGACGCCCTACGCCACCGCCCGGAGCGCCTCCTCCAGGATGTGGCGCTCGGGGTCGAAGCCGCGGATCGGCACGTCGTCGGGGAAGCCCTCGAAGGCGGCGCGGGGCGCGAGGCCGATCAGCTCCGCCTCCGCCACGTCGGCATGCTTGCGCACGTACTCGACGATCTGGCGGAGCGGCACCGCCCGGTGGTCGTGCACGTTCGTGGACACCTGCGCGCGGTTGCGCTCGGACAGGTAGAGCCCGAGCGCGCGCACGCCCGGCATGCCGCCGCCCGACTCGCGGAGGCCGGCGGCGATCTGCTTCGCCACGGCGAGGTCGTCTGTCACGAGATCGATGTTGAAGGCCACCAGCGGCGGGCGCGCCCCGGCGAGCACGGCGCCGGCGGTCGGGTGCGGCCTGGCGGGCCCGTAGTCCGGCACGAGCTCCTTCGCCTCGATGCGCCGCGCCAGCTCCTTCGGGCCGCCGCGCCTGATCCACGCCCGCTCGGCGTGCTCGGGCCGCGTGGCGAGCTCGCCGTAGAGGAAGACGGGCACGCCGAGCTCCTCGCCGATGAGCGCCGCGGCCGTGAGCGCCTCGGCCGCCGCCGCGCCGCGCCGCTCCTCGTCCAGGTAGACGACGGGCATGACGTCGAGCGCGCCGACGTGCGGGTGGATTCCCGTGTGCGCGCTGATGTCGATGCGCGCCACCGCCGAGCGCGCCCCCGACAGAAGCGCCTCCGCAAGCTCGCCCTGACGCGCGGCGAGCGTGAACACCGCGCGGTCGTGGTCCGGGTCCGTATGGAGGTCGAGGAAGCGCGCGGGCGCAAACGCCCTCCCGATCGCCTCGAGCGTGGCGAGATCGCGGCCCTCGCTCACATTGGGCACGGTCATCAGTAGCGCTGGAGCGTTCACAGAACCGAAGGCTAAACTCGCGAGCCGCGGCTCCGTAGCTCAGCGGTTAGAGCGCACGACTCATAATCGTGAGGTCGGTGGTTCGAATCCACCCGGAGCTATGCCAAGCGCGCGCCTCGGGAAGCTAGCTTCCGACGGGCAGTGTCTTGCCCGTCCGTGCGTCGGTGCCGCCGTCGCTACGGCTGTAGCGCACCTCGACGATCATCCAGCGGGAGCCCGGCGAGGTCGGGGGCATCTTGCCCGCGAAGCCGTAGACCCGCGAGCCGCCCTGGCGGCGTGAGCGCCCCGCCTTCGACAGGCGACGCGGCGCGGGTCCGGCGTTGACGGTCACCCGGAGGCGGCCGCGTGTCCGGGCGTTGACCGCCACGTGAACACGCACTCGCGACCCGCTTGTCTTCGCCGACACCAGTCGCAGCCCGGCCGCCGGCGGCGCAACGCAGCCGCTCGGCGGCGCGGCGGTGGAGCCCTCGGTGACGAACGCCCAGCGGTGCCCGAAGCCACCTACACCGTGCACCGTGCCACGCACGCTCACGCAGTACGCGCCGCGATCGAGCGGGTGCGGCGGGATCAGGATCGCCGCCGGCCGGTCGAGGGTGGAGCGCGGGTGGGTGTTGTCCACCCAGCGCAGCGCCGTCTTACCGGCGGGGCCGCTCAGGGAAGCGGAACGGACGCGGAGCTGCGCCGCGGTCAGCCCGAAGCCGAAGAGGTACAGGTGCGGTCCCGACGCCGTGCCCTGCGGGATGCCCACCAGATCTCCGGGCGAGTGGGGATGCTCGTTGAACACGACCTCCCGCAGCGGCACACCGGTGCGCCGCGGGCCGGGATACGTGTAGAAGCGCATGTCGCGCGGCCCAACCCGCTCGCGGCCGCCCCCCGTGGCCACGCACGTCCAGCCGCTCGACTCGTTGGCTCCCGTGTCCACCAGGGCAGGGCGCAGGAGACCGGCGAGGTGGAACGGATGACTCTGGAAGGGGTTCCGGCCCGAGTCGAAGGGATACGGCGGCGGACCCGGATCTGGGCCGCCGCCCATAAGGACGCTGTTTGGCGCGACCTGCGCGCCTGCCTGCGTATAGCCGGGCCGCCCCGGGGTCTCCCTGTGGGGATACACGCCCGGATTGAGGCCGAGGTAGCGGTTGTGCAGCTCGCAGGCGCGCGACAGCGCCGGGTCCTCCACGATGCCGGGAATTCCGTTCGCCACGCGTTGGCCGTTCACGATCTCGATCACCTGCCGCGACGAGGCCGCCTGCGCGGCCGGCACGGCCACCAGGAGGGCGAGGAGCGCCGCACAGGAGCGGCGCAGCAGGACTAGGTTTCGCGGTGACAAGTCTTGAATCCGTACTCACGCGCGAGTCGCTGAAGGCGCGCCAGCGTCCGGTCACCGGCCTTGTCTGCCGAAACGATGGCTTTGTTGGCTTCCGCTTGATCGTTTGCGGTCGCGTCGGCGAACGCGGCCTGAGCGGCCGCGAGGCGTGCGACGGTGTCTGCGTACGCTTCCCGCCCCTCGAGATACTTCGTCAGCGTCGAATCGTCCGGTCCGCGGAGGCTCGCGAGCTCTTCGGTACCCGCGCGGAACCGCTCCTCGAAGCGCCGGAGGAGTCTCGCAACTGCTCGCACGCGCTTATCGAGCGCTGTTTCGTCAGCGGCGTCGGGATAGGACGCCTGCACGGCTCCCATGCGCTTGATCAAGCCATCGGTGTCGCGTCCCAGCTGACTGCAGACCTTGTCAGCGGCCGCAATGAACTCAGGCTTCGAAACCGATGTCTCGGTAGTCGTCGTGTCTCCGGCCGTCGTGTCTCCGGCCGAGTCGTTCGAGTCCTTCGATTCGCTCGAGCCGCAGCCAGCGCCGGCCAATACGAGCATCGCGACCAAAGCGGTGATCACCCGAACTTTCATAACGACGAACCGCTCGTCTATCCGACCTGGATGGCGATGGTGCGCCCCGAGCGCCGGGCCACGTAGAAGGTGACACGGGAACAGGTGTACACGGCGCCGGCCGACACGGGTGCGTCCAGGCCAACGGGGCTCGACTGGCATCCCCTGCGAAAGAAGACCTCGCCCTTGGTGCCGAGCCGGTAGCCGGCACGCGTCCGTAGCCGGCCTGGGCGGGACCTCCTGCTCCCGGCGATGAGGATCCTCTCGACGCGATTGTTGTCGATCGTGACGTGCGCGTTGACCCTTCTCGTCTGCCGCCAGGTGCATGTCACGGTGTCGGCTCCGCAGGGCGCATCCACGTCGTAGTCGTACCCGCCCGGCCCCCAGGCGGCCTTCGCCTGACCCAGCGACATGCCGACGCGTACTCCGCCAATCGACTTCGCCGTGATGCGATTGTTCTTGAAGTCCGGCAGACGAGCGGACGCGCTGACGGGGAGGCCGATCAGAAGTATCAGCGGGACGATCGCGGAGAGGCGGGCCAGCACCGGGTGACCCTATCCCGAACCGCAGAGCAGCGCAAATAGGGGTGGCTGGCACATTTGGGGGACCTATGACAGGTTGGGGGCGAGATGGTCCGCCCCATTCGACGAGCAGGGCTCGCGTTGCTCACTGCGGCGGCGCTGTGCGTGGCCGGCATGCTGGTCGCCCAGGCCGCGCAGGCATACAAGCTCGGCGGGCACAAGTGGCCGACCCGCACGATCACGTATAACGCCGGCGCCGCCCCGAAGTACGCCAAGGCCATTGGGCGGGCCGTTCGAGCGTGGAACACGAGCGGCGTCCGCGTGCGCTTCCGCGCGACGAGCCGGCGCCGCGCGCTCCTCCCGATTTTCCAGGACGGCATCCTGCCTGACGGCGGCGGGCAGGCCATCCTGGGCTGGGTTTCTCCTTCGGCCGTGACGGAATGGACGATCGGCGGTCGTCCCCTGGAGGTGAAGGGGATCCCGTTGCCTTGCGGAGCGGTATTTCCCGGAGAGGGGCGCGTCGGCTGCAGGCGGGGCCCGTGGGTCCGGCTCTGGGTGCCAACGAACCGCAAGGATCCCCGGGTGGCGAACCAGATGGCGGTCACGGTCGCCCATGAGCTCGGTCACGTTCTGGGTCTCATGCATGTGCGCAGCAGATGCGCGCTCATGTACTTCCAGGGCAACCAGACATGTAAAAAGCCCCCGCACCCGCCGTGGCAATTGCGTTGCCGTCTTCTCGAGTCCGACGACGTGCGCGGCGCGATCCGGCGCTACGGAGGACGCATGCGCCCGCTCGCGCAGCCGTACTGCGACGCGTCGCCGGCACCGGGGGCACCGACCGATTTGGTCGCGACGTTCGATTCCGTCCAGCGCCTCGTCCGGGTGAGCTGGACGAATCCGAGAACCGCGGGCATCCGCTTCGCGCATGTGGTCCTGCGTCCGGGCGGTTGCCCGCCGAGCTTCGACGACCCGGTTACCGAAAACGCCCAAACCGGCAGTCGCGGCACGGCGAACCTGGACCCGGGCGGTGGAATAGGCCTTCACTGCGTCGCCGTGCGTGGTGAGGACGCCTACGGGCGCACGGGCCCACCAGCCACGACGGAGATACAGGTTCCGCCGGAGCCGGAGCCCGAACCGGGCCCCGGGCGCGATCCGGCGCTCGAGCCGTGAGGCGCTTGGTCGCCTGCGGAACGCTCCTGTAGTTGCCCGCCTCGAAGGCGCGCGGGTGCCGCGGCGCCCGCACTCGGCCGGGTGCCTACCCGCCCGAGCAACGGGTATAGACGCCGCATGGCCACTCGCCCACCCACGAGAGGTCGGGCGCCTACGCCAAGGCCGACGAAACTCTCTACCGAAAGGAGACGTCGTGAGACGACAGGATCTGGCCAGGTACGCAGCGCTCGGAGTCGCTGGCAGCCGGGCCGCATTGGGAGTCGCGATGGTGGCGGCGCCCCGTCCCTTCGCGCTGTGGCTGGCGGGCCGGGATGGCCGGCGCACCGGCATGCAGCTGCTTGCTCGCTCGACCGGCGGCCGCGATGCCGCGCTCGGCACCGCGGCGGTCGTGGGCCTCGCGCGCGGCGGTGACGCGCGGCTCTGGACCGCCGCTCAGCTCGGCTCCGACATGACGGACCTGGTGGCCACGGTCGCGATGCGGGACGGCCTTCCGCGCAACGGGCGCCGCGTGATGATCGGCATGGCGGGCGCCGCGTCGGCCGTGCTCGCCGCCGCGCTCGTCGGCCTCCGCGGTGGCTCGAGCTCGAACGGCGCCGCGGGCGCCTCCGCCGAGCAGACCGTCCCGGCGAGCCGCACCGCCGACGGGATGGGCTCGGTCGTGATCGCCGGCGAGAGCCAGGACGACCCGCGCTGAGCAGCCCGGCTTCATGGGGAGCGTCCTGAGCGCGCTGTTTGCCGCGTACCTGCTCTGGTCGATTCCTGAAATCGTGATCGGGTCCGCGGTCTGCTGACGAGCGGCTGACGCTCGCCGAGCGCGGCCGCCCAGACCCGCCGCGTGCGCTCGGCCGCCAGCCGCCACGACATGCGCGCGGCACGCTCCCTGCCCATTTCGGCGAGCGCCGCTCGCTCGGCCCTGCTCGCGAGCAGGCGCGTGAGCTCCCACGCGAGGGCGTCGACGTCGCCGGGCCGGCCGTACACCACGCCGGCGCTTCCCACGACCTCCGGCAGCGCGCCCCCGGCGGAGACGATCACCGGGCAGCCGCAGGCCATGGCCTCGAGCGGCGTGAGCCCGAAGCCCTCGTGCCGGGAGGGCTGCACCAGGCAGAGCGCGCCGGAGTACCACGCGAGCAGCTCCTCGTGCGACACGCGGTTCGCGAACACGACGTCGGGGACGACCCCGGTTTCGCGCGCCGCGGCGAGCGTCGTCTCCCGGAAGGGCGCCTCCGGTCCACCGGGCGCGCCGACCTTCGCGAGCTTCAGCCCCGGAACGGCATGCCGCACGCGCGCGAAGGCGCGGAACAGCGTCGGGAGGTTCTTACGCGGCTGCTCCGAGCCCACGTAGAGCACGTAGGGCGCCTCGAGCGGCCGGCCCGCCACAGGCCGGAACGCCGTGCAGTCCACGCCCTCCGGTACGACGTGGATGCGGTCGGCCGGCACGCCCAGCAGCTGCGTCAGCTCGCGCCTCGTGTGGTCGGACACCGCAATCAGGGCGGCGGCGGCGCGGAGCCCGGCAGCGTCGAGTCGCAGGTGGAGTCGGTCGCGGAGGTTCGGCTGGTGGATGAGTCGCTCGCCGCCGCGCTCCGTGCAGTCCCTGTGGCGCATCAGGTCGTGCACGGTCACGACGTACGGCGTGCCCTGGAAGGGTCCGTAGCGCGCCAGATGATGGCTCGTGAAATGGAGCAGCGGAGCGTCGAGCGCCCGCAGCATGCGCACGGCGCGGGCCTCGCACGCGAGGTGGGAGAGCGACGCGCGGCTGAGCACGCGCCCTCCGAAGCCACTGGAGCAGCCCTCCGCCACGACGGGCTCCGCTCCGAGCGCCGCGCCGAGCGCGCCCGCGTATCCCGCGAGCGAACCGTTTCCGTCCGGTGCCACCAGCGCGGCGGCGTTCCTCACCACCCTTTGCTGCCCGGAGCGTTGGGCTAGAAACGAAGGCCGTCGCGAAGCAGCGCGCGCGGGCCGGCGTCCACGAGGCGCGCCGCCTGCGCGGCGCTCGCGCCGCTCTCGATCGCAAGCTCGGTGCCCTGCAGCAGCGTGTACGGGCGGCCGGGCGGATGCGCGTCGGTGCCGAGTGCGGCGGGAAGCCCGGCGCGGAGGAGCCGCCGCGCGGCATCGTGGCGCTCCGGCGGCTCGTCGCCAGTGAGCGGGCCCACGTTCATCTGCACCGCGGCGCCGCGCTCCACGCGCTCGCGCAGCAGCGGCAGCGAGTCGCCGAAGCCCCGAGCCCGCTCCGGATGCGCGAGCAGCACGGCGAAGCCCCTGCGCGCGAGCTCGTCGGCCGCATCGAGCAGCGAATCACCCAGGCCGCGGAACGGCACCTCGAGGAGCACCCAGCGCCGGCCCGGAGGGCCGTGGGCGATGATCTCGAGCTCGTGCTGAGCGAGGCTCGGCAGCGAGTGCGGCTTCAGCTCGCCGCCGCAGTCCACCTCCAACTCGATGCCCTCGGCCGCGAGCCGTTCGCGCAGCTCGGCGACCATCGCCGGCAGCTCCGAGACGTCCACCAGCTCCACGTGCGGCGTGGCCACGATGCGCTCCGTGCCGGACCGTGCGGCCGTGAGCGCGTACTCGAGGCTCTCCTCGATCGTGTCCGGGCCGTCGTCCACACCCGGCAGGAGATGGCAATGGAGGTCGATCACGCGGCATGGCCCGCGTGCGCACACAGCTCCCGGTAGATCGCCGCGCTGTCTGCGGGAATGCGTTCGCCGGGATGCGACCGCGACAGCTCACGGTCCGCGAGCTGAGCGTCGAGCCGCGCGCCGAGCGCACGTCCGAGCCTGCTCACGCCGCTGCCGTCGAGCAGCTGCTCGTAGTGGACGAACAGCCACTGGCCGTGGTGGCGGTGCGCGCCTAGCACCCGCCTGTAGATCGCCTTCCAGATCTCGGCGGACGTAGCTCCGTCCACGGTCAGATCGCCGTAACGAACCTGTCCGGCGATGCTCATCGCGGTCGCCAGCGGGTGCCTGAACACGCACACGAACAGTGCACCGGCGAAGAGCGGGCGCCACGCGCCGAGCGTGTACCCGAAGCGCGGGTCCTTGCAGCAGTACGGCGAGCTTGGGATCGCCTCGGTCATCGCTTGCCGAAGCTCCTCCGGAGCCCGCACCTCGACATCCGGCGGCAGGAGTGAGAGCCAGCGCTCTCCGTCGCGCAACGGCCTGCTGTATCCGTTGGGGGCGGGCGGCTCGCCGTCATACGGGGCGAGCAGGCGCTCGTTGATCGCGTTCATTCGGGACGCCTCGAAGAAGCCGGTGGGGCCACCGTCGTCAGCGGGCAGGAGGTCGTCGCCGCAGTCGTACCCCGCGCGGGCGAGCAGGCCGGCAGCCAGGCTCGTGCCGCTGCGACCGCAGCCCACGACGACGCAGTCGCGCATGCGCTGACGCTACCCGAGACCCGCGAGCTCGACGCGGCCTCGCGCCACCGTGGCCGCCACGAGCGGAACGCCGGGGCGGTAGACGAGGTGCGTGTAGGACGGGCAGTCGAGGATCGCCAAATCCGCCCGCGCGCCGGGGCCGATACGGCCCACGTCGTCCCGCTGTAGGGCGCGTGCGCCGCCGGTGGTCGCCGCGAGGAGCGCCTCCTCGGGCGTCATCCGCATGTCGCGCACCGCGAGCGCGATGCAGAACGGCATCGAGGTCGTGTAGCTCGAGCCCGGGTTGCAGTTCGTCGCGATGGCCACCGCCGCGCCGGCATCGATGACGCGCCGAGCGTCGGGATAGGGCTGGCGCGTGGAGAAGTCCGTGGCCGGCAGGAAGGTGGCGACCGTGTCGCTCCCCGCGAGCGCGTCCACGTCGTCGTCCGACAGGTACGTGCAGTGGTCCACCGAGGCCGCGCCGAGCTCCGCGGCGAGGCGCACTCCGGGCCCCTCGCCGAGCTGGTTGCCGTGCACGCGCAGGCCGAGACCCGCCGCGCGACCCGCCTCGAGGACCGCTCGTGATTGCTCGGCGTCGAAGGCGCCCTGTTCGCAGAACACGTCGATCCAGCGCGCGTACGGCCGGCACGCGTCGAGCATCTCGCCGCACACGAGCGCGACGTACTCGTCGGCCCGGCCCTCGTACTCGGGCGGCACGGTGTGCGCCCCGAGAAAGGTCACGTCGTCGGTGAGCTCGGCGGCGATCGCGCAGGAGCGGCGCTCGGTCTCGGTGTCGAGGCCGTAGCCGGACTTGATCTCCGCGTGCGTGATCCCCGCCCGCAGCCCCTCGGCGCGCCGGGCTTCCGCGAGGGCGCGCAGCTCCTGGTCGCCGGCCGCGCGCGTGGCCTCGGTGGTCACGCGGATGCCGGACGCCGCGTATGGCCGCCCGGCCATACGGGCCGCGAACTCGTCGGCGCGGTCGCCCGCGAAGACGAGGTGCGTGTGGCTGTCCACGAACCCCGGGATCACGCAGCGTCCCGCGGCGTCGAGGCGCTCGTCGCCCGCAGCACCCGCGCGCTCTATGGAGGCGACGCGCTCGCCCTCGATCACAACGGCCGCGTCGCGCACGAGCCCGAGCGGCCCCTCCCCAAGCGCGGGGTCGCAGGTCACCAGAAGGCCAACGTTGTCCACGACGAGCGCGCTCACGCGGTCACCGCGAGCACGGCGTCGCGCAGCTCGCGGGGCACGTCGATCGCCACGTGGCGCCCGTCGCGCACCAGCTCGCGGCCGTCCACGACCACGGTGCGCACGTCGCACGCGCTCCCCGCGAAAACGACCGCGTCGAGCGCGCCCTCCGGCGCGGTGCCCGCCAGGCGCACGCCGGCCAGCGAGACCGTCACGAGGTCGGCACGCGCTCCGGGCTCGATGCGGCCGGCGTCCGGCCAGCCCAGGCACGCATGCCCGTCGACCGACGCCGCGCGCAGCAGCGCCGCGGCGTCGTGGTGGCCGCGCTCGCCGCTCGCGAGCCGCTCGTCGAGCTCCACCGCGCGTGCCTCCTCGAAGAGGTCGATCACCGCGTGCGAGTCGCTGCCCAGCGACAGCGATGCGCCGGCGTCCATCAGCCGCCGCATGCGCCCGATGCCGTCGGCCAGGTCACGCTCGGTCGTGGGGCACACGCAGCAGCAGGTTGCCGCGCCGCCGAGCAGCTCCACGTCGGCGCCGTCCAGATGGGTCGCATGCACCGCGGTGAAGCCGGCCTCGAGGGCTCCGGCGTCGGCGAGCACCGCGGTCGGCGTACGCCCGTGGGCCTCGATGCACGCCTCGTTCTCCGCCGACTGCTCCGAGACGTGCGCGTGCAGCGGCCGCTCGCGCTCGCGCGCCCAGGCGGCCACCATCGCCGCCGAGTCGGGATCCACCGCGCGCATGCTGTGGATCGCGGCGCCGATTCGCGCCGCATCGCGGTCGGCGAGCGCGTCGACCCGCTCCGCCCACGCCTCGGCGCTCCCGTCCGAGAAGCGTTGCTGCGTGCTGTCCGGCTCGGCCCCGATCCCACCGTGCAGGTAGCACGCGTCGATCAGCGTGATGCGAAGCCCCGCCTGCGCCGCGGCCTCGAGCAGCGCAAGGCCCATCGCGTTCGGCTCGTCGTACGGGCTGCCGCCCGGCCCGTGGTGCAGGTAGTGGAACTCGCCCACGCAGGTCACGCCCGCCAGCACCATCTCCGCGTAGGTCGCGCGCGCGAGCGCGAGGTAGCTCTCGGGGTCGAGCCGCTCCGCGAGCGCGTACATCTGCTCGCGCCAGGTCCAGAACGACCCGCTTCCCTGATGGGTGCGCCCGCGCAGCGCGCGCTGGAAGGCGTGCGAGTGCGCGTTGGCGAGGCCGGGCAGCGTGAGCCCGTCGAGCCGCACGGCGCCCCCGGGCGGCCCCGCGCCGGGCGACACCGCCGCGATGCGCCCGTCCTCCACCTCGACGGCGACCCCGCGCTCAGGCTCCGGCCCACCGAGCCAGGCGAGCTCGCACCAGTACGAGCTCACGAGCCCACCCGCTCGACGAGCTCGCGCGCGCGCCGCTCGAATCCCTCCCGGTGGAAGCGCTCGTACTGATCCCAGGTGGTGAGCGTCCGCGGGTCGGCCACGCGGTCGAGGAAGAGCGTGCCGTCGAGGTGGTCGAGCTCGTGCTGGAAGGTCCCCGCCGTCAGGCCGCGCCGCACCTCCTCCTGCTCGCCGCCATCTCGGTCCGTGTAGCGCAGGCGGATGCTCACGTGCCGCGGCAGCTCGCCGCGCAGGTTCGGCACCGACAGGCAGCCCTCGTTGATCTGGGCGAGCTCGTCGTCGAGCGGCTCGATCACGGGGTTCACGATCACGGTGAGCGGCACGGGCGGCTTGTAGGGGTAGCGCGGGTTGCCGGGCCTCACCTCGACCACCGCCACGCGCACAGGCTCCGCCACCTGGTTGGCGGCCAGACCCGCGCCGTCGGCGGCCCGCATCGTCTCGATCATGTCGTCGATCAGCTGCTGGAAGGTGTCCGAGCGAAGCTCATCCGGCGAGACCTCGCGCGCCCGCTCGCGCAGCACGGGGTGGCCGATCTCGACGATCTCGAGCCGGCTCACTCGTCGCGCTCGCGCATCGGGACGCGCACCCCGCGCTCATCGGCGACATCGGTGGCCCGCTCGTAGCCCGCGTCCGCGTGGCGGATCACGCCCATCCCCGGGTCGCAGGTGAGCACGCGGTCGAGCTTCTCGGCAGCGAGCTCCGTGCCGTCCGCCACGCAGACCATCCCCGCGTGGATCGAGCGGCCGATCCCGACGCCGCCGCCGTGATGGATGCTCACCCACGACGCCCCCGACGCCGTGTTCACGAGCGCGTTCAGGAGCGGCCAGTCGGCGATCGCGTCCGAGCCGTCGAGCATCGACTCCGTCTCGCGGTACGGCGACGCCACCGAGCCCGAGTCGAGGTGGTCGCGCCCGATCACGATCGGCGCGCGCAGCTCGCCGCTTCGAACCATCTCGTTGAAGCGCAGCCCGGCCCTGCGCCGCTCGCCGTACCCGAGCCAGCAGATGCGCGCCGGCAGGCCCTGGAAGGCGATCCGCTCGCCGGCCATCCTGATCCAGCGCGCGAGGCTCTCGTCCTCGGGGAACTCCTCGAGCAGCGCGCGGTCGGTGGCCGCGATGTCGGCCGGGTCGCCGGACAGCGCCACCCAGCGGAACGGTCCCTTGCCCTCGCAGAACAGCGGCCGGATGTAGGCCGGCACGAAGCCCGGATAGTCGAAGGCCCGCTCGAACCCGCCCAGCTTCGCCTCGGCGCGCAGGCTGTTCCCGTAGTCGAACACCTCCGCGCCCGCGTCCATGAAGCCCACCATGGCGAAGCAATGCGCGGCGGCCGACAGGCGCGCGCGGCGGATGTAGTCGTCCGGGTCCTCGCGGCGGAGCCGCTCGGCCTCGTCCAGCGCGAGCCCGGCGGGCACGTACCCGGCGAGCGGGTCGTGGGCGCTCGTCTGGTCGGTCACGACGTCCGCCTCGAAGCCCTGGCGGAGCAGCTCGGGAAGCACGTCGGCGGCGTTCGCGCAGAGGCCTACGCTCAGCGGTCGCCGCTCGCGCTTGGCGCGCAGGCAGCGCTCCACCGCGTCGGCCAGGTCGTCCGCCTCCTCGTCGAGGTAGCGCGTGTCGATCCGGCGGCGGATGCGGTCGCGCTCCACCTCCACGCACAGCGCGACCCCCTCGTTCATCGTCACCGCGAGCGGCTGGGCGCCGCCCATTCCGCCGAGGCCGGCGGTGAGCGTGATCGTTCCCGCCAGCGAGCCGCCGAAGCGGCGGCGCGCTATCTCGGCGAAGCATTCGTAGGTGCCCTGGACGATTCCCTGGCTGCCGATGTAGATCCACGAGCCCGCCGTCATCTGCCCGTACATCGTCAGCCCGAGCGCCTCGAGGCGCCGGAACTCGTCCCATGTGGCCCACTCGGGCACGAGGTTCGAGTTCGCGATCAGCACGCGCGGCGCCCACTCGTGCGTGCGGAACACACCGACCGGCTGGCCGGACTGGACGAGCATGGTCTCGTCGTCGGCCAGCGTGCGGAGCGTGCGCACGAGCGCGTCGAACGCCTCCCAGGAGCGCGCCGCCCTGCCCGTGCCGCCGTAGACGACCAGCTCGTCGGGGTGCTCGGCCACGTCCGGATCGAGGTTGTTCATCAGCATCCGGAGCGCCGCCTCCTGACCCCAGCCGCGGCAGCTGAGCTCGGTTCCGTGCGGCGCGTGCACGGGCCGGGCGCTCATCCGAGGCTCCCGATCGCGGCGTCGACGGCCTCGAGCACCCCGCCCGACGCAACGAGCGCCTCAACCTCGGCGAGCTCCGGCGCGAGCCAGCGGTCGGGCCCGGGGCCCGGCACCACCGCGCGCACCGCCGCGCGTGCCGCGGCCGTGCCCGCCGCGGGCTCGAGCGGAGCGCGCAGGTCGAGCGCGCGCGCGGCGCAGGTGAGCTCGACGGCGAGGATTCGCGTCAGGTTTCCCACGACGGCGCGCAGCTTGCGGGCCGCGCCCCAGCCCATCGACACGTGGTCCTCCTGCATGGCGCTCGTGGGGAGCGAGTCCGTGCTCGCAGGCACCGCCAGGCGACGGTTCTCGGCCACCATCGCCGCCTGGGTGTACTGCGCGATCATGAGGCCGGAGTTCACGCCGGCGTCCTCGGTGAGGAACGGCGGCAGGCCGTACGAGCGCGCCGGGTCGAGCATGCGGTCGGTGCGCCGCTCGGCGATCGCGCCCACCTCGGCGGCGGCGATCGCCAGGAAGTCGCAGCCCATCGCTACCGGCGCGCCGTGGAAGTTCCCGCACGACTCCACGCGGCCGTCCGGCAGGATGACCGGGTTGTCGATGGCGGAGCGGAGCTCGGCCCTAGCGACCGTGTCGACGTGCGCCCAGGTGTCCCGCGCCGCGCCGTTCACCTGCGGGGCGCAGCGCAGCGAGTAGGCGTCCTGCACGCGCGGGTCGTCGTAGCGGTGGCTCGCGACGATTGCGGAGTCGGCCAGCAGCCGCGTGAGGTTCGCGGCGCTCGCGGCCTGGCCCGGCTGCGGGCGCAGCGCCACGAGGTCCTCGGCGAACGCCCGGTTGGTGCCGAGCAGCGCCTCCGTGGACATCGCCGCCGTCACGTCCGCCGTCTTCAGCAGCCGGTCCAGGT
>DASYMP010000295.1:0-2899 GCA_036009005.1 Thermoleophilaceae bacterium | reverse complement strand
CGGGCGTCGTGAGGGAGTCCGGACTTGGAAAGGTTCCGCGGGCGGCTGAAGCAGATCGTGTCGGAGGGGCCACCGCTCAGGACCTACGTGTGAAGTGTCCCAGCGGCATGGTTGCCAAAGCAGCCATGTGTTTCGAAGGGTCGGTTCGGTCCCCGGACGGCTATCTCGGCGCGATCAACGCCTGCAGTCAGGTCGGGAGGGGACTGCCGACCATGCCGCAACTCGACAGCTTCGCTCGCTCAAGCGGTCAGGTCTCCGACCCCGAGTGGACCGCCAGCGTGTACAGCAATCCGGACAATGGTCCGAGCGCGGTCGAACAATTGGAAGCCGTGCTCATTGATGGGAATGCGCAGGTCAGCTACGACCGCGTTTACCTCGCCGTTCAGCACGCTTTTCGCTGCGTTGCGCCCCCGTCAAACTGAGTTGGCGTGGGGCAGCCGGTTTTCTATTTCGACCTTGGGTCGCCGTATTCGTATCTCGCCGCTGAGCGGGTGAATCAGGCGCTGCCGGTCCAGCCGATCTGGCAGCCCATCCTGCTCGGCGGGATCTGGCAGCAGAGCGGTGGCGGGTCGTGGGGTGTCACCGATGAGCGCGAGGCGGGCCAGCGGGAGGTCGAGCGGCGCGCCGCGGAGTACGGGCTCATGCCGATCCGCTGGCCTGAGGGCTGGCCCAACGACACGCTGAAGGCCATGCGGGTCGCGACGTTCTGTGCCTCGATCGGCCGCGCGGTCGCCTTCTCGCTCGCCGCGTTCCGCCAGGCGTTCGCCGCCGGCCGGGACCTTTCGGAGGTCGACAACATCCTCATCGCCGCGGCCGCCTGCGAGCTCCATCCGAACGCGATCCTGAAGGCGCTCGAGACGCAGTCGGTGAAGGACAACCTCCGCACCGCAACGCAACAGGCGTACGACCTCGGCGTTCGCGGCGTGCCGACGATCGCGGTCGGCGACGGGCTCTTCTTTGGCGACGACCGCCTCGAGGAGGCCGGTTCCGCCCTGTCCGCGGCGTAGCTTCCCCTCGGTGTGGAGCCGAGCGTCGCGTCAGAGATCACGGACGGATGAGCTGGGCTTCCGGATCGCCGCGGGCGTTGGTGCCGGGTTTGCGGCCTGGCTGGCGGGCCGCACCGCCGTGGCTGTCGCAAACCGGGTGAGGGACAGGCTCGGCGCCGCATCGCCAGCGCTGCGGTCCGCATCCCCCCATCCGGGTGAATTGTTCACTGAAAGACCAAAGGTATGGGTACTCTCCGGGCCAATGGCTACGAGTGACGCCACTCAGTCGGGTGACTCTCAGCAGGGCGGCAACGGCGAAGCCGCGAACGCCGAGGGCGGCAACGGCGGCCAGAGCCCGAGCGACGTACCCGGGCTCAAGGAGGTCGGCTTCGGCGAGGTGAAGCACGGCCTCCCGGACAAGGACACCTGCCTCACGGTCCTCGAGAAGATGCTCCTCATCCGCCGCTTCGAGGAGCGCGCCGGCGAGATGTACGCGAAGGCGAAGATCGGCGGCTTCCTCCACCTCTGCATCGGCGAGGAGGCGACCGTCGTGGGCGCCACGCAGGCGCTCCGCGACAACGACTACCTCATGTCGACCTACCGCGAGCACGGCCAGGCGATCGCGCGGGGCACCCATCCGAACGCCGTCATGGCGGAGCTGTTCGGCCGCGTGGACGGCTGCTCCGGCGGGCGCGGCGGCTCGATGCACCTGTTCGACTGGGACAAGCGCTTCCTCGGCGGCTACGGGATCGTCGGCGGCTCGCTGCCGCTGTCGGCCGGCGTCGCGCTCGCGTGCGACTACGGCGAGACCGACGACGTGATCCTCTCGATGATGGGCGACGGCGCCACGAACCAGGGCACCTTCGGCGAGACCATGAACCTCGCGGCGCTCTGGAAGCTGCCGGTGGTCTTCGTGATCATCAACAACCAGTTCGGGATGGGCACGGCGCTCCACCGCCACTCCGCGGTCACGGACCTGTCGATGAAGGCGCAGGGCTTCGGCGTGCCGGGCAGCAAGTGCGACGGCATGGACGTGCTCGACGTGCACGCCTGCGTGACGAACGCGCTCAAGTGCGCGCGCGAGGAGCGCAGGCCGCAGCTCGTCGAGGCCGTGACCTACCGCTTCCGCGGCCACTCGATGGCCGACCCCGAGGAGTACCGCACCAAGGACGAGGTCGAGGAGTGGCGCGAGCGCGACCCGATCCAGGCGTTCGCCGGGCGCCTTCAGGACGAGAGCATCGTGTCGAAGGAGCAGTACGAGGAGCTCGACAAGAAGGCGATCGAGACGGTCGACGAGGCCGTGCGCTTCGCGGACGAGTCGCCCTTCCCGGACCTCGACTCGCTCTACGACGACGTGTACGTCTACACGGGCGACGTGCCCGGCTGGTGGACGGTCGACGAGCGCTCCCCCGAGGTGCACCGCGGCGAGCAGGAGCGCGAGGCCGGCGAGCTGCCCCACCAGCTGGCCGAGGCGGGCGCCGCGTACGCGAACGTGGGCGACCGCGAGGCTCGCAGCCGCCGCCAGAAGAAGGACGGCGACGAGGACGACGCGGGCGGCACCGAGGGCGGCAAGGGCGAGACCTCCGGCGACGAGCCAGAGGCCGAGGGAGGCGCCGACTAGTGCCCGTGATGCGCTACCGCGAGGCGCTCAACCAGGCGCTGCGCGAGGAGATGCAGGAGGACGAGAACGTCTTCCTGATGGGCGAGGACATCGGTGTCTTCCAGGGCGCCTTCAAGGTGACCTCCGGCCTGCTCGAGGAGTTCGGCGAGAAGCGCGTGCGCGACACGCCGATCTCGGAGAACACGATCGTCGGGATGGGCGTGGGCGCCGCGATGCTCGGCCTGCGACCGGTGGTCGAGCTGATGACGATCAACTTCTCGCTGCTCGCGATGGACCAGATCGTGAACCACGC
>DASYMP010000294.1:0-3547 GCA_036009005.1 Thermoleophilaceae bacterium | reverse complement strand
AAGGTAGCCGTGAACAGCACGCGCGGGCGCGCGTACAGCTCCTCGGCAGTGCCCACCTCCACCAGCCGGCCCCGCTCGACCACGCCGATGCGGTCGGCCAGCTCGAACGCCTCCTCCTGATCGTGCGTCACGAGGATGGTGGTTAGCTTGAGCTCGCGCTGGATCTCCTTCAGGCTGCGGCGGATCTGCCCGCGAATCCTGACGTCGAGCGCGCCGAACGGCTCATCCAGCAGCAGCACCTCGGGCTCGTAGGCCAGCGCGCGCGCCAGCGCCACCCGCTGCTGCTGGCCGCCCGAGAGCTGGCTCGGCTTGCGCTTCTCGCGCCCGGTCAGGTCGACCAGCTCCAGCGCCTCGCCCACGCGCTGCTTGACGTCGGCCTTGCCGACGCCCTTGCGCCGCAGCCCGAACGCGACGTTGTCGAAGATCGACAGGTGGGGGAACAGCGCGTAGCTCTGGAACACCGTGTTCACGTCGCGCCGGTATGGCGGCAGGTCCGTCACGTCGCTGCCGCCGAGGTAGACGGTGCCCTCTGTCGGGTCCTCGAAGCCGCCGATCATCCGCAGCGTCGTGGTCTTGCCGCACCCGGACGGGCCCAGCAGGGCGTAGAACGCGCCGCGCTCTATCGACAGGGTGAGCTCGTCGACCGCCGTGGTCTCGGCGAAACGCTTCGTCACCCGGTCGAGATGGATGTCTGGTCCGTCCGTACCGGTCGGTTCGTCCAAATGTCCCTCTCTTCGCCAGCCAGTTGGCTGGTCCGGCCAACCTACGGGGTTCTCGCCCCTGCTTGCAAGATGCAGAATCCCCAAAACGATTCCGTCGTACTTGTACAAGTTGTACAGGACGGCGCGCCCGGGATTCACCAGTCATGCGGTTGCGCCTGCGCCGGACCGTCGCTAGCGTTGTCCAGATCGGATAGGCCGACCGAGACGGAGAGATACCCATGGCGACGAAGCTCGAGACCGCGACGCCCGCGGTGACCGGCGCACAGAGCGAGCTCCAGCAGCTCGCGCGCAAGCACCTCTGGATGCACTTCACGCGGATGGGCGCGTACGCGGACCACGAGATGCCGATCATCGTGCGCGGGGAGGGCTCCTACGTCTGGGACGAGCACGGCAAGCGCTACCTCGACGGGCTTTCCGCGCTCTTCTGCGTGAACGCCGGCCACGGCCGCGCCGAGCTGGGCGAGGCCGCCGCCGAGCAGGCCAAGGAGCTCGGCTTCTTCACGAACTGGAGCTACGCGCACCCACGTGCGATCGAGCTGGCAGCGCGCATCGCGGGCCTCGCGCCCGAGGGCATGGATCGCGTCTTCTTCACCTCGGGCGGCTCGGAGGCGGTCGAGTCTGCGCTCAAGCTCTGCCGCAACTGGCACCGGCTGAACGGCGACGGCCAGCGCATCAAGGTCATCGCGCGCGAGATCGCCTACCACGGCACCACGCTCGGCGCGCTCTCCGCGACGGGCATCCCCGGGCTGCGCGCGCAGTTCGAGCCGCTCACTCCCGGCGGTTGCCACGTGCCGAACACGAACTCCTACCGCGCCCCCGAGGGCCAGGACCCGCTGTGGGCGGCGGACCAGATCGAGCACCGCATCCTGTTCGAGGGCCCGCAGACGGTGTCGGCCGTGATCCTCGAGCCCGTGCAGAACGCGGGCGGCTGCATCCCGCCCCCTGAGGGCTACTGGCAGCGCGTGCGTGAGATCTGCGACCGCTACGGAGTGCTGCTTATCTCCGACGAGGTCATCTGTTCGTGGGGCCGGCTTGGACATTGGTTCGGCGCCCAGCGCTACGACTACTCGCCCGACATCATCACGACGGCGAAGGCACTCACCTCCGCGTACGCCCCGATGGGCGCGATGATCACCTCCGACAAGGTGGCCGAGCCGTTCATGGAGGGCGCGGAGATGTTCGCCCACGGCCTTACGTTCGGCGGCCATCCGATGGCCGCCGCCATCGCGATGGCGAACCTCGACATCTTCGAGAACGAGGATCTGTGCGGCCACGTGCGCGAGAAGGAGCCGGAGTTCCGCGAGATGCTCGAGGGGCTCCACCGCGACCTGCCGATGGTCGGCGACGTGCGCGGCGCGGGGTTCTTCCAGGCGCTCGAGCTCGTCAAGGACCGCGACACCAAGGAGTCGTTCAACGACGAGGAGTCGGAGACGCTCCTGCGCGGCTTCCTGTCCGGCGCGCTCTACGAGCACGGGCTGATCTGCCGTGCCGACGACCGCGGCGATCCCGTGATCCAGCTCGCGCCACCGCTGATCGCGGACACGCCCGAGTTCGAGGAGATCGACCGGATCCTGCGCCTGGTGCTTACGGAAGCCTGGGACAAAGTGGTCAAGCACTGAAATGGTCGCATTGCCGTTCATGTCGGCCTGCCGCCCTGGGCTCGATCGGCGGCACTGCGACCCGGCTCTCCTGACGTGCTGACCGTCCAGGGCCTCGTTGAGGAGATGGGGCTCGACCTCGTGGCCGGGCGCGACGACGCTGCGACCCCGATTCGCTGGGTGCACGCCTCGGAGCTGCCGGACCCGACGCCCTGGCTCTCGGGCGGCGAGCTGATCCTCACCACGGGCATGCAGCTCGATACCGCGAAGAAGCAGCGCGAGCTGGTCGAGCGGCTCGCCTCGCACCACGTGGCGGGACTCGGCTTCGGCACGGGCTTCGATCACGACTCGATTCCCAAGGCGCTGCTCGAGGAGGCACGCGGGCAGGGCTTCCCGGTGTTCGAGGTGCCTTACGAGCTGCCGTTCATCGCGATCACCGAGAAGGCGTTCACGGCGCTCGTGAACGAGCAGTACGACGTGCTGCAGCGAAGCATCTCGGTGCACCGCCGGCTCGAGCGGCTGCTGCTCGAGGAGCGCGGGCTCGACGAGCTCACGCGCGCCATCGCGGCCACGATCGGCGGAGCCATTCTCGTGCTCGACCCGCGCGGCAAGGTGCTCGCCTCGCGGGCGTTCCATCGCGAGCTGCCCGAGGACGCGGTGGAGTCGATTCGCGCCGAGCTGGTGCGACGCTCACGCACGCGCGGAAAGGCGGCCCCGTTCGTGCCCGACCATCCCGAGCTCGGCGCTCGCGCGCTGGTGCTCCCCGTGCTCACCGGCAGCCGCGGCGGCCCGCAGGCATGGCTGGCCGCGGTGCTCGACGGCGGCGGCCTCGGCGATGGCGAGCGGCTCACGCTCGAGCAGTCGGTCACGGTCGTCGCGCTCGAGCTGATGCGCCAGCGCGCGATGCGCGACACCGAGCGGCGGCTTGCGGGCGACGTGCTCGCGGGCGCGCTTGCCGGCGAGCTGGAGGAGGCCGAGCTCACAGCGCGGCTGCGGCCCTTCGGCGTGGGCTCGAAGTCGGCGGTCATCGTCTACGCGGTGGTGGACCCACGCGCTGCGGAGGCCGACCTCGACCGCGCCATCGCCGCAGCGGGCCACGGCGCCCTGGTCGCGCCCTGCCACGGACTCCTCTGCGCTGTGGTCGACGGCACCGACCTCGATCCCATAGAAGTGGCGTCCCGCGCCCGCGACGCGCTGGTCGAGCGCCACGGCGACGTGCGCGCGGCC
>DASYMP010000293.1:0-11189 GCA_036009005.1 Thermoleophilaceae bacterium | reverse complement strand
GAGTGCCACTCCGGCGTGGGCAGTCCCTGCGCCTGCATGAGCTGCTTGAAGGTGTGCTTGTCGAGGCAGCGGCCGGAGGCGTGCACGTCCGAGCCGGTGTAGGGCACGCCGAGGATCTCGAGCAGGTCCTGGAGCGTCCCGTCCTCGCCGCCGCGGCCGTGCATGGCCACGAACACGAAGTCGGGGTCGAGCTCGCGGATGCTGCGCACGAAGCGGGCGTCGGGGTCGAGCACGGTCACGTCGTAGCCGAGCGTCGCGAGCGCGTCCGCGGCGCGACCGCCCGAGCGCAGGCTCACCTCGCGCTCGAGGCTCCGCCCTCCGCATGCCACGGCAACGCGCCCCGGCACCCCGCTAGGACCTCTGGTGCTGGGAGATCAGGATCGAGTCGAATGTGCGCGTCGTGGCACGGCGTTCGGCCGCCTCGGAGAACGCGATCTCGAGCAGGGCGTCGGCGAGCTCGGGGAAGGACAGCCCGGCCGGCTCGAACAGGTAGAACGCGAACGAGCCGGGGACCGTGTTGGCCTCGTTCAGGACCACGCGCGGCGGTCCCCCCTCGGGGTCCTTCAGGAAGAAGTCGTAGCGCACCACCCCGAAGAAGCCGAGGCCGCGGTGTGCGCGCTTCGCGGCGTCCACGAGCGCATCCGCGGCGGCCGGCGAGATCGGTGCGGGGATCAGCCGGTCGGCGCTCGCCATGCCCTCGGAGCCGCCGCCGCTCTTGTCGCCGCCGCGCGAGGCGGTCTTCGAGTCGCCGGCGGAGCCCTTGCCGCCGCCGCCCTTGCCACCGCCGCGCAGGTACTTGTCCTCGAACGAGAGCGCCGCGTCGGAGTCGCGCACCGGCTGCTCGACCTCGGAGGCGCGCAGCTCGGTGCGGCGGCTGCCGAGGATCGCGACGTTCACCTCCACGAAGTCGTCGAGCGCCGGCTCGACGAGCGCGGTGAGGTCGAGCTCGAAGGCGAGCTCGAGCGCCTCCTCGAGCTCGTCCGGCTCGCGCACGCGGGCCACGCCGATCGACGAGCCGAGCGACGCCGGCTTCACGTAGCAGGGGAAGCCCTGCTCGGCGGCGCGCCGCAGGGAGTCCGCGCGGTCGCGCGTGAAGTCCTCGCGGTGGATGAGCGTGTGCGGGCAGACCTCCGCGCCGGCCTCGGCGAAGACGAGCTTCCCGAGCCGCTTGTCCATCGCGACCGCGGCCGCGCCCACGCCGCCGCCCACGTAGGGCACGCCGCTCAGCTCGAGCGCGCCGAGGAGGCCGCCGTCCTCGCCACCCGTGCCGTGAATCGCGCAGATAGCGGCGTCCACGTGGATGTCGCGGTCGCCCTTGAAGCGGGAGCCGCCCGGTGCGGCGAACGGTGCGCCGTCGCGCCCGAGTCGCAGCTCGCAGGGCTCCGCGCCGGCCGGCTGGTCGGCGCCGAACGCGCCGATCTCACGCAGCGCGTCGCCGGCCCACCAGCGGCCGTCGCGCGCGAGGTAGACGGGGACCGGCTCGTGGCGCGGCGTCATCGCGGCCATCAGCTGCTGTGCGCTGATGATCGAGACGTCGTGCTCCACCGATGGGCCACCGAACAGGACGGCGACCCGTAGACCCTGCTGCGTCACGGCGAAAACATACTTCCCGAGCCGTTGCCGTCCTCGGCGTACAGATCGGGCAGGTCGTTCTCGAACAGCACCACGTCGCCGCGCCGGGTCGTCTTCGCGAGCAGCGCCTGTGCCTCCGAGGCGTTCGCGACCACGTGTACCTGCGCGGACGGGAATGAGGCCGCGTTCAGGCCGTCGAGTATCGGCCGCGAGCGCTCCTCCCCCACCAGCACGACGAGGTCGCAGACGGCGGCCGCCTGGGTGCCGAAGCGCTCGTTCTCCTCGGCCTCGCGCTCGCCCAGCTCGACCATCCCGGGCGTCACGAGCAGCCTGCGCTCGGCCTGGTGCGAGGCGAGCACCTCGAGCGCGGCGGCCGCGCCCACCGGGTTCGAGTTGTAGGCGTCGTCGATCACGACGATGCCCGCCTGCGGGTTCAGGATCGGCGCGAGCCTGTGCGCGGGAGGCGTCACGCGAGCGAGCGAGCGGGCGATCGCGTCGAGCGGGAGCTCCATGCTCACGCCGACAGCCGCCGCCGCGAGCAGGTTCGCCACGTTGTGGCGCCCGAGCAGCTTGGAGCGGACCGCGACCTGCTCGCCGGTCGAGCGGCGCGTGAGCGTGAAGCGTGTGGTGCCCTCGGCCATCGTGATGTCGTGCGCGCCGATCTCCGCCGCCTGGGAGGCGGCGGCGCTGAACAGGACCACGCTCGCCCGCGTGCGCTCGGTCACCCGTACGCAGCGCTCGTCGTCCGCGTTCGTGACGAAGGTGCCGTCGGCCGGAAGCGCCTCCGCGAGCTCGCCCTTCGCCCGCTCGATCTCGTCGAGCGAGCCGAAGCGCTCGAGGTGAGCCGGGCCGATCGCGGTGAGCACGCCGATCCGCGGGTGCACGAGCTCGCACAGCTCGGCCACGTCGCCGCGCCGGTAGGCGCCCATCTCGACGATGAACGAGCGGTGCTTGGCGCTCAGCCCCTCGTTGATCGCGCGCACCACGCCGAGGTGGCTGTTGAAGGAGGCGGGCGTGGCGTAGGCGGGACCGCGCAGCTCGGCCACTGCCGCCACGCACGCCTTGGTGGTGGTCTTCCCGAACGAGCCGGTGATGCCGACGACGAGCGGGTCGACCTCGCTGAGCCTTGCGACGGCGCGTCGCAGGAAGCGGCGGTTGTCGAGCGCCTGGATCGGCCTCAGCGCCCGGTTGGCGAGGATCAGCAGCTCGGGCGCGAGCACGACCCCGGCCAGGCCGGTCAGCACGCCGACGCCGGGCACGAGCCCGGCGGGCGCACCGGCCAACGCTGCGACCGCGGCCAGCACGAGCACGAGCGCCGGCAGGGCGAGCGCCAGCGCGAACAGCCTTCGTGCGCGCGCCGTGAACGCGAGCGGCTTCGTCTGCGGGCGACGGATCAGCGCGAGGCCCGAGGCCGCGAGGGCGCCGCCGGCGGCGAGCCCGAGGATCAGCACGAGCACGTCGAGATCCGCCGCCGTCACGATCACGAGCGCGACGCCGCCCGCCGCGCAGAGCCCCAGGCGCGCCGCATCCACACGCAGCCCCCGCCGCTCGACCCAGACGCGCAGCCGCGCGGGCTCGTAATGCTCGAGCTGGAAGAGATGGAGCATGAGGTGGACGCGCCCGGCGATCAGGACGAGCAGGCCGGCGCCCGCAGCGATGAGTCCGGCGGCAATCACGAAGCCGGCTCGCCCCCGCCCGGGCTGCTCCGCGCGAGCTCGCGCGGCTGGTCCAGCAGGAAGCGGCGTGCCACCGCCCGGAACTGGCCGGGCGCGTCCGCGTAGCTGTAGTGGCCCGCACCCTCGAGCACCACGAGCCCCGCGTCCGGGATCAGCTCCTCCATCACGCGCCCCATCCACAGCGGCGTGTCCTCGTCGAGCTCGCCCCAGACCAGCAGCGTCGAGGCGCCGATCCTCGCGAGCCGGTCGCGCAGATCCGCGGCGACCACCGCGCGGAACGTGCCGCGCATCGCCTCGGAGGCCTCGAGGTAGTCGCGCGACGCCACGCGTGCGCGCATCCGGTCCTGAAGCCGCCGTCCGGGGGCTCCGCCGAGCTTTGCCACCACGCGACCGAACTTGGCGACCGCCACGCGGCGCCGGTAGCGCCAGCCACGCTTGGGCGGGATTCCGGCCGAGTCCACGAGCAGCAGCCTGCCCACCCGCTCGGGCCGGTCGGCGGCGAGCACGATCGACACACGGCCGCCGTGCGAGTGACCGACCAGGTGCGCCCGTTCGATCCCGATCTGGTCGAGGAAGTCGAGCACGAAGCGCGCGTAGTCGTCGGTGTCCCAGGTCTCCGGCGGCGCCTCGCTCTCGCCGAACCCGGGCAGGTCCAGCGCGACCAGGTCGGACGCGCCGTCTAGCGCCGCGAGGATCGGCGCGACGGCCTCGAGGTGGGCGCCCCAGCCGTGCAGAACCACGATCGGCAGGTCGCCGGCCGTGCCGTGCGGCGCGGTCCGCCGCACGTAGCGCACCTGCTGCGCCCCGATTCGGACGCTCTGGCCGTCCTCTAGTTTCGCGGGGGCGAGCATGAGGTTCCGAGTATGAAGATAGGCATCGTTGGCATGCCGAACGCGGGGAAATCCTCGCTGTTCAACGCGCTCACGCGCGCCGGCGCGCAGGCCGCGAACTACCCGTTCACCACGGTCGAGCCGAATGTGGCGGTGGTCGGCGTGCCCGACGAGCGGCTCGAGAGCGTGGCGGCCACGATCGGCGCCCGCCCGATCGTGCACGAGACGATCCAGTTCCACGACATCGCCGGGCTCGTGCGCGGCGCCCACCAGGGCGAGGGGCTCGGCAACAAGTTCCTGGCCAATATCCGCGAGACGGACGCGATCCTCCACGTGGTGCGCGCCCACGACGACCCGCAGGTCGTGCACCCAGAGGGCCGCGTGGACCCGCTCGCCGACGTGGAGACGATCGAGACCGAGCTGCTGTTCGCCGACCTCGAGCAGGCCGAGCGCCGCCTCGACCGGGTCGCGAAGCAGGCGAAGTCGCTGGACAAGGTGGCGATCGCCGAGGAGCGCTGGCTGCGCGCCGTGGTCGATGCGCTTCGAGAGGGGCGCGCCGTCCGCACCGTCCCGGAGCCCGCCGACGCGCCCGGGGCGTCCAAGCGGCTGACCGCGCTCACCTCGAAGCCCGTGCTCTACGTGGCCAACGTCGCCGAGGGCGAGCCTCTGGAGCCACCGCCGGCGCTCGTGGCCCACGCGGACGAGCGCGGCGCCCGCGCCACCGCGGTGAGCGCCCGCCTCGACGCAGAGCTCTCCGAGCTCGAGGACGACGAGGCTTCGGCGATGAGAGAGGAGCTCGGGCTGGCCGAGTCCGGCCTCGAGACCGTCATCCGCGAGGCCTTCTCGCTGCTCCATCTCATCCAGTTCTTCACCGCGGGGCAGGACAAGGAGGGCCGCGCCTGGGCGATCCCACGCGGGACCCGCGCGCGCCAGGCCGCCGGAGCGATCCACACGGACATGGAGCGCGGCTTCGTGGCCGCCGAGATCACCCCCTGGGAGGGCCTCGTCGACGCCGGCGGCTACAGCGCCGCCCGCGAGCGAGCCCTCACGCGAGTGGAGGGTCGCGACTACGTGATGCAGGACGGCGACGTCGTGACATTCCGCTTCACGCCGAGCTGAACGACTTGCACTGAGGAACCCCGTTCGAGGCGGGGTGCCGCAGGTTTTACTCACCAGGTCAGTATTTCCTGCGGCACCTCTCTTCCGAGTGGCAGAAATTGTCCGGTAGGTGGTCTTGCAGCCAGGGGTGAACGGGCGGATGATGGGCGCATGCGGCGCGTTGTCATCGTGGCCTTTCCGGGTGTTCAGACGCTCGACGTGACCGGGCCGGCGGAGGTGCTGCGGGCGGCCACGAAGCTCAGCCCCCCGGGCTACGACGTCACGGTGGCGGCCCAGACGAGGGAGCCGCTCGCGACCTCGACGCTGTCGTTCGTGCCCGATGAGGCGCTCGAGGACTGCACCGGCCCGCTCGACACGCTGATCGTCGCGGGCGGCACCGGCACGCGTGCCGCGGAGAGCGACGAGCGCCTGATCGACTGGATCCGCGCGGCGGCGGGGCGCTCGCGGCGGGTGGCCTCCGTGTGCACCGGCGCGTTCCTGCTCGCCAGGGCGGGGCTCCTCGACGGCCGCCGCGCCACCACCCACTGGGCCAGCTGCGCCGAGCTCGCGCGGCGCTACCCCTCGATCGCGGTCGAGCCAGACCCGATCTTCGTGCGCGACGGCCACGTGGCCACCTCGGCGGGGGTGACCGCCGGGATGGACCTGGCGCTCTCGCTCGTGGAGGAGGACCTCGGCCGCGAGGTGGCGCTCGACGCGGCGAGGTGGCTCGTCCTGTTCCTCAAGCGGCCCGGAGGGCAGGCTCAGTTCAGCGCGCAGCTGTCCGCCCAGCTCGCCGACCGCGCCCCGCTGCGCGACCTCCAGGCCTGGATACCGGACCACCTCGACGCCGACCTCTCCGTGCCCGCGCTCGCGCGCCGGGCGTCGATGAGCGACCGTAACTTCGCCCGCGCCTTCCGTCGCGAGACCGGCATGACTCCGGGTGCCTACGTCGAGGCCGCACGCGTGGAGCGCGCCCGGATCGCGTTGGAGACCGGCGAGCTGCCCGTCGAGGCCGTCGCAGGGCAGGTGGGCTTCGGCACCGTCGAGACCATGCGGCGAGCGTTCCGCCGGCGCGTGGGCGTGAGTCCCGTCGACTACCGAAGCCGGTTCCGAACGAACCAGGGCGCCGCAGGCGCCGAGGAGGCCGCATGAGGATCGCCATCCCGCTCTACGACCGCTTCACCGCGCTCGACGCCGTGGGTCCCTACGAGGTGCTCTCGCGGCTTCCGGGCGCCAGCGTCACCTGGCTTGCGCACGAGCCCGGCATCGTCCGCACCGACAACGGGATGCTCGGCATCGAGGCACAGGCCGCGTTCGAGGAACTGCCCGATCCGGAGATCGTGCTCGTGCCGGGCGGCACCGGCACGAACGACTTCCTCGACGACGAGCGGCTCGTGGGATGGATCCGCCAGGCGCACGAGACATCCCAGTGGACCACCTCGGTCTGCACCGGCTCGCTCCTGCTCGGCGCCGCCGGTGTGCTCGACGGCCTCGAGGCGACCTCGCACTGGCTCGACCTCCCCGACCTCGAGCGCTACGGCGCGCGGCCCACCGGCAGGCGCGTCGTCGAGCAGGGGAAGGTCGTGACCGCGGCCGGCGTGTCCTCCGGAATCGACATGGGGCTCGTGCTCGCCGCGAAGATCGCCGGTGCCGACGTGGCCAAGGCGATCCAGCTCGGAATCGAGTACGACCCGCAGCCGCCGTTCGACTCCGGCTCGGTGGAGAAGGCCGATCCCCAGACGGTCGAGCTGATCCGAGGGCTGGCCGCCGCGCGCGGCTAGCGCACGCGGACGGGCGGGCCGGCGACCGCGCCGTAGCGCACGCGGTACACGCCGGGGCGGTTCAGTGCGAGCCGGTAGCGGCCCGACGCGGTCGTGCGGACGCGCGTGAGCGGGCGGAAGCTGCCGCCACTGCGGCGCTCCACGCGCAGCGAGCGGGTGTGCGGGGCGGGCAGCAGCTGGCCGGCGAGCACCCGCTCGGTGGGCCGCGGACCCCAGCTCGCGGGGCGAGCGGAGCGCGCGCGGCTCGCGGTGCTCGACACGCGGTAGTCGGTGAACCACGAGTCGCGCAGGCCGAGCGCGGTGCGGATCTGCGGGCCCGACATCGTGCGCGAGCCGCGCGTGCCCACCACCTGTGCGCTCACCACGCGCGGCGATACGCCGCGTTCGAGGACCTTGATCCGCCTGAACGCGCCCGGCGCGCCGAGCCGGCGATCGAGTGACGCGGCCGAGAAGCGCACCGTCCAGCGGTGGTACGGCGACTGCGTGTCGTACGGGTCCGGCACGCCGACGAGCCACGGCTTCGACAGCGAGCCCACGAACGAGAACTCGACGTTCTCCGTGTGGCCGCCGGAGGTGGAGAAGTAGTAGGTCACGGCAGGCTGCCCGCCGTAGGTGACGATGCGCCCGGCGGTGTCCTCCACGGCGGAGTCGCTGCGCACGCTCTCGCCGGTCACGCCGCGATACACCTGCGAGCGCGTGTCCGGGTACTGGTCGAAGACGCCGTCCGTCCTGCGCGTGGCGAGCGCGTAGGTGCGCGCCGCCACGGCCTGCACCTTCAGCGCCTCGAGCGGCCAGGTGCTCGGCATCTCCCCGGCCACGACCCCGCGCACGTAGCTGTCGAGGTCGAGCTCGTTGATCGACGTGACGCCACCGCCGTCCACGCGCACCTCGATCGAGCCGCGGTAGAGGCCGTTCGACACGGAGTTGAGCGCGGGGCCAAGCAGGCGGATCGGGTCGTCGCTCTTGAACTCGATGGTGGAGCCGAAGCGCCCGACGCGGCGTCCGCGCGAGTTCGTGACGACGATCCCGCCGCCGCCGCGCTTGGCGATGTAGGTCGTGCCCGGGCGCAGCGCGCGTCCCCCCACGGAGGTGGCGCCGCGCACGCGGATGTACGGGTCCACCGGCTGGAGCAGCACGCGCACCGGCCGGCTGGGGGCGCTCTGGAGGCTGGTGCCCTTGTAGTAGTGGCCCAGGATCCCGCTGTACTTGGCGCCCTCTAGCGCGTAGCCGTAGGCGCCGTACTGGCTCATTCCGATGCCGTGCCCGAAGCCCGCGCCGCGGATCACGTGGCGCACGGCGGCGTCCGCCGTGGCGGGCACGGCAGCGAACAGGGCTAGGGCTGTGAGGACGAGGCGGATACGGCGCATGGGACCTTGAAACTCGCTTACGGGTTCAAGGTAGCGGTCGGAATTCCGCCCGTTTTCTTTAATTCACGGCGTACAGGCGCCACTCGCCGGGCACGCCGCGGAGCTCGCGCTCGCCCCTGTCCTCGAAGTCGATGCCGGATCCCACGACGAGGTCCTTGACGGTCCCGGACACGAGCACCTCGTTGGGCGCCGCGGCCCCCATCACGCGCGAGGCGATGTGCACGGCGAGGCCGCCGAGATCGCCGTCCATGACCTCGAGCTCGCCCGTGTGGAGGCCCGCGCGGATCTGGAGGCCGAGCGAGCCCATCGCCTCGGTCACCGAGGCGGCGCAGCGGATCGCGCGCGCGGGGCCGTCGAAGGTCGCCAGGAAGCCGTCGCCCGTGCGCTTCACCTCGCGCCCGCGGTGGCGGCTGAGCGCCTGGCGGAAGAGCGCGTCGTGGCGCTCGAGGAGGAAGCGCCAGCCGCGGTCGCCCATCTCGGCGGCCCGCTGGGTCGACTCGCAGATGTCGGTGAACAGCACCGTGGCGAGCATCCGGTCCGGCTCGCGCTCGTGCCGAGTCCCGGTCATGAACTCCTCCAGCTCGCCCACGAGGCTCTCCCAGTCGCCCACCGAGAACATGTTCTCGTCGCCCTCGAGCTCCACGTAGCGGGCGCCGGGGATCTGCGAGGCGATGTAGCGCGAGTGCTCCACCTTGATGAAGGTGTCGTCGGTGCGGTGCATCACCAGCGTGGGCACGCGGATCGACGGGAGCACGTCGCGGACGTCGAACTCGCCGATCAGCTTGATGATGCGTCGGATCGTCGAGGGGCTCGCGGCGAGCCGCTCGAGCCGTCCCGCCCACTCCATGAAGCCTGGGTCGGCCATCTGGCTGGGCGCCACGGCCGACGCCACGTAGCCCTGGCCCCATTGGTCGATCAGCTCACCCATCTTCTCGTCGCGCAGCTCGGCGGGCCAGGCCCATTCGTAGCCCGGCGCCCAGGTGGCGCGGGCGAAGGTGGCGTACAGCACCAGCGCCTCGGTCTTCTGCGGGTGGCTGGCCGCGAACAGCGCCGCCATCGGGCCGCCCTCGAGCGTGCCGCAGATCGTGGCCCGCTCGGAGCCCGCGGCCTCCATCACGGCGAGCACGTCGTCCATCTGGTCCTCGAGCGTCGGTGCCCCGAAGAGCGGGTCCGACAGGCCCGAGCCGCGCCTGTCGAACGTGATCACGCGCGCGAACTGCGTGAGCCGCGCCATCACGCGCTCGAGCGAGGGCTCCGCCCAGAGGTATTCCACCTGCGAGATCCAGGGCGGAATCCAGAGGAGGTCCACCGGCCCGTCGCCCTCGACCGCGTACGCAATGTGGAGGTCTCCGCTCTTCGCGTAGCGGGCCACGGGTGCCACGACCGTGACGTTACAGTCAGGAGCCCGTGGCCAAGCGCAAAGCCAGCGACGTCTTCGTCGAATGCCTCGAGGCCGAGGGCGTCAAGCACGTCTTCGGAATCCCCGGCGAGGAGACGCTGGACCTGAACGACTCGCTGTCGCGCTCCTCGATCGAGTTCATCCCCGTGAGGCACGAGCAGGGCGGCGCGTACATGGCCGACGTGTGGGGCCGCCTCACCGGCCGCGCGGGCGTCTGCCTGGGCACGCTCGGTCCCGGCGCGCTCAACCTCGTGACCGCGGTGGCGGACGCCTATCTCGACCGCGCGCCGCTCGTGGCGCTCACCGGGCAGGGCGATCTCGAGCGGATGCACAAGGAGTCGCACCAGTACATCGACGTACCGCGCGTGATGCGCCCGATCACCAAGTGGAACGCGCGCGTGCAGGACGCGGAGATCATCCCGGAGGTGGTGCGCAAGGCCTTCAGGGTCGCCGAGGGCGAGAAGCCGGGCGCCACGCACATCGAGCTGCCCGAGGACGTCATGGCAACCGAGATGGAGGGCGCGCCACTGCCGCGCAAGCGCTCCGTGCTGCCGGAGCCGCCCGCGCGCGAGGTGCTCCGAGCGGCCGAGCTGATTCGCGCCGCGGAGCATCCCGTCGCGCTCGCGGGCAACGGCGTGATCCGCGCGAAGGCGGCGCCCGCGCTGCGGGAGTTCGTGCGCGCCACGGGCATCCCGGTGGCCGAGACCTTCATGGGCAAGGGTCTCCTGCCGGCCGACAACGACAAGGCGCTCGGCTCGGTGGGCCTCCAGGCCGGCGACTACGAGATGGCTGGCTTCGGCGAGGCCGACGTGGTGCTGGCGATCGGCTACGACCTCGTCGAGCACTCCCCGGAGCACTGGAACCCGGGCCGCGACAAGACGATCATCTGCATCGATTCGGTCCCGGCCGAGACGGACGCCAACTTCATCCCCGAGGTCGAGCTGGTCGGCGACATCTACAACGTGCTCACCCGCCTGGGCGAGGAGTGCCGGCATGCGCCCCACGCCGCGAGCGCAGGCGCGGGCGGCGGCTCCACGCGGCTGCGCGAGGTGGTGCTCGGCCGCTTCGAGCAGGCGAAGGACGACGACGCCTTCCCGGTCCAGCCGCCGCGCGCGCTCTGGGAGATCCGCGAGGCGCTCGGGCACGACGACATCCTGATCTCGGACGTCGGGCTCCACAAGCTCTGGATCGGGCGGATGTTCCCGGCCTACGAGCCGAACACCGTGCTGATCGCGAACGGGCTCGCCGGGATGGGCTTCGCGGTGCCGGCGGCGATCGCGGCGAAGCTGGTGCACCCCGACCGCAAGGTCGTGAGCGTGAACGGCGACGGCGGCTTCCTGATGAACTGCCAGGAGCTCGAGACCGCGGTGAGGATCGGCACCCCGTTCGTGAACGTGATCTGGGAGAACGGGCAGTACGGCTCGATCGTCTGGAAGCAGGACAAGAAGTTCGGCCGCCACTTCGGC
>DASYMP010000292.1:0-8276 GCA_036009005.1 Thermoleophilaceae bacterium | reverse complement strand
GAGGTCTGCGTGATCGACTCCGTGCAGGTCCTGTACGACCCGGCGTTGACCGGAGCGCCGGGCTCTGTTTCGCAGGTGCGCGAGGTGGCCGGGCGGCTGATGCGCCTGGCGAAGGCGCGCGGCATCGCGACGCTGCTCGTGGGCCACGTGACGAAGGAGGGCTCGCTCGCCGGACCGCGCGTGCTCGAGCACCTGGTGGACTGCGTGCTCTCGTTCGAGGGCGAGCGCGAGCGTACGTACCGCACGCTGCGCGCGCTGAAGAACCGCTTCGGCTCGACGAACGAGGTCGGCGTCTTCGAGATGCACGAGCAGGGCCTCGTCGAGGTGGAGGACGCCTCGGCTCGCTTCGTGAGCGAGGCCACGCGCGCGCCCGGCTCGGTCGTGCTGTGCGCGATGGAGGGATCGCGGCCCCTGCTCGTGGAGGTGCAGGCGCTCGTGGCGCCGAGCGAGATCACGCCGCCGCGACGGGTGGCGAACGGGGTCGACCGCAACCGCCTCGCGCTCGTGCTGGCCGTCCTCAGCCGGCACGCCGGGATCTCGTTCGGCACTGCGGACGTGTTCGTGTCCGTGGCCGGCGGCGTCCGGGTCGACGAGCCGGGCGCCGACCTCGCCATCGCGCTGGCGCTCGCCTCCGCGGCGAAGGGCATCGCGCCCGCGGCGGAGCGGCCGCTCGCCGCCTTCGGCGAGCTCGGGTTGACGGGCGAGCTGCGGCACGTGGCGCACGCCGACCGCCGCATGGCCGAGGCGCGCAAGTTCGGGCTCGAGCTCGTCGTCCATCCCTCGGACTCCGTAACGACTCTCCGCAAGGCGCTCGCGGCGCTGAACCGAGGCGCTGAGGGGGAGGCTCAGGCCGCCTGACGGAGTGCTTCTTGTAGTTCCGCCCCACCATGGGACGCTCTAGGAGATGCTCCGCTTGGCAGGCATGCTCGGCGTTCTGGCTGTGGGCGCTGTCCTCGCCGTTGCGCTCTGGCCCTCGTCGAAGCGGGCACGCGTTTCCGTCAAGCCAAGCGTGGCCTGCGAGGCCGCCGCCGGCTCGGAGGCCGCTGCCAACAGCGAGGGGCGACTCGTGCTTGGTGCCGTTGTGATGCCGCGCCGTTACGTCCCGGGGCCGCTCGAGCGCGAGGACGGGGAGCCCTTCCCGTACTGGCTGAAGCACGGCGTCCAGATCCGGGGCGGGTCGGGCCTCGTGACGATCAGCGTGGCGCCCGAGTCTCGATCCCGGGTCGCGCTGCACTGGGACGGTTGGGAGATCGGCTCGGTCGTGCGGTTCGCCAACTGTGCGGGCCACCGCTGGCCCTGGTTCGTGGGCGGATTTCACCTCAAGCGCCGCGCCGCCTGCGCGCGGCTCGATGTCCGTGTGGGCCACCGCCACCGGCGCATACTGGTGGGGCTCAACCGCCGCTGCTCCTGAGTCGCCTGCACCTTCGGGACCATGCTGTCCCGCGTCTACAGGGGGCCCCGAAAAACGGCCCGTCACGGCCCCCATTTTCGGCCCTCCGCAGTGGCAAAACGCCTGCATAACGACCGAAGTGACCCGAAACGGGGACCTTTCCCGTAGAATTGGCTCAATGCCGTACGCCGGAGACGATGTCGCAGAGCTCGAGGCGCGGCAGGAACCTAGGCTCGTTCGGGCCCTCGAGATGGTCGCTCCCGGGACCGCCGTTCGGGAGGGATTGGACAACATCGTCCAGGGCGGAACCGGCGCTCTCATCTGCATCGGAGAGTCGGAGGAGCTCAGCTTCCTGCTGTCGGGTGGCGTCAAGCTTGACGTGGACTACACGCCCGCCATGCTCTACCAGCTGGCCAAGATGGACGGCGGGCTCGTCCTCGCCGCGAACAGCACCAAGATCATGTGGGCGAACGTCCAGCTCATGCCGGACCCCACGATCCTCTCGCTCGAGACCGGCACCCGGCACCGCACCGCGGAGCGCGTCTCGAAGCAGACCGACGCGCTCGTGATCGCAATCAGCGCGAGCCGGAGCGTGGTGTCGCTCTACCTCGACGGCGCGAAGTACATCCTCGAGGACATCCCAGTCGTCCTGGCCAAGGCGAACCAGGCGCTCGCCACGCTCGACAAGTACCGCAGCCGCCTGGACCAGGTCTCGACGCGGCTCACCGCGCTCGAGTTCGAGGGCGGCGTGACGCTCCACGACGTGCTCACCGTGCTCCAGCGCGCCGAGCTCGTCACGCGCATGGCTGTCGAGATCGAGCGCTACATCGTCGAGCTCGGCGCCGAGGGGCGCCTGATCGAGATGCAGCTCGAGGAGACCATGGTCGGCGTCGCGGCCGACAAGTCCGCGCTCGTGCGCGACTACATGGTCGAGCCCTCCGAGGAGGCGTTCGCGATGGTGCTCGACGCGCTCGCCCGCCTGGCCCACCAGGACCTTCTTGACTTCGGCCGCCTGGCCGAGCTTCTCGGCTACGACCGGAAGCTGAACACGCTCGACCATCCCGCCTCGCCGCGCGGCTACCGCATCCTCGGGCGCATCCCACGCCTGCCGAAGATGGTGGTTCAGTCGATCGTCAGCGAGTTCAACGGACTGGACGAGATACTCGCCGCCGCCGACCCTGAGCTCGAAGGGGTCGAGGGCGTCGGGGACATGCGCGCGAAGGACATCCGCGAGGGCCTTCGCCGCCTCCAGGAGATCAACCTCGTGGACCGTTATTTGCAAACCTGAAACGAGCGGGGCGCTCCACTCGCGCCCGTGAAAACAGCAGGAGGGGAACGACATCAGCGACGCAGTGTTGGAAGAGGAGTTCATCGAGGATCTCGACATCGATCGGGAGCCGACCGTCTACGAGATCGGCGACCAGGTCGTCTACCCGCATCATGGGGCGGGCTTGGTCCTCAAGAAGGAGCAGAAGGAGGTGCTCGGCGAGAAGCGCGAGTACCTGACCATCAAGATCCTTCATAACGACATGACGGTGATGGTCCCGTGCTGCAACGCCGACAAGGCGGGGCTGCGGCGCGTGATCGGCGAGGCCGACGTGAAGAAGGTCCTGGCGGTCCTTCGTGACGACGTGAGCCAGATGCCGAAGAACTGGAACCGGCGCTTCAAGCACAACCGCGAGAAGATCAAGACCGGCGATGTCTTCGAGCTGGCCGAGGTCGTCCGCAACCTCGCGATCCGGGAGACCGAGAAGGGCCTCTCGACGGGCGAGAAGCAGATGTACACCCGCGCCAAGAAGATCCTCGCGTCCGAGCTGATGTACGCGCTCGACATGGAGGAGGACGAGGCGGAGACGCATCTGGAGGACCTGATCTCCGACGCGCACCAGAGCCGCAACCCCGCAGCGGCAACCGCGTAGGTCTCCTGGAAATGAGCGTCGTCGGCATCGTTCCCGCCGGCGGCAGCGGCGAACGCCTTGGTGCCGACCGGCCCAAGGCGTTTGTCGTTTGCGCCGGCCGGCCGCTCCTCGAGTGGAGCCTCGAGGTGCTTCGCTCGGTCTGCGAGCGGGTGGTGGTGGCTGCCCCGGAGGGCTGGGACGAGGGGCCGGACTTCGTGCGCGGCGGCGAGTCGCGCTCGGCGTCGGTCCGCAATGCGCTTGCGGCCGCGCCCGAGGCCACGATCGCCGTGGTGCACGACGCCGCTCGCCCGCTCGTGTCGCGCGAGCTCGTCGAGCGCTGCATCGCGGCGCTCGAGCCGGGCGTCGACGGCGCGATCGCGGCCGTGCCGATGACCGACACCGTCAAGGAGGCCGCCTCGGACGGGCGCGTGCTGCGCACGCTCGACCGCTCGGCGCTGTGGTCGATCCAGACGCCGCAGGTCTTCCGCGCCGATGTGCTGCGCCGCGCGCTCGAGCGCGACGCGCTCGCGCTCGCCGCGGCCACGGACGACGCCGCGCTCGTCGAGGAGCTCGGCGCCACGGTGCGCGTGGTGGAGTCGTTCCCCGAGAACATCAAGGTCACGAAGGAGCACGACCTGCGGATCGTCGAGGCGCTGCTTGCTGACTGACTACCACGTGCACCTCCGGCCCGACGAGGAGGGCAGCACCGCCGAGCGCTTCTTCACGCCCGCGAACGCCGACCGCTACCGCGAGGCCGCCGGCGAGCGCGGCATCGAGGAGCTGGGCGTCGCCGAGCACATCCACCGCTTCGTGCAGTCGCTCGACATCTGGGATCACCCCTGGTACCGCCACTGGGCGACCGACGACATGGACGAGTACTGCGACTTCATCCGCGCCCAGGGGCTGAAGCTCGGCATCGAGGCCGACTTCCTGCCGGGTCGCGAGGACCGCGTGGCGAACGTGCTTGAGAACCGGCCGTGGGACTACGTCGTGGGGTCGGTGCACTTCATGGGCGAGGACGCGGTCGACCTGCACGGTGCGCCCGACTGGGAGGCATGGGACATCTGGCGCGGCGGCGATCCGGACAAGGTCTGGTCGCGCTACTTCGAGACGCTCGGCGAGGCCGCTCGCACGGGCATGTTCGACATCCTCGCCCACCCCGACCTCGTCAAGGTGTTCGGCTCGCGGGTGCCGACGCCCGAGGGCGACCTGCGCCGCTTCTACGAGCGCGCGATGGACGGCATCGCGGAGAGCGACGTGGCGATCGAGGTGTCCACGGCCGGGCTGCGCAAGCCGGTCGGCGAGATCTACCCGGCCGCGCCCTTCCTCGAGATGTGCCTGGAAGCCGGCCGCCCGGTGGCGCTGTCGAGCGACGCTCACACGCCGGACCAGCTCGGGTTCGAGTACGAGCGAGCGGTGGAGTGGCTGGACGGGCTGGGCGTGAGCGAGCTGGCCGTGTTCGAGCGCCGGGTGCGACGGCTGGAGCCGATCGGATGAGCGAGGCCGCCGCCGTGCGCACGGGCATCGGCTTCGACAGCCATAGGCTCGAGATCGGGCGCCCGCTGGTGCTCGGCGGCGTGGAGATCGAGGGTGCCGAGGCGGGGCTTGCAGGACACAGCGACGCCGACGTCCTGACCCACGCCGTTATCGACTCCCTGCTCGGCGCCGCCGGCCTCGGCGACATCGGCCAGCACTTCCCCGACACGGACGAGCGCTGGCGCGATGCGGACTCGCTCGAGCTCCTCCGCACCGTGTCCGAACTCCTCAGCACCGACGGTTACGACATCGTCAACGTCGACGCAACGATTGCCTGCGAGGCGCCGAAGCTCGCCCCCTTCCGCGACGACATGCGCACGCGTCTGGCCGAGGCGACCGGCATCGAACCCGGCGCCGTGAACGTGAAGTTCACGACCGGCGAGCGAATGGGCTTCGTGGGCCGCGGCGAGGGAATCGCCGCGCTGGCGATCGCGACGGTCGCGCGCGCGGGCTAGGCGCCGCCCGCGCCACGCCGCCGCCCCGCGCGCGGGCTAGCGCCGCCGCCGCGCCGCGGCCGCCGCCGCTGCGCCCCCCCGGCCCCCCGCCCCGCCGCCGGCGCCGCGCCGCGCCCGGCGAACGGCGGCATTGAGGGGGTCCGGGGACAGTTGACCGTGTATTACACGGTCAGGTGACCCCGGGGGTCGGCACGGGTCCGAGGTCACTTTCTCCCGCTATGCGGGAGGTATCGCCCTCGGACCCCCGGGCGCCGGTTCCAACGTCCTCACCGCCGCCGTTCGCCGGCGCAAGCGGGCCGCCGCACGGGTGGCTGGCGCGGGCGGCGCGGCGCGGGCATGGCGGCGCGGGCGCGGTCGCGCGGCGGCTACGGGCCGTCGCGCAGCGCGATCATTCCGCCGGTCACGCCCAGGTAGGCCGTGCCGTCCGGCCCCAGGGCCAGGCCGGCGTAGTTGTTGTTGAACGCCAGGCCGTTGCCGGAGTAGACCTTGAAGACGGTCGCGCCCGTGCGGGCGCTGATCGCCGTCCAGTACCAGGGCTGGCTCGAGGGGACCGAGCTCTGGTCGCGCGTGTATGTGTAGATCAGGCCGGTCGCGGTTGACAGCTTCGGGACCACGCTCGGCGCCCGCTCGGTGGTGTTCGTCCAGACCTTGCGGCAGCCGCGGCCGTGCTTCCGAACGTCCACGCGCGCGAAGCCGGCGGTCGTGAGCGCGCCGGACTGCGGTCCGAACGGGTCCTGGTAGCCGTAGTTGTTCTCGACGTAGAGCGAGCTGCCGTTCGTGATCAGCGAGTTCTCGGTGGCGCTTCCGCCCGGCTCGAAGACCGGCACCTCGCAGACCACGCGCCGCCGGCCGCGGCGCAGCTTGCGTGCCTTCCGGTACACGACCACGTTCATCGGATCCGCGTTGTCTGTGATCGCCACGTAGCCGCCGCGCATCAGCGTCGGCGTCGTGCCGGAGCCCGCGTCCACCTGGCCCGGCTTGGCGATGCCGGAGTTCCGGTAGGTCCGCTTCCAGCGCACGATCGGCCTGCCGCCGCGGCGCACGCCGAAGCGGTACATCCGCTTGCTCGACACGATGTAGACGCCGCCGCGGTCGACCGCGAACGAGTTCTCGATGTCCTCGCCGAGCGTGATCGCGCGGATGCGGCCCGTTCTCGTGTTCAGGATCCCGATCTTGCCGTTCTTCTTGGAGACGAACCAAAGCCGACCCTTGAAGTCGGGCAGCGCCGAGGTGATGCGCTCGTCCGCGGCGAGGACGCTCGTCAGGTCGTAGTCGTGCACCTGGGTCAGGCTGCGGCCGTCCGGCGACACCTGAATCACGAACACGTGGCTCGTCTTGGTCGCGCTCCACACGCGGTCCTGCCCGTCGAGGAAGAAGTATCCGCCGCCCGCGAAGTTCTGGTAGGCCTTCGTGCCCGGCGGGTCGGGCGCGCTCGGCATGTTGTAGCTCGAGAGGATCTCGAGCGACTGCGGGTCGACCACCCTGAGCTGCGGCGCCGCGAGGAGCGAGGGGCAGACGCTCACGATGTAGCCGCGCGAGTGGAAGGTGAGCGAGCCGCAGAGCGCGGGCGGCATCGCGTTGGAGGAGGTGCTCGGCGACTGCCCAAGCGGCCCGGCGCGCCTGTAGGCATCGGTCATCCACGTGTCGTTGTGGATGTTGCTGCGTGGGCTCGGCGCCATGAACGGATGGCGCGGCGCCTTCGTGTAGCTGAGCTGGACCGGCGTGGCGGGCGCGCCCTGGAACTTGGGAAACGCGATCCCGAGCGGGTCGAGGATCGGGTCGGCCGCCGCAGCCGGGGCCAGCCCCAGCAGGAGCAGGACCGATGCGCATGCGATGCGCGCGGTTCGCACGAGACCGACCATATAACTTGCCCTCCATGGAGCGCGACGAGCTTGCCTTTGCAGGAGTCGCCCGCCAGGCGGAGCTGATCCGTGACGGCGAGCTGTCGTCACACGAGCTGGTCGAGCTCTACCTGGAGCGGATCGAGCGGCTCGACCCTCAGCTGAACGCCTTCCGGACGGTCATGGCCGAGCGAGCACTCGTGGACGCACAGCAGGCCGACGGGCGCCGCGGCGCGGGCGACGAGAGGCCGCTGCTCGGCGTGCCGATGGCGATCAAGGACGTGGAGGACGTGACGGGTGAGGTCACGCGCTGGGGCACGGACGCGTTCACGCAGCCGGCCGCGCAGGACAGCGAGCTGGTCCGGCGGCTGCGCGCGGCGGGCGCGGTCGTGGTGGGGAAGACCAACACGCCGGAGCTCGCGATCATCGGCGACACGGAAGGCCCGGCCTTCGGGATCACGCGCAATCCCTGGAACACCGACCGCAGCCCGGGCGGGTCGAGCGGCGGCAGCGCCGCCGCGGTCGCCGCCGGCCTCTGCGCGGCCGCCACCGCCTCGGACGGGGCCGGATCGATCCGCATCCCCGCGGCGAACTGCGGCCTCGTGGGGCTGAAGCCCACGCGCGACCGCATCCCGCTCAGCCCGCTGAAGGAGCACTGGTACGGCATGAGCGTGGCCGGCTTCGAGGCGCGCAGCGTGCGCGACGCGGCACTGCTCCTGTCCGTCGGCGCGGATGACGGCTCGCTCCGCGACGCCCCGGAGCGCCCCACGGAGCGCCTCCGCGTGGCGGTCTCCACCAAGCCGCTCCTACCCGCGCGCGTGCACGACGACGTGAAGCGCGCGGTCGAGCAGACCGCCGCCCGCGTCCGAGCGCTCGGGCACGACGTGACGAACGAGGACCCGCCCTATCCGCCGCTCAGCCCGTCGACCACGCGCTATCTCGCCGGCGCGGCCCAGGACGTCGAGCGGGTCGAGCTTCCCCAGCGCCTCCAGCGCCGCACGCGCGGCTTCGGCCGCATGGGAAGCGCGATCCCGGCGCGCGTGCTCGAGTGGGCGCTCCGCGAGGACGACAGCGGGCGGATGCGGCCATTCTTCGAGCGACACGACGTTCTCCTCATGCCCACGACCGCCGTGCCGCCGGTGCGCGCCGGCGAGTG
>DASYMP010000291.1:0-9879 GCA_036009005.1 Thermoleophilaceae bacterium | reverse complement strand
GTCTCGGGCACGATCAGGGCATCCTTGATGCAGCTCTCGATCGCGGCGTCCGGGCCCTCCGACATCAGCTTCCGCGCGAGCGAGTTCACGTGCACGATGCCCTTGATCCGGTCGGTGTTGCCGTCCTCTGTGACCACCAGGCGCGTGTGGCCCGAGTCGACGGCCCTACGCAGCGCGGCCTCGGCGGTCTCGGACGCGTCGACGGTGACCACGGCCGGTATCGGCGTCATCACCTGGCGCGCCTGCTGCTCGTGCAGGTGGAAGACGCCCGAGAGCATGCCCGCCTCGCCCGGGTCGAGCTTCCCGCCGCGCTGGCTGCGAGCGATGATCAGCTTCAGATCCTCCGACGAGCTCACGTCCTCGAACTCGGCGCGCGGGTCCACGCCGATCAGCTTCAGGATCGCGTTCGACGCGCTGTTGAGCAGCCAGATGAACGGGTTGAAGACGGTGCGGAACAGCTCGAGCGGCCTCGCCACCCGCATCGCGGTGCCCTCCGCGTTCACGATCGAGTAGATCTTCGGAACCTGCTCGCCGAAGGTGATGTGGAGCGCGGTCGTGATCAGGTACGCGATCGACAGCGAGATCGCGAGCGACGCGCCGTGCGAGATCGAGCTGCCGAACAGATCCTCGAAGATGCTCGCGATCGCCGGCTCGCCGAGGAAGCCGATGCCGAGCGAGGTCATCGTGATGCCGAGCTGGCAGGCGGACAGGTACTCGTCGATCCTCTCGATCTGCTTGACGACGAGCGCGGCGCCGCGGCGACCGTCGTCGCGCAGCTGCTCGAGGCGCCCCGAGGACGCGCGCACGAGCGCGAACTCCGCGGCGACGAAGAGTCCGTTCAGGGCGACCAGCACGGCGACGCCGAACAGGAGCAGGACCTGGGTCATCTCAGACCGCTTGCCCGCGAGTGGAGGACCCGGAGGTCCTTTCGCTGCCTACTTCGAGGAGGATCGTCGTCGCTCATGCGGTGACGCGGCGAGTGTAGCGGCTAGGCCCGCGCGTCAATCCGGCGCGCAAGCTCGAAATCACCATCGGTGAGGCCGCCCTCGCTGTGGGTGGTGACGGTCACGGTCACGGTCTTCCACGAGATCGCGAGGTCGGGGTGATGGTTCATCTCCTCCGCGTCCGGGGTGAGCCGGTTCACGAAGTCGACGGAGCCCTTGAAGTCGCCGTTGTCGAACTGCTTGACGATCGCGTCACCGGACCGCTCCCAGCCGTCCAGTCCCGCCAGCCGCTCGTCGATTTCCGTGTCGTTCAGACGTGCCATGCTCGTCTCCGTGCGTATTGCGTCACTTGTCCCGTCCGCGACCGAGATGCTGTTCGCGCTCGGTCTCGGCGACCGCGTCGCCGCGGTCACGCACGAGTGTGACTACCCGCCCGGCGCGGAACAACTCCCGCAGCTCACGCGCAGCGTCATCCCGCCGAACCTGCCCGCCGCCGAGATCGACGCCGCGGTGCGCGAGCGCACGAGCCGCGGCGAGTCCCTCTACGAGCTGGACGAGGACACGCTCGACGAATTGGACGTCGACCTGATCGTCACGCAGGCGGTCTGCGAGGTGTGCGCGGTCTCGTTCGAGCACGTGCGCGCCGTGGCGGAGCGCCTGCCGACGCAGCCACAGGTGATCTCACTCGACCCCACGACCATCGGCGAGGTGCTGGCGGACGTGCCGCGCCTGGCCGAGGCGGCAGGAGCCGACGAGGCCGGCGAGCGGCTCGTGGACGAGGCCGCGGAGCGGCTCGAGGCGGTGGAGCTCGCGGTGGCCGGCGCCCCGCGCCCGCGCGTGGCCGCGCTCGAGTGGCTCGACCCGCTCTACATCGGCGGCCACTGGGTTCCCCAGATGATCGAGCTGGCGGGCGGCGAGGACCTCCTCGGCCAGCCCGGCGAGAAGTCGCGCACGATCGAGTGGGCCGAGCTCGAGGCGGTGGCGCCCGAGGTGATCGTGTCGATGCCGTGCGGCTACTACGCCGAGCAGGCGGCGGCGGAGACGATGAAGCAACGCGAGCGGCTCGCCCCGCTCGGAGCGCGCGTGGTCGCGGTCGATGCCGCCGCGTACTTCTCGCGGCCCGGCCCGCGCCTCGTGGACGGCGTGGAGCTGCTCGGCCACCTGCTGCATCCAGAGCTCGTGGCGGCCCCGCCGACACGTCGCTCGATCGAGCTCGCGCCGTAGCGCAAGCGCCGGGCGGTGCCCGGCGCGCAGCGATGCCGTTCGGCGCCTAAGAGCGCCTAGGCGTACAGCGCGACCGACGCCACCAGCGCCGCGGCGCCGAGCGCGCCGCACAAGAGCTCCGGCAGGTAGCGGGGCAATCGCCCGCGCTCGCCCAGCTCCACGAGCACGAGCGCCGCGATCGCGCCGCCCACGAGGCCGCCGAGGTGGGCCCCGATCGAGATGTTCGGGATCGTGAACGTGATCAGGATGTTGATGCCGAGCCAGAGGCCGAGGCCGCTCTCCATCAGGTTGAGGCCGCGGCTCCGCGCGACCACGCCCGCGGCGCCCATCAGCCCGAACACCGCGCCCGAGGCGCCCACGGACTGCTCCGGGCCGTAGAGGAGGACGCCGAGCGACCCGAACAGGAGCGCAACCGCGTAGATGAGGCCGAAGCGCGCACGGCCGAGCGCGGGCTCCAGCATCGAGCCGAGGATCCACAGCGCGAGCATGTTCGAGAGCAGGTGGAACAGGCCGCGGTGGAGGAAGCCGTTCGTGACGAGCGTCCAGTAGTCGCCCGACGCGATCGAGCCGCGTGAGAGCTCGCCGGCCTGCGTGAGCGTGCCGCGGTTGCCCACGTTGCCGCCGAAGCTCGAGCCGAGGCTGGCCACGACGTTGATCGCGATCAGCACGTACGTGAGCGTCGGGTCGCCCGAGAGCGAGCGCATCGTGCGGACCTTCGTGCTCTGGCGCGCGCACTCGGGGCAGCGCATGCCGACTGACGTCGACGTCATGCAGTCCGGGCAGATCGGCCGGTCGCAGTTGGAGCAGCGGACGCCCGTCTCGCGCTTCGGGTGGCGGTAACAGACGTCCATGGCGGACGCCCACCTTAGTCAGCGGCTCTCCCGGGACCGGGCCGCGCCGCTTAGGCTGGGGCTCGTGCACCGCAAGCGCGCGCTCCGCCGGCGGCGGACACTCGCCGCGGTCGTGCTGGTGGCCGTGGCGGTCGCCGCCGGCTTCGCGGCGAAGCGGCTCAGCCACCTGGGCGGCGTCGACGAGCGCGGCGCCAGGGTCAGCACGCTCGAGATCCAGAGCCGCGCGGTCGGCGAGAAGCTCGCGACGACCGTGGTCGTGCCGAGCGCTCTGTCGGGCGCGGAGCGCCCCCCGCTGCTGGTGTTCCTCCACGGCCGCGGCGGAGAGAACGGCAGCGAGGCGAGCAACGCCTTCTACGCCGCGCTCGACGGGCTCGGCTCGCGCGCGCCCGTGGTCGCGATGCCCGACGGCGGCGAGGACTCCTACTGGCACGACCGCGCCGACGGACGCTGGGCGCGCTACGTCGTGCGCGAGGTGATCCCGAGGGTCGCTGGGCGGTTCGGCACGGACCCGCGACGGGTCGCGATCGGCGGCATCTCGATGGGCGGGTTCGGCGCGTTCGACATAGCGCGGCTCCACCACGGCCGCTTCTGTGCCGTGGGCGGCCACTCGCCCGCGCTATGGCGGAGCGGGGGCGAGACGGCGCCCGGTGCGTTCGACGACGCCGAGGACTTCGCGCGCCACGACGTGGTCGGGACCGCGCGCTCGGCGCCGGAGGCGTTCGCTGGCTCGGCGCTCTGGATCGACGCCGGCGACGCCGACCCGTTCAGGCCCGGCATCGACGCATTCACCGCGGCGCTCCGGGCGGGCGGCGTCCCGATCAGCGCACACTCGTGGCCCGGCGGGCACGACGGCGACTACTGGAACGAGCACTGGCGCGCGTACGCGCGCTTCTACGCCCGCGCGCTCGCGAGCTGCTAGCCGCGCAGGCGCTTCTCGATGTCGTCCGCCACGCCGCGGATCGACTTCTCGAGTGCCTGGAGGCCGGTGGACTGACGCTTCTTCTGCTGCTGGCGCGCTCGCACGAGGACGAGCCCGCCGGCGGCGACGCTCCCCACGACGACCGCGGCCACGGGACGACCCCAGTTGCGCGGGTCGCGCATGGCGGACAGCTCCCAGTCGGCCAGCTCGGTGGCGGCAGCCTCGGTGAGCTCGGAGAGGCCGCGCTCGAGGCGGTCGCTGAGCGCCTCGGGCGGATCGACGGGCACGAGCGCGGAGCGCAGCAGCTGTTCGACGCGGTCACTCACCGCGTGTCTCCTCGAGGTTCTCCTCGAGCTGCTTGATGGCCCTGTGGATCAGCACCTTGGTGGCTCCCTCGGATCGCCCGAGGGTCCGCGCGATCTCTCGGTTGTCCATACCCAGCGCAAACCGCATGATGAGCGCCTCGCGCCGATCGTCCGGGAGCTTCGACACGCCCTCGAGGACCTCCTGCAACTCCTCGCGCTCCTCGACCAGCTCCTCCGTGCCGTGCGGCTCCTGGAGGATGCTCGCGTCGTCGAGCTGCGTCATCGGGCGCCGCGAGCGGTCGCGGTAGAAGTTGGCCGCCAGGTTGTGCGCGATACGGATCAGCCAGGGGCGCAGCGGGCGTCCGTCCGACTCGCGCTGAGCCCGCTCGAAGTGGCGGTAGGCCTGGAGAAAGGTCTGCTCGGTCAGGTCCTCGGCGTCGTGATGGTTGCCGACCCGGTAGTACGCGTACGAGTAGACGTCGCGCAGGTGAAGCCGGTACAGCTCCGTGAAGTCGCGGTCGAGCTGCTCCTTGTCGGCGGTCGCCAGATCCACGCGTCACGGAGCCTACTCCCGGCCTCAGGCCGCGTGGGTGCGGCGCTGCGGCTGGCGCGCGGAGCGCACGCTCTCCAGCCACTGCTCGGGGGTGAGCTCGCCGTCGAGCACGCGGCGGAGGCCCATCGTCACTGGAGCATCGATGCCCTCGCGCGCGAGCGCCTGCGCGAGCAGCGGCACGGTTGCGAGCGACTCGGCGGTCTGATCCATGCTCGCCTGCACCTGGCCGGCGGGCACTCCCGCTCCCACCAGCTCGCCGGCGCGGCGGTTGCGGCTGCCCTCGGCGATCGCCGTCGCGAGCAGGTCGCCCGCGCCGGCGAGGCCCGCGAACGTCTCGCTGCGGCCGCCGGTCGCGACGGCCAGGTCGTGGACCTCGGAGAACACGTGGCCCGCGGCGGCACCCGCGAGGTTGGCGCCGCGCGGCGCCGCGGCCGCGCCCGCCAGCGCCGCGGCGTTCTTCGCGCAGGAGGCGAGCTCCGCGCCGGTCACGTCGTCGGTTGCCTGGACCGTGAGCCCGCCGGCCTCGAGCACGTCGCGCAGCTGGCGGCGCAGATGGACGTCGTGCGTGGCGACCACCACCGCGGCGCCCAGCTCGATCGCCTCGCGGGCGTGGGCGGGCCCGGCGAGGCTCGCGACCGCGCGTGCCCTGACGCGCTCGGAGACGAACGCGGCCGGTGTCGTGCCGAATGGCGGAACGAGGCCCTTGGAGGCCACGAGCACCGCGGAGCGATCGCCCGTGCGCGCGCCGATCTCGCCCACCGCGACGGGTAGGGCGGCGCATGGCACGGCGAGCACCACGAGGTCCACACCGGCGAACTCGATCTCGGGGACGGTCTTCACGTCGATGCCCTTGTCGATCGCGAGCCCCGGCATGTAGCGCGTGTTCTCGCCTCCGGCGCGCAGGGCCTCGGCCTGCGCGGAGGTGCGGCAGCCGAGCTGCACCGCGAGACCGGCGCGCGCGAGTACCGCCGCCGCCGCGGTGCCCATGGAACCCGCGCCGACGACCGCCGCGGTGCGCAGCGGCGGCAGGCCGCCGAGCCACTCCCACTGGAGCTCGACACACGGCCAGATCCGCTCGGTCACCTCGCCGGCCAGGAACGGCGACGGGTTCTCGACGCGCGGGAACGTGATCGGAGGGCCACAGCGGATGTGGACCCTGACCGGCCGGATCCGCCAGCCGTCGCGGACCCGCTCCGAGTTCGTGACCGCGATCGGCACGACCGGCTTGCCGCTCTCGAGGGCGAGCCGCCCCACTCCGCGCTTCGGGCGCGCGAGCGACCCGGTCCGGATGCGCGTGCCCTCGGGGAAGATCACGACGGCCTGGCCGCGCTCGAGCAGCGCGCGCGCGGTGGCCATCGACTCCTCGTCAGAGGCACCCCGCTTGATCGGGAACGCGCCGAGGCAGTTGAGGAACCAGCCCAGCAGCGGCTTCCTGAAGAGTTCGCGTTTTGCGACGAAATAGATCGGCCGGCCGATGCAACAGCCGATCGCGAACGGGTCGAGGAAGCTGCGGTGGTTCGACGCGAGCACCACGCCGCCGTCGGGAATGTGCTCCGTGCCGAGCCGGCGGAGCCGGAAATACAGCAGGATCGCGGGCTTTATGACCCAGCGCACAGGCCAGTAGACGAACGGGTTGACGCCGCGGCGTCGGGTGCGCTCGTGGTAGCGCTCGAGGGGTCTTTGGGCCATTGCCGAGAGGTACCCGGGTCGCGCAGTCGCGTTACGCTGCGCGCATGGAGCTTCGGAGACCACTGAACGGCGCCCTGGCAGGGGCCGCGGCGGCGGCGGCGTGGGCCGCCCAGCAGCCGATCGACAAACGCGTGTTCGGCTCGCGCTACGACGACGTGGAGCTGCTCGGCAAGCTCGTGACGCGCGGCCCGGGGTGGCCCGCGGCCGGACTCGGGCTGCACATGGCGAACGGGGCGATGTTCGGCGCGGTGTACGCGCTCGCGCGGCCGCTCGTGCCCGGCCCGCCGGTGGTGGCTGGCGTGGCGGCCGCGATGGCCGAGCACCTCGGCTTCTGGCCGCTCGGCGTGCTGATCGACCGTCACCACCCCGCGCGCCGCGAGCTCGAGTCCCTCAGCGGCAACCGGCGCGCCTTCGCCCAGGCCGCCTGGCGCCACCTCCTGTTCGGAGTCGTCCTGTCCGAGCTCGAGCGGCGCCTCAACGACGAGACCCAGTACGAGCCGCTGGAGCGAGTGCCCGTCTCGTCGAACGGCCACGGCAACATCGAGCACGCGGCGGTAGCGACAACCGGGTCCTAGAGCCCGCCGCCGGAATCGAACCGGCAACCTCTTCATTACAAATGAAGTGCTCTGCCAATTGAGCTAGGCGGGCACGCAGCGCACAACTCGACGAGGCTGCCTCGTCGACGAAAACAGCATAGACCCGCCCTGGGTCGCGGCGGCACTGAGGGGTTCGGTCCCCGGCAGCGGGGGGTCCGAGGGCGATTCCTCCCGCATAGCGGGAGAAAGCGACCCCGGACCCTGGATGCCCCCGCTCGTCGAGGGCGCCGCCTCACTGCCCGCCGTTCGCCGAGGGCGGCGCGGCGCGGAGCGCCTGGCCCCCGAAACGCCGCGGGCCCCGCGCTTGCGGGGCCCGCGTACCTCAGTCTCCGTTCCGCGCGGTTAGACCGTGCGCCTGCCGCTCCAGCGACTTCCGAAGCCGAAGCCACCGCTCGGTATGCCGGCGATCAGCACGAGGACCGCGCCGATGATGGCCACGATGCTGGAGCCGGTGATTGCCGCAAGAATCAGGTATACGACAGCCGCCACCAGCACTGTCAGCAGAATTCCGATCATTGTCTCTCCTCCTTGGAGCTAGGCACCCACATCGGGTGCATGGAGGAAATACCCGCTCGCGCTGCGCGAGAAACGGTTTAGAAACTCAGGAATGGATGAAAACCGGCGTCCCGAGCGGCACCCGGCGCATGAGCACATGCAGGTCCGCGTCAGCCGCGCGCAGGCAGCCGGCCGAGGCGGCGGCGCCGATCGTTGCGGGCGAGTCCGTGCCGTGGATCGCGAGCCTGTCGCCGCCCTGCCAGCCCGCGGGCAGCCTGGGCTGGTGGCCGTTCAGCGCCAGCACGCAACAGCCGTAGTAAGCGCCGAAGCTGCCGCCGGAGAGCTTGTCGGTCACGGCGAAGCGGCCGGTGGGCGTGTCCGAGCCCGGCCGGCCGACCGCCACGTTCAGGCGCCGCACGACGCGGCGGCCCCTGCGCAGCTCGAGCCAGCGACCGGAGAGGTCCGCATGGAGCGAGTAGGCGGTGCGGCGCAGGGCGAGCCCGCGATTGTGTGAGCTCACCCAGCCGAGCCGGCCGTTCGGCAGCTCGGTGGCCACGACGCCGAGCCAGGGGCCGCGGCGCGCGACGATGCTCATCACGCGCTGTCCGCCGAACTCGGTGTGGGCCTCGACGCGGGTCACGACGCGGCCGTTCGGGCGGGCGCGGAGCGGCACCGAGCCGCGTACGACGGCCAGATCCGGGCGCGGCGGCTTGGGGCGAGCGGGCTTGGGCTCTGGAGCGGGCGCCGGAGCGCGTGGCGGCGGCTCGAGCAGCGTCGCGGGCTCCACCGGGTCGGCCTTCGCGTTGCGCACGGAGGCCGCCGAGAGCGCCGAATAGCTCAGCGCGATCAGCGCGGCGAGGCCTGCCAGGAGCAGAAACGGGAGTACGGAACGGGACGACATCGTCCCGTTCGCATCGGCCTACCTCCGGCCCCTGCCGGGCTGAGCGCCGCCCGGCTGGACGTTTGTCCTACAGCAGGACCTCGCGCGAGTTCAGGTGGGTGCCGACCTTCCGCTTCACGCGCTGGAGCGCGTTGTCCACGGTCTTCGTGTCGCACTCGAGCCGCTCGGCGATCGCCTCGTAGCTGTGCCCGTCGAGGTAGAGCGACAGCACGGAGGCCTCGAGCTCGGACAGCACGCTCGACAGGCACGCAACCAGGCTGTGGAGCTCCTCCGAGGAGATCACCTGGTTCACCGGGTCGTGCGCGGTCGGCCCGGGAAGCAGCTCGTCGAGCGTCGGATCGCCGTCACCACCGCCGGCCGCAGGCGTCTGCGAGAACGAGACGTACTCGTTCAGCGGCGTGTGCTTGTTGCGCGTCGAGGTCTTGACCGCGGTGATGATCTGCCGCGTTATGCAGAGCTCGGCGAAGTTCCGGAAACTCGACTCGCGGTCCCAGCGGTAGTCGCGCACCGCCTTGTAGAGGCCCACGAGCCCCTCCTGGATGAGGTCGTCGGCGTCGCCGCCGATCAGGAAGTAGGACGACGCCTTGAGCCGGACGAAGCCGTAGTACCGCTTGACGATGCGGTCGTAGGCATCCTTCTTGCCCTGTTTCGCAAGCGCGATCAGGTAGTGATCATCAAGCTCAACCTGAGTGTGAGACTTGAACGCTGCGGGGCGGAACGTTGGGGAAGCTGCCATCGAAGGCTCCTCGGCCTCGGTGACGCACTACCTCCCCTGGCGTCAGGTTTGTCTGGAGACGAGCCGGCGGATGCCTAAAGCTCGACTTCAGCCTGATCAACGACCGGGATTATGCCCAGTTATGGATCCCTGTCAAGGGTTTTCTCTCGAAAGTGCAAGATTCCGTACACGAGGGCCGCGGCGGCGGTCGCCACGTTGAGCGAGCCGACCTTCCCGTGGTTGGGCAGATGGATGAGCTCGTCGCAGGTCTCCGCCACGCGCGGGCGCAGGCCTCTGCCCTCGCTCCCGAGCACCACGACGACGCGTCCGCCGTAGTCGGGCTTGTCGTAGCGGAGCGCACCGTCGGCCGCGGCGCCGTAGACCCAGACGCTCTCGCGCTTCTTCGCCGCCAGCAGCCAGTCGGCGATGTTCCGCACCCGCGCGATGGCCAGGTGCTCGACCGCGCCCGCCGACGCGCGGCACACAGCAGGGGTCACCTCGGCGGCGCGGCGCTCCGGCAGCACGATCCCCGTCGCGCCGGCGCTCTCCGCCACGCGCGCGATCGCGCCGAGGTTATGCGGGTCCTGGATCTCGTCGAGGGCGAGCACGAGGGCGTCGCCGGGGTCGAGCAGCGAGTCCGCGCCGACATACGGGTACGGGCCGACCTCCGCGCAGAGCCCCTGGTGG
>DASYMP010000290.1:0-13492 GCA_036009005.1 Thermoleophilaceae bacterium | reverse complement strand
GCCGGCACGATCCCGTCGGCCCACATCAAGACCGGCTACGTGCACGCCCAGGGCCTGCTCGTGCCGGTGGTGGGCACGCTCACGCTCGTGCGCGAGAACGGCGAGCCGGACCACTTCCTGCTCGAGACTTCATAGTCTCCTCGCCGTGATCATCCCGGACTCCGGCATGCTGCCGTGGTTCGAGCGGCTGCGCGACGACGTACCGGAGCTCGAGCCACTCGACGCCCACACCCACATCGGGTTCAACGACCCCGACGGCTACAGCTGCAGCCGCGACGTGCTCGTGGGCGCGCTCGAGCAGATCGACGCGCGCGCCTTCGTCTTCCCCATGCACGAGCCCGAGGGCTATTCGGCGGCGAACGACATGGTGATCGCCGAGGCCGCGGAGTCGAATGGGCGCCTGATCCCGTTCTGCCGGCTCGATCCCGCCGACGACGCGCTGGCCGAAGCCGAGCGGGCGCTCGACCGCGGCGCCCGCGGCATCAAGCTCCACCCACGGGCCGAGCAGTTCACGCTCGACCATCCGGGGCTCGCGCCGGTGTTCGCGCTCGCGGACGAGCGGCGGCTACCGGTGCTCGTCCATGCGGGGCGCGGCATCCCGGCGCTCGGCCGCCACGCCGTCGCCGCCACCGGGAGGCATCCCGGCATGCGGCTCATCCTGGCCCACGCCGGCATCTCGGACCTGGCCTGGATCTGGCGCGAGACGTCGGACCACCCCAACCTCTTCTTCGACACGTCGTGGTGGTCGCCGGCGGACGTGCAGGCTCTGTTCGCGCTCGTCCCGCCCGCCCAGATCCTGATGGCGAGCGACGCGCCCTACGGCTCACCCACATGGGCCGCGGTAATGACGGCGCGCAACGCGCTTCAGGCGGGGCTCGACGCCGACGGCGTGCGCGTCGTGCTCGGCGGGCAGGCGCTGCGGCTCGCGAACGGCGAGGATCCGGTCGACCTCGGCCCGGCGCTCGGATCGGAGGGCATGTCGCGCGATCCGCTCCTGGAGCGCGTCCACTCGTTCCTGATGAGCGCGCTCGGTCAGATGTTCCAGGGAGTCGAGCCGGCCGAGACGCTCGCGCTCGTGCGGCTAGCGTGTGACGTGGGCGAGAACGCGCCCCAGGGGCCGGTCTGCCGCTGGATCCTGGAGCTGCTCGACGCGCGCGAGAACTACTCGCCGGAGGGCGACGGGCGCCCGGCCCGCTTCGCTCCCGGGCTGCACTTCATGATCGCCGCGCTTGGCATCGTCCGCACGCCCGATGTGCCCCTGCCGGAGTTTCGGGCGCTGACCACCGGGTAGCTCTCCGCAGAGGGTCACCCGGAGCCTCGAGTCGGACCTGTGTGGGACGGCCCGTGGAGACGGTTGGCCCCCCGCTTTATGCGACCTCGCGGAGCGCCTCCAGTTCACGGCGCATCGCGAGGCGCTTTAGCGCGCGGTGCTCGATCTGGCGCACCCGCTCTGCCGACAGCCCGAGCCGGCGTCCAGTCTCGCGCAGCGGCTGGGGCTCGTCGTCGCCCAGCCCGAAGCGAAGCGTGATCACGTCGCGCTCCATCTCGGGAAGCTCCTCGATCGTGCGGCGCAGGAGCTGCTCGGAGAGGCTCACCTCCACCTCGAGGTCCACGGGCGGGGCGCCGCCCTCGAGCAGATCGCCGAAGGCCGTGCCGGCGTCGTCGCCCACGGGGCGATCCAGGCTCGTGACGGTGCGCGCGGCGTCGCGCACCTCGTCGACCTGACTGAGCGGCAGCTCCGCCTCGTGCGCGATCTCTTCGTCCGTGGGCTCGCGGCCCAGCCTGGCCGACAGCGCGCGCTCGGCGCGGACGATCTTCCGCTCGCGCTGCCCGATGTGCACCGGGATCCGTATCGTGCGTGCCTTGTTCGCCAGGCCGCGCTGGATCGCCTGACGGACCCAGAAGGTCGCGTAGGTCGAGAACTTGTAGCCCTTGCGCCAGTCGAACTTCTCGGACGCGCGGATCAGCCCGAAGATCCCCTCCTGCACGAGATCGAGCAGCGACAGCTCCTGGCCCTGGTACTTCTTCGCGATCGACACCACGAGCCGGAGGTTCGAGTTGATCATCCGCTCCTTCGCCGTGAGGTCGCCCTGCTCGATGCGCTTGGAGAGGTCGACTTCCTCCTCCGCCGTCAGCAGCGGGTAGCGCCGGATCTCGTTCAGGAACAGCTGCAGCGCGTCGGTGGTCGCCGTGGCCAGCTCGCCGTTGCGGAACGTGGTGGGCTCGACCGCGACGCGACCGCAGTCGTCGTCGACCTCGATGCCGCGCGCCTCCAGGTGTGCCTCGATCGCGTCGACGTCCTCGTCCGATAGCTCGAGGCTCTGGATCAGGTCCTGGAACTCGGACAGCTCGACGCAGCCACGCTCCTCGCCGCGGGTGAGAAGCGCGGCCACCTCCGGGCGTGAGCTGAGCTCGTGCGCCACGACGGAAATGCTACGCCGCTGCCGCCCCCGCTGCGGAAAGCCGGTCGAGCGAGCGCCGAAGCAGACGCGACACGTGCATCTGCGACACGCCCACCTGCTCGGCGATCTCCGCCTGCGTCAAATCCTCCTCGAAACGCAGGCGGAGTATCAGCCGTTCGCGCGCGGGCAGTGCCTCCAGCGTGCCGCGCAGCGTCTCGCCGATCTCGACGAGCTCGTACCCGTGCTCGTCCTCGGAGAGGGAGTCGGCGAGTGTCCAGCTCTCCTCCTCAGCGCCGCCGGGCCGCGGCGCGTCCAGCGACACGGCCTCGTAGGCGGTGGCCGCTTCCATGGCCTCCAGCACGTCCTCCACCGGCGCGCCCACGGCCGCCGCCACGTCACGCGGCGTCGGGCTCCGGCCCAGCTTCGAGGGGAGCGCACCGAGCGCCTCGCCCACCTTGAGCACGAGCTCCTGCGTGGCCCGCGGCACGTGCACGGACCAGCCCTTGTCGCGGAAGTGGCGCTTGATCTCACCGAGCATGGTGGGGACCGCATAGCGCGTGAAGCCGTTGCCGCGCTCCGGGTCGTAGCGGTCCACTGCCTTGATGAGGCCGACGCAGGCCACCTGGACGAGATCGTCGAGCGGCTCGCCGGCGTGGCGGTAGCGGGTGGCGAGCTGGCGCGCGAGCGGCATGAAGCGGACCACCAGCTCGTCGCGGGCGTCGAGATCGCCCTCGGAGTGATAGCGCTCCAGAAGCCTGTCGTCCTCGAGCCTCCGTGATTCCGGAGACTCAGCCGCCGGCTCCCCCAACAGGACGGCTGGTGTCACGCGTCACATATCACCCTTTCGGGCAGATGTGAAACCTGGTGGGGTGGGTCAGCCCAGGGCGGATGCGTCGTCCACCATCTCGAGGCGTTCCTCCAGCCTTGTGATGGCGAAAACGCGCTGCACGGGCTCGGGCCCGCGGACGATGACGACGCGGCGTCCGGCGTCCCGCGCCCGCTCGTCCGCGGTGATCAGGCAGCGCAGGCCGGTCGAGTCGAGGAACGTCAGCCGGGACAGGTCGAGCACCACCACGGGCGGCTCGGCCTCCTCCACACGCCGCAATTCGTCCTGAACCTTGGCCACGGTCGAGAGGTCCAACTCTCCCTTCAAGGCCACGTGCACGAGTCCGTTGCGGTCCTCGGTCTCTACGTCGAGGATCTCCACGAGGGCTGGAACCTAGCGCAAGCCTGCGTTCACCGTGCGCCGGGGCATACTACGGCGCGTCGTGGAGGCCCTCAGCCCACTCACAGCCGATCCCGCCCAGGCCGCGCTCTTCTTCGACGTGGACGGGACGCTCGCGCCGATAGTCCACCGCGCCCAGGACGCGGCCGTGCCGAAGGACACCTCGCTGCGCCTGGCGGAGCTGTCGCGCCGCTACGCGTGCGTGGCCTGCATCTCGGGCCGGGCGGCGGCCGACGTGCGCCGGCTCGTGGGAGTCGGGGGCATCGCATACGCCGGCTCGCACGGCGCAGAGCTGCTCGAGCCGAACGCGCGCTCGGTGTACGTGGCCCCCGAGTTCAAGCGCTTCGAGCCCGAGGTGAAGGCGTTCGTGGCCGGCTGCGACACGCCCGAGCTGCGCGCGCTGCGGGTGCGGATCGAGGACAAGGGGCCGATCATGACGTTCCACTGGCGCGGCGCACCCGACGAGCAGGCCGCGCAAGAGCACGTGAAGCGGATCGCCAAGCGGGCCGAGGCCGCGGGGCTGTGGACCCACTGGGGCCGCAAGGTGCTCGAGGTGCGACCGCCCGTGGAGATCCACAAGGGCCAGGCCGTGCGCGCGCTGCTCGATCGCACGCCCGTGCGAGCGGCGCTCTACGCGGGCGACGACGTGACCGACCTCGACGGCTATGCGGCTCTCGAGGAGCTCCAGGCGGAACGCCGGCTCGACTCGATCGTCAGGGTCGGCGTGCGCTCCGACGAGGGGCCCGACGCCATAGTCGAGCGAGCCGACCTGGTCGTCGACGGCGTCGCCGGCCTCCGGGCCGTGCTGGAGGAGCTGTGAGGTTTCGCGACTTCCTGCGCGTGTCCGTGCTGATCTACGCCGCCGCGGCCACGACGCTCGCGATCGTCTCCGTGGTGGGCGTCACCCGCTCCGACACCAACACGCTCGTGTACGTGGCCGCCGTCTGGTGGTGCTTCGCCGTTCTGGTGGGTCTCTGGCTGGGGCGGCGCCCGGAGACGACCGAGGGCGTCGGCCGCCTGCTGGCGGATTCGCGCGCCACCAACTCGCTCCCCGAGCTCGAGCCCGCGGCCGTGATCTTCAACCGCCTCTGGCCCGTCGCCGTCCTCACGCTCGTGACGGGCGGTATCGGCTTCTTCCTGCCGCAGGTCACGGTGGTCGCCACCGGCTTCTTCCTGCTCGTCGCGCTGCTGTGGCGGCGCCAGTCGAGCGCCGTTGCCGCCATCGAGGGCCGCGACGGCGCCGAGTTCTGGTTCGACCGCAGCTCGCCGTTCGGGCCGCCGAAGCTGCTGCGGCTGCCCGGCCTGCGGCGGCTCGAGCCGACCTAGAGTGGTCTAAGCGCGTCTGCCGCGCTTGCGCAGCCGGTCGAGCTCCGGCCACGGACGCGTGTTGCCCACCGCCTCGGCCGTCAGCCATGCGCGCCTGCCGGTCGCCACCCCGTAGCGCATGTTCTTCAGCGTGCGCGGCCAGTGGGCGTCGCTGTCGATAAGCAGTGTCACGCCGGCCTCCGCGGCGGCACGCGCGTACACGTCGTTCAGGTCGCGCCTGTCGGGGTTCGCGTTGATCTCGAGGAACGTGCCGGTCTCGGCCGCCTTGGCGATCACGCGGTCGAGGTCGAGCGCGTATGCCTCCCGGCGCTCGATCAGGCGCCCGGTCGGATGGCCGATCAGGTCCACGAACGGGTTCTCCATCGCCCGCAGCATCCGCTCGGTCTGCTCCTTCTCGGACAGCCGGAACGATGTGTGGAGGCTCCCGATCACCCAGTCCAGCTGCTCGAGCAGCTCGTCGGCGTAGTCGAGCGAGCCGTCCGGCAGCACGTTGCTCTCGGTGCCGGCCAGCACCGTGATGCCGAGGTCCGGCAGCGCCCGGATCTCCTCGACGCGCCGCAGCAGCGCGTCGGGCTGCACGTCGTTCCCGAAGCCGTGAGTCGCGGAGTGATCGGTGATCGCGACGTACTCGTAGCCGAGCTCGCGCGCGGCGCTCGCCATCTCCTCGACGCTCGCGTGGCCGTCCGAGAGCGTGGTGTGCATGTGGAGATCGCCGCGGATGTCGGCCAGCTCGATCAGCTTCGGCAGGCGGCCCTCGCGCGCGGCCTCGAGCTCGCCTCGGTTCTCGCGCAGCTCGGGCGGGATGTACTGCATGCCGAGCCGTTCGTAGACCTCCTCCTCGGTCGTGAAGGCCTCGGAGCCGCCGCTCTCGTCGTCGGCGATCCCGTACTCGCTCACATGAAGGCCGCGGCGCACCGCCTCGGAGCGGAGCGCCTCGTTGTGCTTTCCGGAGCCGGTGAAGTGCTGGAGCAGGTTGCCGAATGCCTCCTCGGGCACGATGCGGAAGTCCACGGGCAGCCCGGAGTGCGTGATCGCCTTCGCGCCGGCCGCGCCGGAGCTCGTGACCGAATCGACCGAGTGAAGTCCGGCAAACGCCTCGGAGAGCGCCGCGGGATCGCTCGACGCGGCGACGATGTCGAGGTCCTTGACCGTGTCCGCCAGCCGCCGCGCGCTGCCGGCGAGCTCGACGCGAATGGCGGCCGGGTGGTCGCGCAGCGTGGCCACGAGCTCCTCGGCCACCGGCAGCGCCTTGGAGAGCAGCAGGCGAGTCTTCGGGCGTCCGTCGGCGCCGGCGGCGAACGCCGCCAGCAGGTTCTCCTCGGCCTTCGTCCCGAAGCCCTTCACGTCCTTCAGGCGCCCCATCTCGGCCGCCTCGCGCAGCTCGCCGATCGACGAGACGCCGAGCTCGTCGTGAAGGAGCCGCGCGCGCTTCGGGCCGAGGCCGGGGATGCGCGTGATCTCCACGAGCCCGGACGGGATGCGCTGCTTCAGCTTGTCCGCCGAGGGGATCGAGCCGCTCTCGAGCAGCGCGTCGATCTTCTCGGCGATCGTCTTCCCGACGCCCTGAAGCTCGGCGGCGCGGCCCTGCTTCGCCAGCTCGGCCACCGACACTCCGGCCTCGCGAATCGCCTTCGCCGCGTTGCGGTAGGCCACCACGCGGTAGACCACCGCGCCGTCCAGCTCGTAGAGGCTCGCGAGCTCCTCAAAGGCCTCGGCTATCTCGCCATTGCGCACATGGCCTAGCCTACGCGCCGCTTTGCCCGGAGCCTGGCTGATCCTTCCGACGTACAACGAGGCCGAGAACGTCGAGGCGATCGTGCGCGCCGCGCTCGGCGAGCTCGCCACGACCGGCCGCGAGCACACCGTGCTCGTGGTGGACGACGGCTCGCCCGACGGCACCGGCAGGATCGCCGACCGGCTCGCCGAGGAGCTGCCGGAAGTGCGCGTGCTGCACCGCGAGGCGAAGCAGGGGCTCGGCCGTGCGTACCTGGCCGGCTTCGAGGTGGCCCTCGACGGCGGCGCCGAGCTGATCCTCGAGATGGACGCGGACTTCTCGCACGACCCGGCCGACCTCCCGCGCCTGATCGCGGCCGCGGGGGCCGCGGACCTCGTGCTCGGCTCGCGCTACGTGCCGGGCGGCGGGGTGCAGAACTGGGGGGCGCTGCGCCGCCTGGTCTCGCGCGGCGGCTCCTGGTACGCGCGCATGCTGCTCGGCGTGCCGGTGCGCGACCTCACCGGCGGCTTCAAGTGCTTCAACCGGCGCGTGCTCGAGCGGATCGACCTGAGCGACGTGCACGCCGACGGCTACGGCTTCCAGATCGAGCTCACCTACATGGCGATTCGGGCCGGCTTCACGGTCGCCGAGGTGCCGATCCTGTTTCGCGAGCGCCGCGAGGGCCACTCGAAGATGACGGCGAAGATCGCGGTCGAGGCGGTCTGGAAGGTTCCGGCGCTGCGCTTCAGGCGCTAGCGGCGATGCCGTTGCCGTTTTGCTGCGGCTCCAGCACGAAGATCTCGGCGGCCAGGTCCGGGTCGAGGTGGTTGTCGCTCATGAAGGCGATCACCTTCCTCTTGACGGCGGTCTCGACGGCGTTGATGAGCTCTTCGCGCATCACCATCTGGAAGTCGTGGCGCACCTCGAGCACGCGCTGCGCCTTGCCGCTGTCCGCCAGCTTGCGCTCACCCTTCGTGAGCGTGTCGCCGAGCAGGATCAGCACGGAATCGTGATTGATCGTCGTCTTGGCCTTCGTCGGGCCGCGGCCGGTGTACTCGCGCAGTATGTGTACGGCGTTGCGCGAGATCTCCGCGCTGGGACTGTCGTTCTGCCTGTGAGTCGATTCCATTCGAGACTCGCTTCAGCCGCTTCCTCTGTTTCGTGAGACCACGAGTAGGGAGAGAAAGCGTCGAGTCCCCGCAGGCAGCCGTCCAAGCGTAGCGCCTTTTGGCGCATCGATGCGCCGGCCCATGAGTACACTTCACTTTGTAAAGCAACGACGAAACAGGAGCAGCTGTGGCTGGCAATCTCGACGAGGTCACCGACAACAACTTCCAGGCGGAGGTGCTCGAGGCCGATAAGCCCGTCCTCGTCGACTTCTGGGCGCCCTGGTGCGGTCCCTGCCGGATTATCGCGCCGCACCTGGAGGAGCTTCAGGGTGAGCGGGACGACCTTCGCATCGTGAAGCTGAACGTGGATGACAACCCGCAGACGGCTGCGCAGTACAACGTGATGTCGATCCCGATGCTGCTGCTCTTCAAGAACGGCCAGGCCGTGCACCAGATCATCGGCGCGATGCCGAAGAACCGGCTCGTGCAGGAGATCGAGCCGGCGCTCGAGCCGGCCGGCTAGGCGGGCTGCGCGCGGCGCTCGCGGCGGGCGCGCCAGTTGGCGCCGATCGCGCCGAGGATCGCCCCGCCGAGTGTCGTGACGAACACGAGCCCGACCTGCGGGTCGGGCAGCTGCGCCTTGGTCACGTCCGGGTCGAGGATCTCGTTCCCGAGCAGGATGAAGCTGCCGAAGACGAGGCCGCCGATCGCGCCGCGCAGGAGGCCCTCGTCGGTGCCGCGGTGCTCCACGCCGCCCAGGAAGCCGCCGATGATCGCGATCGGGCCCGACAGCACGTAGTAGAGGATCTCGTTCACGCTGAGCGAGAATCCCGTGAGGATCCCGTACACCGCCGGCACCACGATGCCGCCCACGAGCTGGAGCCAGAACGGCCTCTCGAGGAACGGCGGCGGCAGGTGCTTCACGGGGCCAGACTAACCGAGATCGACAGGCGTCTGCCCTCGATCTCGGCGCTCTGCGCACCCTCCGCGTCGCCGCCCGATCCGTCGAACGCGACCGTGCTCGCGAGCGTCTCGCCGACCACGTAGTCCTCGTGGGCGCGCGCGGCGGCGAGCAGCTCGGCGTCGCCGGCGAGCCCCAGCGCGATGCGGTCCTCGACGTCCAGGCCCGCGTTCTTGCGCGCCGCCTGTACGGCATGCACGACCTCGCGGGCGAGACCCTCGCTGCGCAGCTCGTCGTCGAGCTCCGTATTGAGCGCCACGGCGTGCGTGCCCGCACGCTCCACCTGGTAGCCGTCGAGCGGCTGGAGCACGAGCGTCACGTCCTCCGGCCCGATCTCGTGCTCGTGGCCGTCGAAGTTCACGCCCACGCGACCACCGGCCCGGAGCTTCGCCGGGTCGAGCGCCGCGACCGCGGCCGCCACCTGCGGCATCTGCTTGCCGAAGCGCGGTCCGAGCGCGCGGTAGTTCGGCTTCAGCTCGAAGCGGCCGAGCTCGTCCGCCTCGGACACGTAGCGCACGGACTTCACGTTCAGCTCGTCCTTCACCAGCGTCTCCAGCGCTTCGATCGCGCCCCGCTCCCGATCGGCGGCGACCACCACCGCCTCGCGGAGCGGCTGGCGGACCTTGAGCTTGGCGTGGCCGCGCGCGGCTCGGCCGAGCTCGACCGCGTCCCGCACGACCCCCATGCGCCATTCGAGGTCCTCGTCGCGCTCACCGGGCTCGGGGAAGTCGCACAGGTGCACCGAGGGCTCGCTGCCGTCCAGGTTGTCGTAGATCTCGTCGGTGACGAATGGCGTGAGCGGCGCCAGGAGCTTCGACACGCCCAGTAGGCAGTCGCGCAGCGTGTCGAACGCGGAGGCGTCGTCGCCGCGCCAGAAGCGCCGGCGCGAGAGGCGCACGTACCAGTTCGAGAGATCGTCGACGAACTCCGCGATCGCCCTGCCGGCGAACGTCGTGTCGTAGTCCTCCATGCGCTCGATCACGCGCTCCGTCGTCGCCGCGAGGCGCGACCTGATCCAGCGGTCCAGATCCGTCGGCTCGGTGGTGGAGGGCTCGGTCGCCAGGTTGGCGTACTGCACGTAGAACGCGTACGTGTTCCAGAGCGGCTTCAGGAACTGGCGGACGGACTCGCCGACCGTCTCGAGCGAGAAGCGGTAGCCGTCCCAGGGCTGCTTCGAGGTGAAGTAGTACCAGCGGAACGCGTCGGCGCCGTGCTCGTTCAGGACGTCCCACGGCACGACCACGTTCCCCTTCGACTTCGACATCTTCTGGCCCTCGGGGTCGAGGATCAGCCCGAGGCAGAGGCAGGTGCGGTACGACGCCTCCCCGAACAGCAGCACCGACACCGTGAGCATCGAGTAGAACCAGCCACGCGTCTGGTCGAGCGCCTCGCAGATGTAGTCGGCCGGGAAGCGCTCCTCGAAGGTGTCCTCGTTCTCGAAGGGGGCGTGCTGCTGCGCGAACGGCATGCAGCCGGAGTCCCACCAGACGTCGATCAGGTCGGGCACGCGCCGCATCTCGCCGCCGCAGTCCTCGCAGCGGAGCACGACGTCGTCGATGTAGGGACGGTGAACGTCCTCCGGCGGCTCGCCGCCGCGCTCGGCGATCTCGGCGAGCGAGCCCACGCACACGACGTGGCCCTCCTCGCAGCGCCAGACCGGCAGCGGCGTGCCCCAGTAGCGCTCGCGCGAGAGCGCCCAGTCCACGTTGTTCTCGAGCCAGTTGCCGAAGCGGCCGTGCTTGATGTGCTCGGGGTACCAGTCGATCGTCTCGTTCGCCGCGAGCAGCTCGTCCTTCACCTCGGTCGTGCGCACGTACCAGTTGGTCTTGGCGTAGTAGATGAGCGGCGTCTCGCAGCGCCAGCAGTGCGGATACGAGTGCTCGTACTCACCGGAGCGGAACAGCCTCCCGGACTCGCGCAGCGCCTCGATCACGTGGGGGTCGGCGGCACGCACGTACATGCCGGAGAAGGGACCGGCGCGCTCGTCGAAGGTGCCGTCGGGACGCACGGGGTTGTGGATCGTCAGGCCGTTCTCGGTCGCGAGCCGGAAGTCGTCCTCGCCGAAGGCAGCGCCGGTGTGCACGACGCCGGTGCCGTCGTCCATCGAGACGAAGTCGCCGGCGAGCACCGTGTGGCCGCGCTCTCCGTAGTCGCTGAAGTAGGGGAAGGGCGGCTCGTAGCGCAGGCCGAGCAGCTCGGAGCCGGACATGCGCCGCTCGACCTCCGCTCCCTCGCCGAGCACGCGCTCGACGAGCGCCTCGGCGAGGATCAGCGTCTCGCCGTCGTGGCGAGCCCGCACGTAGCTCGCCTCGGGGTCGACCGCGATCGCGGCGTGCGGGATCAGCGTCCACGGCATCGTCGTCCAGGCGAGCAGCGACACGTCCGGATCGTCGAGCAGCGGGAAGCGCACGTACACCGACGGGTCGGTCACGGTCTTGTAGCCGAGCGCCAGCTCGTGGGACGACAGCGCGGTGCCGCAGCGCGTGCAGTAGGGCACGACCTTGTGGCCCTCGGTGAGGAGGCCCTTCTCCCAGACCTGCTTGAGCGACCACCAGACCGACTCGACGTAGCTGTTGTCGAGCGTGTAGTAGGCGTCGTCGGTGTCGATCCAGAAGCCGATCCGCTCGGTGAGCTCGTTCCACTCGTCGATGTAGCGGAGCACCGACTCGCGGCACTTGGCGTTGAACTCGGCCACGCCGTAGCGCTCGATGTCCTCCTTGGAGGTGAAGCCGAGCTCCTTCTCGATCTCGAGCTCGACGGGCAGGCCGTGGCAGTCCCAGCCGCCCTTGCGCGGCACGAAGTGGCCGCGCATCGTGCGGTAGCGCGGGAACACGTCCTTGAAGACGCGCGCCAGGACGTGGTGCGACCCGGGCCGGCCGTTCGCGGTCGGCGGGCCCTCGTAGAAGACGAACGGAGGCGAGCCCTCTCGGCGCCGGATCGACTCGTGGAAGACGTCGCGCTCGCGCCAGCGCGCGAGCACCTGCTCCTCGAGCTTGGGGAACGACTGGGCAGCGTCTACGGATCGGAAGCGGGCCACGTCCGTTCGATTCTACGAACGGCTCGCTCTCTCCCCCTGGGGGGATGACATTCCGCCAGGTCGCGTGATAAACCTGTCAGCGAATCGCCGAACCGCGCCCGGGCCGTCCGGGGGCGGACGGGGGACCCAAGTAGTACGGGGGCGAACCGGCCCATGGTGGCGCCTGGCCGGAGCGCGATCTTTCCTGCGCTAGCCCGACAGCTAACCCCGTAGGCCGGAGGAAAGAGAGGCTCGCTTTGCGAAGGATCGCAGCCGTGCTGGCCGTCTCCGTAGGTCTGGTCGCCGCGCTGCCCGCGGGACCGGCGTCGGCTAGTCCGGCGGAAGTGAAGATGGTCAGGACAATCAACAAGATCAGGCATGCGCATGGGCTGAAGAGGTTGCGGGCGTCGTACTCGCTGTTCGCCTCGTCGAAGCTCTATTCGCACCGCATGATGCGCTCGGATTACTTCGGGCACCTGCCGCGGATCCCGGTCGCCTCGCGCTGGCACTTCGCCGGCGAGACGCTCGCCTGGCGCCGTGGCTGGCGGCTGTCACCGCGGCGGACGGTCTGGGCCTGGATGGGCTCGCCGTCGCACCGCGCGGTCCTGCTCTCGAGCAGGTTCACGCGGATCGGCGTAGGTCGCACCCGCGGCAACTACGGCCGAGTGCGGGCGACGATCTGGGTCGCCCATCTCGGTCGCCGCTAGGACGCAACGCTCCCGGACGGGCCCGCGCCGTGCGGACCCGTCCGGGCCGCGTCCTACGATCGCGCCCCAGATGCCTTCGTTCGAGCTCGGCGACCCACTCGCCCACCGCGCCCTTCAGGGTCTGCTCCGCGCGGAGGCCACCGTTCGCAAGCGCCTGGCCATCGAGCTCGAGCGCGAGGGAGTCACCGCGGCCGGGTTCTCGGTGCTCGTGGTGCTCACGACCGCGGGTGGCTCGCTCGAGCTGAAGACGCTGCGGCGCCGGCTCGGCTGGAGCAAGGCGAACGCCACCGAGGTCACGAGCACGCTGGCCGCTCGCGGCTTCGTGTCGAGGCGGCGCGCGGTCGAGGACCGGCGCGTCGTGGTGGTCGACCTCGATCCCACCGGGCGCTGGCTCGTGGAGCGGCTCTTCCCGGCTCACTCCGAGCGCGTCACCGCCGCGTTCGGAAACCTCGACGAATCCGAGAAGCGCACCTTCTCGGAGCTCTGCCGCAAGCTCGCGGCCTGAAGCCCGCGCTCGCGCGTCCGCTCAGGCCGAGTTGCGCGCGGCGAGCCCGATGCGGCCGGGCTCACCCGGCACGGCCTCCGGCACGACCGCGACCTGCTCGATGCGACCGCTGTCCACGTAGCCCTTGAGCCGCTCGGCGGCCTCGACCGGCATGGAGCCGAGCGACGGGATGCCGTGGTCGCCCGTTACGGGCATGGCCTCGCGGTACTCGAACACCGGTGCGGCCGAGCCCACCTGCCTCACCGTGTAGACGAGCCGGCCCACGATGTCGAGCGTGGCGTCGCCGCCGCAGAACACGAATGCGGTGGGGTCGAGCGCGCGAATCGCGCGGACGACGCGCTCGGGCGGAAGGTCGAAGGCCAGCAGCAGCGTGCGGAAGCCCGCGCGGCGAAGGCCGAGCTCGAGTGCCTGCACGTGGAGGGACTCGATGTCGAGCCGCGGGCTGGAGTCGAACAGCAGTACACCCTGCGGCCGCGTGGCCGGCGCCACCCCGCGCCGGGCGGCGTGCAGCCAGCCGGTGGCCCACC
>DASYMP010000289.1:0-8347 GCA_036009005.1 Thermoleophilaceae bacterium | reverse complement strand
GACGTGGCCGTCGCGGGCGGCATGGAGTCCATGTCGAGCGCCCCGTACCTGCTCAAGCAGGCGCGCTTCGGGTTCCGGATGGGCGACGCGCAGGCGCTCGACGGCATGGTCCACGACGGCCTGACCAACCCGTTCAGTGGGAAGCACATGGGCGAGGAGGCCGACGAGGTCGGCGAGGAGCTCGAGATCACCCGCGCCGACATGGACAGGTTCGCGCTCCGCTCGCACGAGCTCGCCGTCCAGGCCACCGACGAGGGCCGCCTGCCCGAGGAGATCGTGCCCGTGACCATCAGCTCGAAGAAAGGCGACACGACGGTCGAGGTGGACGAGGCGCCGCGGCGCGAGAGCACGCTCGAGTCGCTCTCGAAGCTGCGCGGCGCGTTCCACAAGGAGGGCGCCCACACCGCCGGCAACGCCCCGGGCGTGAACGACGGCGCCGGCGCGCTCGTGCTGGCCTCGGATGAGTGGGCGAGCGCGAACGGCCGCCCGGCCCTCGCCACGATCGTGGCCCAGGCCGCCGTGGCGGACGAGTTCCCCTATCTGGCCCGCACGCCCGCGAACGCCACCACGAAGGCGCTCGAGAAGGCCGGCCTCTCGGTGGACGACATCGACCTCTTCGAGATCAACGAGGCGTTCGCCTCGGTGGCGCTCAACTCGATGCGGATGCTCGGCGTCGACGAGTCGAAGGTGAACGTGAACGGCGGCGCGATCGCGCTCGGACACCCGATCGGCGCCAGCGGCGCGCGCATCCTGATGACGCTCGTGAACGAGCTGCGCCGCCGCGGCGGCGGGCTCGGCTGCGCGGCGATCTGCTCCGGCGGTGGCCAGGGCGACGCAGTGATCGTCGAAGTCAACGGCGCCTAGAGCGCCGCGCGCGCATGGCGAGCGCAGCCTTCTTCGATCTCGACAAGACCCTGATGGAGGGGTCGAGCGCGTTCCACTTCGGTCGCGCGGCCTACAAGGCCGGGATGGTCTCGCGGCGTCAGCTCGCAAGCGACGCCTGGGCGAACCTGAGGTTCCGCCTGCACGGCTCGACCGACCAGGGCACCGACGAGCTCCGGGAGCGCATCCTCGACTCGATCGCCGGCCAGCGCGTCGTGGACCTGGCCCGCATGGGCCCGGACATCCTCGCCGGGATCCTGCCGTTGCTCTACCGCGAGGTGCTCGACGAGGCCTACGCGCACCAGGACGCGGGCCGCCGCGTGTTCATCGTCACGGCGGCCTCGCAGGAGCTTGCCGACGTGCTCGCCCACGTGCTCGTGCTCGACGGCGGCGTGGGGATGCGCAGCGAGGTCCGCGACGGCGTCTACACGGGCAGGGCGGCGGGCCCGTTCACCTACCGCGAGGGCAAGGCCGAGGCCATCCGCGAGCTCGCGGCGCGCGAGGGGATCGACCTGTCCGAGTCGTTCGCCTACTCGGACTCGGAGTCGGACCTTCCGATGATGCGCGCCGTGGGCCACCCGGTGGCCGTGAACCCGGACCGCGCCCTCGAGCGGGTGGCGCGCGAGGAGGGCTGGCGGATCATGCGCTTCGACAAGCTCGGCCGGCGCCTCCGCTGGGCCGCGGCCGTGGGCGGGGTGGCGCTGGTGGGCAGCGGCAGCGGGTTCCTCGCCGCGCGGGCGCGGCGCCCGGGACGACGGCTGTTCGGCCGCGGCTGAGCCCCGCGGTGCCCCGCGCGACGGGCACCGGGGGGGGTGTGGGGTCAGTAACTCCCGCTATGCGGGAGTAGACGACCCCGGACCCCCCGGAAGCGGGCCGCGCCCTAATGAACGTCGCGGCGCGCGGCGCGGAGGCGGGCCGCGCCCTAGTGGACGTTCGCGCGGCGCACGCGGCTGTTGCCCGCCACGTTCGTCGCGTCGCCGAGGAAGCGCGTCCGGTAGGCACCGTCGCGGCGCACCCGCGCCCGGGCCGAGTACGACGAGCAGGTCGTGTTCGGCATGTCCTTCAGCACCGGCTTGCGGATCGTCCGCCAGGTGGTGCCCGAGCGGCGCTGGAGCGCAACCGTCGCGCCGTCGCGCTCGGGGCAGAGCTTGCCGGAGAAGCGCACGCGCTGGCCCTTCGCGGGAGTGCGGTCGGACAGCTTCAGGCTGATCGCGGGGCGCACCATCACGTCGACCGTCTTGCTCTCGGCGTTCCCGGAGCGGGCGCGGTAGCGCGTGTTCGCGCTCGGCTGCTGGACGAGCGTCCAGTCGCCCGTGGCGTTCGTGGTCGCCGTGCCGGCGTTCGCGAACGTGTCGAGCGGATAGACGTCCTGCTCGACCGTCACGGCGCGGCCGGAGTTGTTGGCCCCGGTCAGCTTGCCCGACAGCGTCACGCTGCCGCCGAACTTGATCGTCGTCGGCGTGGCGGAGATGGTCACGTTCTTGGCCTCGGGCTTCGCCCCGACCGCGGGGGCGGCGAAGACGATGAGACCGGCGGCTGCGATGGCGAGTGTGCGCTTCATGACGGTTGCAACGCGCGCTCCGCCCGCAGGTTCGCGAGTTAAGGAGACCTAGACTGTGCGGCGATGGCAGTCGAGCCGCGGCCAATGACAGACGCGGAGCGCTGGTTCAGAGAGCGCTTCTCGAGCACGCCGCAGCGCGACGCGCTGTTCGCGACGCCGAGCGGCGAGCCGGTCGAGCCGCTCTATACGCCCGACGACGTCGGCTCGTTCGAGGAGCGGATCGGCTTCCCCGGCGAGTTCCCGTTCACGCGCGGCGTCTACCCGTCGATGTACCGCGGGCGGCTCTGGACGATGCGCCAGTTCGCGGGGTTCGGCACGGCCGAGGAGACGAACGAGCGCTTCCGCTACCTGCTGGACCACGGGCAGACCGGCCTGTCGACCGCGTTCGACATGCCGTCGCTGATGGGCCACGACTCGGACCACGTGCGCTCCGAGGGCGAGGTCGGCCGCGAGGGCGTGGCGATCGACACGCTCGACGACATGGAGACGCTGTTCGCCGGGATCGACATGGGGGAGGTGTCGACCTCGATGACGATCAACGCGCCCGCGGCGGTGATGCTGGCCTTCTACGTCGTGGCGGCCGAGCGCAAGGGCGTGGGCCCTGAGCAGCTCGCCGGCACGATCCAGACGGACATCCTCAAGGAGTACATCGCGCAGAAGGAGTGGTGCTTCCCGATCGACCCGGCGATGCGGCTCGTGACCGACATGGTCGAGTTCTGCGCGCGCCGCATGCCGCGCTGGCACGCGATCTCGATCTCCGGCTACCACATCCGCGAGGCGGGCTCGACGGCGCAGCAGGAGCTCGCGTTCACGCTGAAGGACGGCTTCACGTACGTTGAGAACGCGATCGAGCGCGGGCTCGACGTGGACGAGTTCGCGCCCCGGCTGAGCTTCTTCTTCAACGCGCACATCGACTTCTTCGAGGAGATCGCGAAGTACCGCGCCGCGCGGCGCATCTGGGCGCGCGAGCTGCGCGACACCTACGGCGCGCGCGACGAGCGCTCGCTCCTGATGCGCTTCCACAGCCAGACCGCCGGCGTCTCGCTCACCGCGCAGCAGCCGCTCAACAACATCGTGCGCACCACCACCGAGGCGCTCTCCGCCGTGCTCGGCGGCACGCAGTCGCTGCACACGAACTCCTACGACGAGGCGCTCGCGCTCCCGAGCGAGGAGGCGGTGCGCGTGGCGCTCCGCACCCAGCAGATCATCGCCCACGAGACCGGCGTCACGAACACGATCGACCCGCTCGGCGGCTCGTACTTCATCGAGTCGCTCACGGACCAGATGGAGGAGGCCGCCTACGCGGAGTTCGCGAAGATCGACGAGCTCGGCGGGATGGTCGAGGCGATCAAGCAGAGCTACCCGCAGCGCGAGATCGCCGACGCGAGCTTCCGCCTCCAGGAGGAGATCGAGCGCGGCGAGCGCGTGATCGTCGGCGTGAACCGCTACCAGCAGGTGGGCGACGGCGACCTCGCGATCCTGCGCATCCCGGCGGAGCTCGAGCGCAAGCAGATCGGGCGCGTCCAGGCGGTGCGCGCCAGCCGCGATTCCGCCGCCGTGGAGAGCGCGCTCACGGAGCTGGGCGAGGCCGCCGCGGCCGACCGGAACCTGATGGAGCCGCTGCTCGACTGCGCCCGGGTGCACGCCTCGGAGGGCGAGATCGTCGAGTCGCTCCAGCGCGTTTTCGGCACCTACACAGAGACCCCGGTCTTCTAAAGCGGGCCTCGACAGCGTCCAGCCGCGCCAATTCCCTTCAAGAAGGGGGCCGCGCGAGCCGATGCAGAACCACCCTCCGTGCCGCGGGAAAGGAACCCGTGACACCCCGTTTCACCAGAACCGCCGTTTTTGCAATCACAGGAGTACTTGCCCTGGCCGCAGCGCCGGGAGCATTCGCCGCGTCCGAGACGGGTGATGCCGGCGATCTTCCGTCGACCGCGCAGGACCTCGGCGACGGGCCGGTCACGACTGTCCTCGGCAGCTACTCAGGCGCGGGCGACTCCGACATGTACCGGATCTGCCTCACGGACGGCGCGTCCTTCTCGGCGAGCACCGTGGGCGCCACCACGCTCGACTCGCAGATGTTCCTGTTCGACTCCCAGGGCTACGGGGTCTACGCGAACGACGACGCGGGCTCGTCGCGCGGCTCGCTGCTGCCTGCGAACCACCGCTTCTCACCGGCCACCGGCGGCGAGTACTTCCTCGCGGTCAGCCAGTACAACCGCGATCCCCAGAGCGTCATGGGGGAGATCTTCCAGGACAACTACAACCGCTTCACCTACCCGGACGGCGTCCTGAATGCGAACGGGTTCGGCGGCGCCGAGCCCGTCACGAGCTGGAACGGCCGCGCCCCCGGCGCAGCCGGGCTCTACAGGGTCACGCTGACCGGCACGAAGTCCTGCGTGCCGCCCGACACCACGCCGCCCACCGCCGTCATCACGAGCCCGGCCGACGGCGCGCAGGTGCCGCAGGGCGCGAACGTGGTCGTGCACTTCTCCTGCAGCGACGTGGGCAGCTCCGGGCTCGCCTCGTGCGTGGGCAGCACCGCCGACGGCGCGCCGCTCGACACGAGCAAGCTCGGCCCGGTCTCCGTGACGGTGACCGCGCGCGACGGCGCGGGGAACGAGACCGTGGTGAAGCACACCGTGACGGTGGTCGACCAGACCGCGCCCGGCATCTCGATCGCGAGCCCGACCGAGGGAGCCGAGTACGCGCGTGGGCAGCACGTGGCCGCGAGCTACTCCTGCGCGGACGAGGCGAACGGCTCAGGCGTCGCCTCCTGCGCCGGCGACGTCGCGAGCGGCGCGGACATCGACACCGGCACGCTCGGCGAGCACACGTTCACGGTCGCGACCGCCGACAACGCGGGCAACACCGGCTCGAGCTCGGTGACCTACACGGTCGTGGACACAACCGAGCCCGGCATCTCGCTCACCACGCCGGTCGACGGCGCCACCTACGGCCTCGGCCAGCTCGTGAGCGCGGCCTACTCGTGCGCGGACGAGGCGGGCGGCTCGGGCCTCGCGACCTGCGCGGGCCCGGTGGCTAACGGCGCGCCGGTCGACACGTCGAGCCTCGGCAAGAAGAGCTTCACCGTGAACGCCGCGGACAACGCGGGCAACCCGGCCTCGAAGACCGTGAGCTACACGGTCGCCGACCGAACCGCGCCCAGCATCTCGCTCACCACGCCGGCCGACGGCGCCGTCTACGCGCCGGGCCAGCGGGTGCTCGCCAGCTACTCCTGCGCCGACCAGCCGGGCGGCTCCGGCGTGGCCACCTGCCAGGGCACGGTCGCCAACGGCGCTCCGGTCGACACGGCCGCGTTCGGCCCGCACAGCTTCGTGGTGAACGCGACCGACGTGGCCGGCAACTCCAGCTCGCGGACCGTGACCTACACGGTCGCCTACAGCTTCCGCGGCTTCCTGCGGCCGGTTCAGAACCTGCCGAGCGCGAACCGCTGGAAGGCCGGCAAGCCCGTGCCGATCCGCTTCTCGCTCGACGGCTTCAAGGGCGCAAGCCCGGAGGCGGTCGGGTACCCGCGCTCGACCCGCTGCGGGGGCGGCGACGTGGACGAGGTCACGCGCGAGCGCGGCTCGCGGCGCAAGCCGGTGTTCGAGTACGAGCGGCGCACCGACACCTACGTGCTGCTCTGGAAGACCGAGCGCAGGTGGGCCGGAACGTGCCGTGAGTTCGTGCTGAAGCTCGACGACGGCAGCGTGCACAGCGCCCGCTTCGACTTCGCCAAGCACGTGCGCGGCAGGGACTCGAAGAAGCATTCCTGAACCTTTGGCGCGGGTGGCGCGTACCCAATAGGGTGACGCGCTCATGAAGCACCTGGCCGCGCTGGTCGCGATCTACGCAGTAGTCGCCGCGCTCGTGCTGCCGAGCTCGATCCTCGCGCAGGAGGAGAGCGCGCCGGCTGGCACCGGCACGACGGCCGCGGAGCCGGCGGGTGGCGACGCGACTCCGTCTCAGCCCGAGAGCGCGCCGGCCGCGCCCGCCGCCCAGCCCGACACCGGGCAGGCCGGACCGGTCGAGCCCGCCCCCTCCGGGCAGCCCGTCCCGGCGGAGCCGGCGCCCGCCGAGCCCGCGCCGCAGTTCCTGGCGGACGAGCGCGCTGAGGCCTCCACGCCCAAGGCCAGGGCGGCGGCGAACGGTGGCGTGACGATCGCGGACTTCGCGTTCAGCCCCACGACCGTCACGGTCAACGAGGGCGACACCGTCACCTGGACGAACAACGGCCCCACGCCGCACTCGGCCACGGCGAGCGACGGGAGCTTCGACACGGGCATCCTGCGGAAGGGGCAGACCGGCTCGCACGCGTTCGACGTGCCCGGCACATACTCGTACTTCTGCCAGCCGCATCCCTACATGAAGGCGACCGTGGTCGTCCAGGCGGCGCAGACCTCCGGCACCACCGGCGAGACCAATGGCGGGACCCTCCAGGGCACCGGCGGCGCCGAGGCGGCCCAGACCGACGCCGGCCCCTCGCTGCCGAACACCGGCTCGGATGCCGGTGCCCTGCTGGTGCTCGGAGCCGTGATGCTCCTGCTCGGCCTGGCGGTGCAGCGCCGCTCCCGGCCGCGCGATCCGCAGCCCGCCGGTCGTATCGGCTGGTAGCTTCCCGGCCGCGATGAGCAGCAAGAAGATCCGCGTGGTTGTGGCCAAGCCGGGCCTTGACGGGCACGACCGTGGCGCCAAGATCATCGCCCGCGCGCTGCGCGACGCGGGGATGGAGGTCATCTACACCGGGCTCCACCAGACGCCCGAGCAGATCGTGGAGACCGTGCTCCAGGAGGACGCCGACGCCGTCGGCCTCTCGATCCTCTCCGGCGCCCACATGACGCTGGTGCCGCGGATCGCCAAGCTGCTGAACGACGAGGGCGCCGACGACGTGGTGCTCGTTGTGGGCGGCACGATCCCGAACGAGGACATCGAGGAGCTCAAGGGCCTGGGCGTCTCCGAGGTCTTCACACCCGGCGCGCCCGTCCAGGGAATCGTGGATTATCTGCGCGAAGCAGTTCCTGATTGACTCATCAGTCAACGGGGTAGGTAACATGCGCCGTCCGCGGGCTGGGGGCAGCAGGAAGCCCGCTCAGGAGACCAAGGAGAAGCATCCGTGAAGATCTGCGTCCTCGTAAAAGAGGTGCCTGACGCCGCCGTCGAGAAGCGCATGGACCCGAACTCCAAGCGCCTCGACCGCTCGGGCGAGACCACGCTGAACCAGTTCGACACCCACGCCATCGAGGCCGCCATGCAGATTCGCGAGGGCGGCGCCGCGGACGTCGACGAGATCGTCGCCGTGACGATGGCCCCGTCGGAGGCCGGCCGCACGCTGAACAAGGCCGTGGCCCTGGGCGCCGACCGTTCGGTGCACCTGACCGACGAGTCGCTGGCGGGCTCTGACGTGGCCGCGACCGGCTACGCGCTCGCCAAGGTGCTCGAGGCCGAGTCACCAGACCTCGTCCTGCTGGGCCAGCAGTCGGCCGACGGCGAGTGCTACACGATCGGCGCCGTCGTGGCCGACCACCTGAAGATGCCCTCGCTCACGCAGGTCATCAAGCTCGACGTCGAGGGCGGCAAGCTCCGCTGCGAGCGTCAGGCCGAGTACGGCTACGACACCGTCGAGGTGGAGCTGCCGGCCGTGATCTCGGTCGGCGACGCCATCAACGAGCCGCGCTACCCGTCGCTCAAGGCGATCATGGGCGCGAAGAAGAAGCCCCGCGACACCAAGTCCGCCGGCGACGTCGGGATCGAGTCCGGCAAGGTCGGCCAGGAGGGATCGCGCACGGAGGTCCTCGCGATCAACCCGCCGCCCCAGAAGGAGTCCGGCGAGATCATCGAGGACGAGGACACGAACGAGACCGTCGAGAAGGTCGTGGCCTGGCTCGAGGAAAGGAAGCTGCT
>DASYMP010000288.1:0-9843 GCA_036009005.1 Thermoleophilaceae bacterium | reverse complement strand
ACCGAGGAGCTCCTCGCCGGCACCGCCGAGGAGACCGGCACCAAGGTCACGACGCATGACGACGAGTTCGGCTACCGCTGGCTCGTCCTGCGCGACCCGGACTTCGACGACCTCGTGGTGGCGATGAACACGGTCTCGGTCGAGCTCCAGGGCGCCGGCTACGGCGACCGCCTGCTCGCCGCCGTGTTCGGCTTCTCCGATAACGGCAAGCCCGTCTACTTCATCTACAACTTCAAGCGCGGCGCCTACTACCCGTTCGTGCCGGCGCCCGGCACGCAGGCGCGCGACACCGAGCACGAGCTGCGCATCCAGTCCCAGCTGGGCCGCGAGCTGCCATGGGAGCAGGACATGGCTCGCTGGTTCCCGCTTTGGGACATCCCGCTGTAGCGATCACACGCCGCGAGCTGCCGCGGTGATCGCCAGGGCCAGCAGCACGACGAGGCCCAGTGAGGTGCGAAGGCTCGTCGCCTCGGCCAGCCAGCCGATCATGATCGGGCCGGCCACGCTGCCCACGTAGCCGAGCGTCGCCACCCGGCCCACCAGGCGGCCGGTGGCGCGGGGGTCGAGGTCGCCTGCGGTGCTGAGGGCGATCGGGACGACGGGGCCGAGGCCCAGTCCGAGCACGGCGAACCCGGCGATCCCGGCGGCCGGCTCGTGCACCGCGAGCGCGACGCCGAGGCCGGCGGCGGCGAGGAGCGAGCCGCCGCGCACGAGCTTCACGTCGCCGAGCCGCAGCCGCAGGCCGTCGGCCACGAAGCGCCCCGCCGCCATCGTGACCGCGAACGCGGCGAACGCGACAGCGCCGAGCGCCGGCGACGCGCCGAGCTCCTGGGTCATGTAGACGGCGCTCCAGTCGGACGCCGACCCCTCGCCCACGAACGAGCAGAAGGCGATCACGCCGAGCACCACGAGCGCCGGGGTCCAGCGCACCACCACGGGCTCGTGCGGCTCATCCGCGTGCGGCCGCTGCGCACGGATCAGGCCGCGCAGGAGCGCCAGCGACGCGACCGCCAGCACCGCCGCCACCACCGCGAAGTGCTCGAGCGGGTCGGCGTGAACGGCGGCGGCGAGAGCCGCGGCGCCTGCGCCGATCCCGAGCCCCACGCTCCACAGCCCGTGAAGGCCGGCCAGGATCGGCCGGCCGAGACGCCGCTCCACCTCGATGCCCTGGGCGTTCATCGCCACGTCGAGCGCGCCGCCCACCACGCCCATCACGAGCAGCGCCAGGAACAGCGTGAGCGCGGTGTTCGCGAGGGCGGGAAGCACGAGCGCGCCCGCGAGCAGCGGGAAGCCGGCGAGCATCACCGGGCGGCTGCCGAAGCGGTCGACCGGCGCGCCGGCCACGCGCGTGCCCACGAGCAGCCCGATCGCAAGCCCCACCAGCGCCGTTCCGAGCTCGCCATCCGAGAGGTCGAGCGACTGCTTGATCGCCGGCAGGCGCGGCGCCCACGTGCCCGAGGCCGTCGAGTGGATCAGGAAGGCGGACGCGACGGCGACGTACGCGCGCCTCGCGTCGCCTCTCACCGAACTCTCATCGCGGCCGTCCATCGTGGCCCTCATGAACCTAGCCGCCGCAACCATCGGCCTCAGCGCGGAGTACGCGCCCGACGGTCGCGCCGTGCTGCGCGGCTACAGGTAGCTTGGGCCACAGATGCGCCTGCTGGTCGTCGAGGACGATGTGAAGATGGCGAGGCTGGTGCGCCGCGGCCTCGTCGAGGAGGGCGCGGCCGTGGACGTGGCACAGAGCGGCGAGGACGCGCTCTGGATGGCGGCGTCTGTGGCGTACGACGCGGTGGTCCTCGACGTGATGCTGCCGGGCATCGACGGCTTCGAGACCTGCCGGAGGCTGCGGGCCGACGGCGTCTGGACGCCGGTGCTGCTGCTCACCGCGCGCGACTCGGTCGAGGATCGCGTGGCGGGGCTCGACGGCGGCGCGGACGACTACCTCACGAAGCCGTTCTCGTTCGCGGAGCTCTCGGCGCGGCTGCGGGCACTCGCGCGGCGTGGCCAGAGCGAGCGGCCCGCGGTGCTCGAGGTGGGCAGCCTGCGCCTCGACCCCGCCACTCGCCAGGCGTGGCGCGGCGAGGACGCGGTCGAGCTGTCGGCGAAGGAGTTCGCCCTGCTCGAGGCGTTCATGCGGCGTCCCGGCGACGTGCTCAGCCGGCTCGAGCTGCTCGAGCACGCCTGGGACTTCGCCTACGAGAATCGCTCGAACGTGATCGACGTGTACGTGCGCTATCTGCGCGAGAAGATCGACCGGCCGTTTGGCGTCAGGAGCATCGAGACGGTGCGCGGCGCGGGCTACCGCCTGCGCACGGACGGGGGCACCCGCTGAGCCGGCTTCCGTTCAGGGTGCGGCTCACGCTGGCGTTCAGCGTGGTGATGGCGGTCGCGCTCGTTGCGGTGGGGCTCTTCGTCTACTCGCGCGTGAGCTCCGACCTGGACTCCGCGCTCAACACGTCGCTGCGCAGCCGCGCGGACGACCTCGCGGCCACGGCCGCCAGCGCCGCCGGCGCGTCCGCCGACCAGGATCGCCTCGTGGCGCCGGACGAGAGCTTGGCGCAGGTGATCGCTCGCGACGGAACGATCGAGTACGCGACCCCTGGCATCGGCGGCGCGCCGCTGCTCGCCGGCGGCGAGCTCGCCGCCGCCCGGCGCCATCCGCTGCTGATCGACCGCGACAGGGTCTCGGGCTTCGACGAGCACGTGCGCCTGTTCGCGCGACCGGCGGACGGCCGCGTAGTGGTGGTGGGCACCTCGCGTGAGGACAAGAACGAGGCGCTGGCCTCGCTGCGAAACGTGCTCCTGATCGGCGGACCGCTCGCGCTGCTGGCGGCCGCGCTGGCGGCCTACATGCTCGCCACAGCCGCGCTGCGGCCCGTGAACGCGATGCGCCGCGAGGCCACCGACATCTCGCGGCTCGGCGGTGCCCATCGCCTGCCGGTGCCGCCCGGGAGCGACGAGCTCGCGCAGCTCGGCGCCGGGCTCAACGAGATGCTCGCGAGGCTGGAGCGCTCCGCCGAGCGCGAGCGCGAGTTCGTATCCAGCGCGAGCCACGAGCTGCGCACGCCGCTCGCGCTCCTGAAGACCGAGCTGGAGCTCGCGCTGCGCGAGGGCCGGACCCCGGAGGAGCTGCGCGATGCGGTGGCGTCCGCCGCCGCCGAGAGCGACAGGCTCGTGCAGCTGGCCGAGGACCTGCTCGTGCTCGCCCAGGCCGACGAGGGCAGGCTGCCGGTGCGGCCCGAGACGATCGAGGCGGCCGAGCTGCTCGCCACCAGCGCGCGCCGCTTCCAGGCGCGGGCAGCGGAGGAGGGGCGCGAGCTGACCGTGGCGGGTGCCGACGGCCTGGTGGTCCACGCGGACCGGCTACGCGCCGAGCAGGCGCTCGCGAACCTGGTGGACAACGCGCTGCGGCATGGGTCCGGGACCGTGGAGCTGTCCGCGGTGGCGGCGGCGCGCGGCGTGCGGCTGCATGTGGGGGATCGCGGGCCGGGCCTCGATCCTTCGCTCGGCGCCCGGGCCTTCGAGCGCTTCACGCGCGGCGACCGCGCCCGCTCGCGCGGCGGCACGGGGCTCGGCCTGGCGATCGTCGACGCGATCGCGCGCTCGCACGGCGGCGCCACCGGGGCTGACGCGCGCGAGGGCGGCGGCGCGGACGCCTGGATCGAGCTGCCGAGCTCTCATGCTGGTTTCATAGGCGAGGCTTAGAACTACCGCCATGCACAAGCACACCAAGAAATTCGTCATTGCAGGAACCGTCCTCGCCATCAGCGCCGGCGGCGTGGGCGCCGCCGTCGCGTCGGGCGGTGGCGGAGATGCGAGCGGGCAGGCGAGCGGCCCCGGAGCGGACAGCGCCCGCGAGGCCGCTCTGGCCGCGCACCCCGGCACCGCGAACGCCGTGGAGCGTGACGGCGAGAACGGCGCCACCTGGGAGGTCGAGGTGACCGGCACGGACGGCAAGACCGTCGACGTGCGCCTGGACCAGAACTACAAGGTCCTCACGACCGAGGGCGACAGCGAGAGCCAGAGCGGCGCCGACGACAAGGGCGGCCCCGACGACAAGGGCGGCCCCGAGGACAAGGGCGGCGCCGACGACAAGGGCGGCCCCGACGACAAGGGCGGCGCCGAGGACAACGGCGGCGCGGACGACAACGGCGGCGCGGAGGAGCGCTAAACCGCGCCGAAATCACGGAACCGTCCTGGATTGCACCCCGTGAGGGGGTGCTGGTCAGGACTGTTACTTCGGTGAGCCGCTTGGCTCGCCGCTCAGGGCGATGTCGCCGTCCACGACGATCTCGCGCTCCACGCCCTCGACGGTCACGACCGCGCGGGCGTGGAGCGTCTCGCCTCCGCTCAGCGCGCCGGAGTCGAGCTGCTCGCGGACCGCCAGCTCGATCTCGCGCTGGGAGGTCACGCCGAGCTTCTTCAGGAAGCGGCGCACCGACAGGTTGAAGGCCTCTTCGTCCATCAGTCGGGGATCAGGCCGTCGCCGGTGAACTCGCCCTTCGCCTCGGCGAAGGAGATGTCGCGCGGCGGGAGGATGACGTCGGACTCGACGAGCTCGTCGGGCGACACGGCGTTGCCATCGCTCGCGACGATCTCGAGCATCTGGCTCCAGAGCTCCTTGAAGCCGGTCTCGTCGTCCTGCTCGACGGCGTTCACGGCCCGGTTGTCGAGCTCGTTGAGCCGATCCGCGTCCTCGTCCGGCAGCTTGAACTGGCCCTCGCCAGAGACCCGGACGATCACGCCTTCTCCTCCCCCTGCTCGAGCGCCGGCGAGTCGCCGCCGCCGGAGCCGAGCTCGGCCTTCATCTTGGAGAGCTCGTCGTCCACCTGGGCGCCACTCGTGAGCTCGGAGAGCTGGCGGTCGATGTCGTCCTGGCCGGAGCCGAGCGCGGTGATGTCGTCGAAGGCTCCCGCCTGCTCGAGCTCCTCGACGGCCGAGGCGCGGGCGCGCATCGTCTCCGTCTTGTCCTCGGCCCGCTGCATCGCGAGCCCGAGGTCGGCCATCTCCTCGCCCACGCCGTTCGCCGCCTCGGAGATCCGGACCTGTGCCTCCGCCGCGGAGTACTGGGCCTTGATGACCTCCTTCTTGGTCCGGAACTGCTCGATCTTCTGGCGCAGGCGCTGCTCGTTCGCCGTGAGCTGCTCCTGCTGCGCCTCGAGCTCCGTGACCTGCTGGTCGAGCGACTGGAGCTCGGTCTGGGCGAGGTTCTTGCGCTCGAGCGCCGTGCGGGCGAGGTCCTCACGCCCCTGCGAGAGCGCCTGGCGCGCCTGCGTGTCGAGCTTGACGACCTGCTGCTCGAGCTTCGAGGACTGCATCTGAAGGCGCTTCTTCGACGTGACGACGTCGGCGATGCCCTTCTTCACGTACTGAAGGAGCTCGGTCTGCTTCTGGTAGCCGTAGTCGAGCGTCTCGCCCGGGTCCTCGGTCTTGTCGAGCATCCGCGAGATCTTCGCCTTCACCACTGTGGACATCCGTCCGGCAAGCCCGGGCATACCGTGCCTCCTTGAGCCTCGTGTTCAGTCGGGCCAAGAGTAGTCTCCCGCGCCCCGTGGACCCCCGTCCCCCGTCAGCGTCCAGCTCAATCCTCACCCGCTGGATGGGCATCGCGGACGCGAACCACGCGGGCAACGTGCACGGCGGGGTGATCATGCACCTGTGCGACGAGGTGGCCGGGATCGCCTCCGTCCGGCACTCGGGCGGCCGCGTCGTGACCGCCGCCATGGACCGCATGAACTTCAGCCATCCGGTCTTCGTCGGCCAGCTCGTGACCGTGAAGGCGACGGTCAACGGGGCGTGGCGCACGTCGATGGAGGTCGGCGTGCGCGTGGAGTCGGAGAACGTGCGGACCGGCGAGGTGATCCACACCTCCACCGCCTACCTCACGATGGTCGCGCTCGACGACGACGGGAACCCCAGGGAGGTGCCGCCGCTCGCTCCGGAGACGCCCGACGAGATCAGGCGCGAGCGCGAGGCGCAGCTGCGCCGGGATACGCGCCTGGCAGAGCGGCGGCGGATCGAGGAGGAGCGGGGCCGCGACGCCGGTTTGGAAGCTGGATCCAGCGCGTGAACTTGCCGTTCCGGATCGTGTAGCGCACCTTCACGAACCCGCTGCACGCGCCGCCCGGCCCCGCGCGCAGGCGGAACGTCGCGAGCACGTGGGCGGCGCGACCGCCGCCGCGCAGCCGCACCAGCTGCGCGCGGCACGGGAGCGACGCGTTGAAGTTGACGGCCGCCGCGCGCGTCGTGAGCCGGTAGCGCCGCCCCTGGTCGACGACCGCCCCGCGCGCGAAGTAGTACGCGGCCTGCTCGTAGTCCTGGCGCCCGAGCGAGAGCAGCCATCCGCGAATCACCCTGCCGTTGTAGGTATGGAGCGGATCGGGCTTCGGCTCCTGCGAGGAGGACCCACAGCCGGCGAGCGCGATCAGCGCCAGCACGAGTACGGCGGGGCGCACGCCCCAGAGGCTACGCCTAGGACGTCTCGGCGACCGCGCGCGCGGCGTCGGCCACGGCGCTCCCGTCCGGGGCGTTGCCCGGCGCCTGGTTCAGCACGTCGTCGGCCTCCTCGAGGCGCCGCTTGTAGTCGGCGGTCTGCATCCGCGCGATCACGAGCCGCTGCATCTGGGCCGTGCCCTCGAAGATTTGGTAGATCTTCGCGTCCCGGAACCACTTCTCGAGCGGGCAGTCCGTGGTCTGGGCGTAGGGGCCCACGAGGTCCATCAGCGTCGTGGTGGCCCACATCGCGACGTCGCCCGCCTTCAGCTTGGACATCGAGCCCTGGCCGGCCGTCATCGGGATCCCGCTGCGGCCCATCCAGGACGCGCGCCAGACGAGCATGCGCGCGGCCTCGATCTCGGTGGCCACGTCCGCCAGCGTCTGCTGGATGCGCTGCTGCTGGAGGAGCGGCTGACCCTCCGACTCCTTGTCGGCGAGGTACTCGAGCGTCCACTCGTACGCGGCCTGCGCGATGCCGAGCGCGGAGGCGCCGACGAGCGGCCGGGTGAGCTCGAACGTCGCGAGCGCGTTCGAGGAGCGCCCGGTGGAGGCGCCGGAGCGCGCGCGCTCGAGCTTCTTCTGAAGCTTCTCGTAGCCGCCGAGCAGGTGGTCCATCGGCACGCGACAGTCCTCGAGGATCACCTCGGTGGTCTGCGAGGCGCGGATGCCGAGCTTCGACTCCTTCTTGCCCTGCGACAGCCCCGGCGTGTCCTTCGGGACGACGAACGAGGCCTGCCCGCGGTGGCCCAGTTCCGGGTCTACGGTGGCGACGACGACGGTCACGTCGGCGATCCCGCCGTTCGTGATGAAGACCTTGGTCCCGTTGAGGACCCACTCGTCGCCGTCCAGCTTCGCGGTCGTGCGAAGCGAGCGGACGTCCGAGCCTGCGCTCGGCTCGGTGACCGCGTAGGCGCCCAGCTTGATCTCGTCGCCCATGCCGAAGCACTCGGGGACCCAGCGCCCGATCTGCTCGGGCGTGCCCGAGCTTGCGATGCCGGCGGCCGCCAGTGAGCCGCCCTGGATCGCCAGCGCGATGCCGGCGCAGCCCCAGTGCATCTCCTCGGCGTAGATGCAGGAGAGGATCCCGTCAGGGTCCTGCCCGAGCTGCTGGATCGTCTCGAGGCCGTGCAGACCCCACTCGCGCGCGGCCTTGATGGCCTCCCACGGGACGCTCTCGTCGCGGTCGTGCTGGGCGGCGATCGGCCGGATGACCTCGACCGAGAAGCGCCGGACCTTCTCCTGGAACTCCCGCTGTTCGTCGTTGAGCTTGAAATCCACGTGGTCCCCCGCGCCGTTGACTGACCAGTCAATCATAGTAATACCCAGCGCTGACGCTCCGCACACCCAGCTATCGTGCGCCGCGAATTGCGTCGTCTTTTTGCCCTCCTCCTAGCCGCCGCCGCACTGCTCGCCGGCTGCAGTACGAGCGACGATCAAGCGCGTCCGCCCCAGCTCGGGGTGAAGGCCGAGGACGAGCAGGGCGCCGAGAAGCTCGGCTTCCCCTCCACCGCCACGCGCAACACCATTCGCGTCGGCGGCAGCGACGCCGTCTCGGACGCCGCCGGCGTGGCCGGCGCGCTCTACCCGTCCACCCGCGACTCCGACCGTCCCACCGCGGTCGTGCTCGTCGACCAGGACGACTGGGCCACCGCGATCTCCGCGTCCGTGCTCGTGGGGCGGCCGATCGGCGCGCCGATCCTGCTCACCGACGGGAGCGACATGCCGGCGGTCACGAGCGACGTGCTCGACAGGCTGAAGCCGAAGGGCTCCGACCTCTCGAAGGACGCCCAGGTGATCCGCGTCGGCGCCGGAGTCGCGCGTCCGGGCGGCTACAAGACGGCGCTGATCCAGGGCAAGAACGAGTTCCAGCGCGCCGCGTCGATCGACCGCTTCTTCTCCGCCGCCCGCGCGCGGCCCTCGAACGACGTGGTCCTCTTCTCGGCCGACGACGCCGAGTACGCCATGCCGGCCGCGGCCTGGGCCGCGCGCGCCGGCGACGCCGTCCTGCCCGTGCGCCGCTCGGCGATCCCGCCGCCGATCGTCAAGGCGCTCCGCGAGCACGACCGGCCCAACGTCTACCTGCTCGGCCCGGAGACGGTGATCTCGAACAAGGTGCTCGACCAGCTCAAGAAGCGGAAGCTCGCGCGCAGCGTGAACAGGATCGCGGGCCCCAACCCGGTCGAGAACGCGATCGCGTTCGCCCGCTACGAGAAGGGCGACTTCGGCTGGGGCGTCGTCGTGCCCGGCTACAACTTCACGGTGGCGAACACGGCCCGGCCGGCCGACGCCGCCGCGGCCGCCGCGCTCGCCACGCGTGGCGTGTTCGCGCCGCTCCTGCTCACCGACGATGCGGCGCGCATGCCCGCGAAGCTCGAGCGCTACTTCCTGAGCGTGCAGCCGGGCTACGAGGACGACCCCGGCCAGGCGGTCTACAACCGCGCGTGGGTGCTCGGCGACGACAAGGCGATCTCCGTCGACCAGCAGGCGCAGCTCGATCAGATGACCGAGCTGATCCCGGTACAGTCGAACGCGCCGTGAGCGAGTACGAGCGCCCTGACCGGCTCCACCGCGAGCCGACCATCGAAGACGTGCGCCAGCTGATGGGCGCCTCGACGCCGCATTTCGCGATGCAGCTGCGGAACCGCATCCGGACGCTGATCGCGAACCTGCCCGGCGAGCACCCCGCGCGCGTCGAGGGCGAGCGCGAGATCGCGCGACTCGACCAGCTCGCGCTCGGCTCCGAGCGGCGCGGCCCCATGCAGGAACACGAGCATGGGCTACCGAGCTACCGCGGCCCGGAGTAAGCTGGCGGCCGTATGGCCTGGGAGTCGCATCTCCTTGTGGTCGCGAACGTCACCGCAGAGTCCGACGAGCTGCTCGATTCGCTTCGCGAACGTGCCGATCAGGGCGCCTGCCGCTTCACCCTCGTGATGCCCGCCAGCGGCGCGGCGGCGCGCGCCCGGCTCGAGGCGGCGCTCGAACGGATGACGGAGGCCGGCCTCCAGAACGTCGAGGGCAGCGTGGGCGATCCGGACCCCGTGGTGGCGGTCATGGAGGTCTGGGATCCGATGAAGTTCGACGAGGTGATCGTCTCGACGCTGCCGACCGGCTCGTCGCGCTGGCTCGGACTCGACCTGCCTCACCGGCTCGAGAAGCTCACGTCGGTGCCGATCCGGCATGTGGTCTCACAGCCGCGCCATGAGGTCGCCACCGGGCCGCCGCCGGAGCGCCCGGCGCGCTACGGCGTGCTCGCCGCGCTCGCGGCGATGATCAGGCGGTAGCTGCCGATTCCTCGAGCGTGAGCGCAGCGAGGCGCTCGCGGTGCTCGCTGGCGGAGCCGTAGAG
>DASYMP010000287.1:0-8460 GCA_036009005.1 Thermoleophilaceae bacterium | reverse complement strand
GCGGTCCTTGGAACCCTCGCTGCGGGCCCACAGGATCACCTCGTGGGAACCGCCGGCGGCGCGCGCCAACCCGCACGCGATCGCCCCGCTACCCGCTATCCCAAGCCGATTCAAGCTGTTTCCCACCCGTTCTCCGCCCGTTCTCCGCGGTTGGTTGACTCGCCAGTCAATCGAGTACGCTTTATACACAAGCGAGCGCGGAGGAAGCACCAGCATGCAGAACGGAAGCGGCCGGGAGGTCGTGATCGTGGAGGCCACACGTACGCCGATCGGGCGCGGGCATCCGGAGAAGGGGTACTACAAGGACTCCCATCCGAACGAGCTGCTCGCGAAGACCTACACCGAGGTCATCGAGCGCGCGGGGATCGACGCGTCCGAGGTCGAAGACGTCATCACCGGCTGCGTGCAGCAGTACGGCGAGCAGATGTTCAACGTCGGCCGCAACGCGTGGCTTCAGGCCGGCCTCCCCGTCGAGACGCCCGCCACCACCGTCGACCGCCAGTGCGGCTCCGCCCAGCAGGCCGTGAACTTCGCCGCCGCCCTGATCGCCTCGGGCGTGCATGACGTGGCCATCGGCTCCGGCGTCGAGCACATGGGGCACATCCCGATGGGCGTGGGCTTCAAGTGGGTGGACGAGGTCGGCTCGCCATGGCCCCCGCAGATCATGGAGCGCTTCAACCTCGTGCCGCAGGGGATCTCGGCCGAGATGATCGCCGACCAGTGGGAGATCCCGCGCTCCGAGCTCGACGAGATCGGGCTGCGCTCGCACCAGCGCGCCGCGCAGGCCACCGAGGAGGGTCGCTTCGAGCGCGAGATCGTCCCCTTCCAGGTGAACGGCGACACCTACGTGACGGATCAGGGCATCCGCCCCGACACGACCATCGAGAAGCTCTCCGAGCTGAAGCCGGCCTTCAAGGAGGACGGCAAGATCACGGCGGGCAACTCGTCGCAGATCTCGGACGGCGCCGCGGCGGTGCTGCTCATGGAGCGGAAGAAGGCGGAGTCGCTCGGCCTCAAGCCGCGCGCCCGGATCGTGGACCAGACGACCGTCGGCGTGGACCCCGTGATCATGCTCACCGGCCCGATTCCCGCCACCAAGAAGCTGCTCGAGCGCAACGGCATGACGATGGACGACATCGACCTCGTGGAGATCAACGAGGCGTTCGCGTCCGTCGTCGCCGCCTGGCGCCGCGAGCTCGACCCGGACATGGACCGCGTGAACGTGAACGGCGGCGCGATCGCGCTCGGCCATCCGCTCGGGTCGACGGGCGCTCGCCTCATCACCACGCTGCTGCACGAGCTCGAGCGCTCGGACAAGGAGACCGGGCTCGTGACGATGTGCTGCGGTGGCGGGCTCGGCACCGGGACGCTCATCCAGCGCGTTTAAGGGCAGATGTTTCGCACCCGCTCCGCCGGTTAGGTGCCGTGCGGGGCGGGTACACCCGCCCAGTGCCGGTGCATACCCAGGGATCACTTCTCGACGGCCGGTACCGGGTTGTCAGGCATCTCGGCTCCGGTGGCATGGCGTCCGTCCTCCTCTGCGAGGACGAGCGCCTCGGCCGCCGCGTGGCCGTCAAGCGCCTGCACGCCGATAGCCCGATCGACGTCGAGCAACGCTTCAACCGCGAGGCGAAGCTCGGTGCATCGCTGAACCACCCCAACCTCGTCTCGGTCTTCGATACGGCGACCGACGACGAGGGCGTCCTGATCGTCATGGAGTACGTGGACGGCGAGCCGCTTTCGCGGACGCTGCGGCGCGGTCCGCTGCGGCCCGAGGAGGTGAGCCGCATGGTCACCGAGCTCGGCGAGGCTCTCGACCATGCCCACGCAGAGGGGATCGTGCACCGCGACGTGAAGCCGGCGAACATCCTGATCCGCGACGACGGCGTCACGAAGCTCGCGGACCTCGGGATCGCCACGGCCTCCGACGGCACCCGCATCACCCGAAGCGGGACCGTGCTGGGAACGGCGTCGTACATGGCGCCAGAGCAGCTCGAGGGTGGCGTGACAGGGCCGCCCGCCGACATCTACGCGCTGGCCGCCATCGCGTTCGAGGCGCTCAGCGGCAAGAAGCAGCGCGAGGGCCGCACGCCGATGGAGATCGCGCACAGGATCGCCACCGAGGGCCCGCCGGACCTGCGCGACGCCTGGCCCGACGCGCCGAAGCCGGTCGCCAAGGTGATCCAGCGCGGCCTCGCCCTCGACCCGGCGGACCGCCCCGCATCGGCGGGAGAGTTCGCACGCGAGCTGTGCGAGGCGATCGAGTCCCCCGCGGAGGGCACGAAGAAGACGCGCCTGCTCGGCCGCACGCGCCGACGCGCGGCGCCAGCCGCCGGGGCGGGGGCCGGCGCAGCCGCCGGAGCCGCCGCTGCGGGAGCCGGCGCCGCTGCCGCCGCCACGGGTCACGGCGCCGCCGACCGCGCAGGCGCTGCGCGTGCCCGCGGAGCCGGCGCTCCGCCCGCGGCCGCGGCCGCCGGCCGCAACGGCGCGGACACTCCGCGGGCCGGCGCTCCCGCGGCGCGGCCCGAGCGGGCGCGGCGCGGCGGGCCGAACGTCACGGCGATCGTGCTCGCGCTGATCTTCATCGCGCTCGCGGCGGCGACGATCGTCGGCGCGGTGCTGTCCGGCGGCGACGACTCGAGTCCGAAGGCGACGCAGACACCGGCTCAGTCGAGCGAGCCGAAGCAGTCGAAGAAGGCCGACAAGCCCAAGAAGGCCAAGAAGGCCAAGAAGAACGAGACGGCCGCCGCCACACCGGCACCGGCGCCCGCGCCCGCCGGCGGCGACCCCGCTCGCGGCGCCGAGCTCAACGACCAGGGCTTCATGCTGATGAACCAGGGGAACTACGACGGGGCGATCCCGCTGCTCCAGGAGGCCGTGGCCTCGTTCCCGGAGGGCACGAGCGACCTGACCTACGCGTACGCGCTCTTCAACCTCGGGAAGGCGCTGCGGCTGGCGGGCCGGCCCGACGACGCCATCCCGGTGCTCGAGCGGCGCCTGCAGATCCCGAACCAGACCGAGACCGTGCAGAACGAGCTCGACCTCGCTAGGCAGCAGGCGCGCGGGGGCGGCGGCGCCCAAGGCGACGAGGGCTAGCGACCTCTAGCTGGCGCGCGATGCCCGCATCGAGACCGACCCGCGGCGCGTAGCCGAGCTCGGCGGACGCCCTCACCGGTGAGCCCCAGGTGACGGTTGCCTCAGCGTCCGACGCCGGCAGCTCGCGTAGCTCGGGGCAGCCGAGCAGCTCGAGTGCGGAACGGACCGCGACCGAGCGCCAGCCGGAGATGTTGTACGCCCGTCCCGGGCGGCCGTGCCGGAGCGCGGCGACGAGCCCGGCCACAGCGTCGTCCACGTAGGTGAAGTCGCGCGCCGCGCCGGGAGCCGCATGAAGCGGAGCCGGCTCGCCGCGGCCCATAGCGCCGATCCAGCGGGCGAACGCCATGTCGGGCCGCTGGCCCGGGCCGTACACGGTGAACGGGCGGACGATCCCCGCGTCGCCGCCTGCGCGGAGGACTGCGGCCTCCGCGGCGAGCTTGCTCTCGGCGTACGGATTGAGAGGCGCCGGCTCCGCGTGCTCGGGGGTCGGCAACACGCGCGCGTTGCCGTACACCGACGAGCTCGAGACGAACACGAGGCGGGCGCCGCGCGCCGCGGCCGCGACCGCAAGGCGCTCGCTCAGCTCGACGTTGGCGCGGAGCAGCTCGGCGACCGAGCGGCGCGTCCGCACGCCTGGGAGCCCCGCCAGATGGATGACCGCGTCCATGCCGTCCACGTGTTCGGGCCCCACGTCGGCGACCCGGACGTCGGCCCCGCGCGAGCCGAGGCCGGGCGCCGCCGCCGGTCCGACACCGTCGGCATAGACGCCGGAGAGGTTGTCGACGCAGCGCACGTGGGCCCCCGCGTCCAGCAGCGCGTTGCAGAGCCTGCTCCCGATGAATCCGAGCCCCCCCGTCACCAGCACGCTGTCAGCTCCCGAAGGCAGAGTTAGGGCACCCTAACACAGCCCTGCAAGGCATGATGCGGCCTGTGACCGCCGCCGACGCCGCGCTGCCGCTGGTGCCCTCCGACGAGGAGCGCCAGATCCGCGCGGTCGTGCGCGGCATCTGCGACGGCTTTCCGGAGGACTACGCGCGCCGGAAGCACGCGGCGGGCGCGCCGCCCACCGAGCTCTGGGACGCGATGGCCGAGAAGGGCTATCTCGGCGTGAACCTGCCCGAGGAGTGGGGTGGCGGCGGGCTCGGCATGACCGGCCTGGCGACGGTGGGAGAGGAGATCGCGGCGGCCGGCAAGTCGCTGCTCCTGATCGTGGTGTCGCCGGCGATCGTGGGCAACATCCTCGCCCGCCACGGCACCGACGCCCAGAGGGAGCGCTGGCTCCGGGGAATCGCCGCGGGCACGACGAAGATCGCGTTCGCGATCACGGAGCCCGACGCCGGCACGAACTCGCACAACCTCTCGACGTCGGTGGAGCGGCGCGGCGACACGCTCGTGCTGCGCGGCCAGAAGACCTACATCTCGGGCGTGGAGCACGCCGACGCGGTGCTCGTCGTGGCACGCAGCCGCCTGCCGGACGGCTCGCTCGGCCTGCCGTCGCTCGCGATCGTCGACGTCGACGCGCCCGGCTTCACCCGCGACGAGATCCCGATGCCATACCTCGGCCCGGACAAGCAGTGGACGCTCTTCTTCGACGACGTGGAGCTCGAGGAGGAGCGGCTCATCGGCGGCGAGGGCGGCGGGCTCGGACCGGTGTTCGACGGCCTGAACCCCGAGCGCATCATGGGGGCCGCCATCGCGTGTGGAGCGGGGCGCCGTGCGCTCGACAAGGCGTCGGCCTACGCGCGCGAGCGCGCCGTCTGGGGCGCACCGATCGGAACGCACCAGGGCGTCTCGCACCCGCTGGCCGAGGCGAAGATCGAGCTGGAGCTGGCCCGGCTCATGATGCAGAAGGCGTGCGCGCTCTACGACGCGGGCGCGCCCGGCGCCGGCGAGGCGAGCAACATGGCGAAGTACGCGGCCGCCGAGGCCGCGATCAGGTGCGTGGACCGCGCCATCCAGACGCACGGCGGCAACGGCTTCGCGCTCGAGTACGGCCTGTCCGACATGTGGTGGGGCGTGCGCCTCACCCGGACCGCGCCGGTCTCGCGCGAGATGATCCTGAACTACGTCGCCGAGCACTCGCTGGGGCTTCCGAAGAGCTATTGACGCTGCGCGGACGCAGCGGTGTGTGCGCCGGGCTCGTGGCGCTGCTGCTCGTTGGCGCTGCTCCCGCCACCGCCGCAACCTGGCGGCCGCACATCCGTGAGGCGGCCAGGTACGCGGACTCGCGCGCGGGCGGCATCTCGTTCGGCGTGCGGACGGCGCGCGGGTTGCGCGGCGTGGACGTGGAGCGGACGGTGCCCTCGGCAAGCGTGCTGAAGGCGATGCTGCTGGTCGCATACCTGCGCCGGCCCGACGTGCGCGAGCGCGCGCTCCGGGCGGGCGATCGCGCGCTGCTCGCCCCGATGATCCAGCGCTCGGACAACGCGGCGGCCTCGGCGGTCTGCAACATCGTGGGCCTCGGCGGCCTGGCGCGGCTGGCGCGGCGCGTGGGGATGAAGCGCTTCCACGCCACGCGGCCGTGGGGGCTGTCCTCGATCGACGTGGCGGACCAGACGCGCTTCTTCCTCCACATCGACGCGCGCGTGCCCAAGCGCCACCGCCGCTACGCGATGCGGCTGCTGAGCGGGATCGTGCCCTCGCAGCGCTGGGGGATCGGGCGGGTGCGACCGCGAGGCTGGGCGCTCTACTTCAAGGGCGGCTGGGGCTCCGGCACCGGCTGGGTGGACCACCAGGTGGCGCTGCTGCGCAGGGGAGCTCGCCGGCTCTCGGTGGCGGTCCTGGTGACCTCGTCGCCGAGCCACGCGTACGGCAAGGAGACGGTGCGCGGTATCGCCGCGCGGCTGCTGCATGGGCTCGGCCCTTCCGGGGTACCAGCGCTGCGGAGGTGATCAAGTGGCAAAGGACCACGGTTCCAGCGTCAAGAACGACAAGCAGTACGAGGGCCTTCGCAAGAAGGGCATGAGCAAGGAGCGCGCGGCGAAGATCTCGAACGCGAACGCGGGCTCCGGCAACGCCGCCTCGAAGAAGGGCGGCAAGAAGAGCGGCTCCAAGTCGAGCTGACGGAGAGCGCGAGCTCGACGTCGTACCCGCCGCGCGCGCGGCAGGCGGCGGGGTAGATTACCTCGCCATGGACCTGACGCTGTCGCCCTCGGAACAGACCTTCCGCGACGAGCTGCGCGCGTGGCTGGCCGACAACCACCCCGGTGAGGATCCGCCCGGCGACGACGCCGCCTTCGACCACAGGCGCCGCTGGCAGCGCCAGCTCTACGACGCGGGCTACGCGGGCTTCTCGTGGCCCAAGGAGTACGGCGGACGCGGCGCGACGCTCGTCGAGCAGGCTCTGTTCGGCGAGGAGATGGCGCGCGCTCGCGCGCCCCAGCCGGCAAACGTGCTCGGCATGGTCATGGGCGGCCCCGTGGTGATCCATCACGGCACGGACGAGCAGAAGGAGCGCTGGCTGAATCCGATCCTCACCGGCGAGGAGATCTGGTGCCAGGGCTTCTCGGAGCCCGACTCGGGCTCGGACCTCGCGTCGCTGAAGACGAGGGCGGTGAAGTCGAACGGCGAGTGGGTCGTGACCGGCCAGAAGGTCTGGACCACGTTCGCCCACAAGGCGAAGTGGTGCATGCTCGTGGCGCGCACGGACCAGGACGCGCCCAAGCACCAGGGCCTCACCTACTTCATCATGGACATGGAGCAGGAGGAGGTGCAGGTACGCCCGCTCCACCAGATCACGAACGAGCCGGAGTTCAACGAGCTCTTCATCGAGGAGGCGCGGATCCCGGACGAGAACGTGGTCGGCGGGGTCGGCAACGGCTGGGGAGTCGCGATCACGACGCTCATGAACGAGCGTGCCGGCCTCGGCGCGGCCGCTGCCGCCGGAGTGCGGATCGCGCTCGAGGACCTGCGCGACCTCGCCCGCGAGCGCGGCGTGCTCGACGACCCCGTGATCCGCCAGCGGCTCGCTCAGCTCACGATCGAGGTGGAGCTCTTGCGGCTGAACTCCTGGCGTGGCCTCACGCAGATCATGAAGCGCGGCGTGCCGGGCCCTGAGGGCTCATTGCCGAAGTGGCAGTGGAGCGACGTGAACCAGTCGCTCACGGAGCTCGCCGTGGACATCCTCGGCGAGGACGGCGCCGCCTGGGACTCGCCCTGGACCTACCGCCTGTTGCGCTCGCGCGCGAACTCGATCGAGGGCGGTACCACCGAGATCCTCAAGAACATCATCGCCGAGCGCGTGCTCGGCCTCCCCAAGCTCAGGTAGAGGAGCCGAGAGCGATGAACTTCGACTTCACCGACGACCAGCAGGCGATCAAGCGGACCGCCAAGGAGATGCTCGCCTCGCGCTTCAAGGCGGAACGCGTCCGGGAGCTCGCCGAGGCGGGCGGCTACGACGAGGACGCCTGGAAGGAGATGTGCGAGCTCGGATGGGCCGGCATCTTCATCGACGAGGAGCACGGCGGTCAGGGGCTCGGCATCGTCGAGCTGGTGATCCTGATGGAGGAGCTGGGCTACGCGCTCGCGCCGGTGCCGTTCCTCTCGAACGCCGCGGCGGGCCTCGCGCTCCAGGTGGCGGGCTCGGACGAGCAGAAGGAGCGCTGGCTGCCGGGCATCGCGACCGGCGAGGCCCGCGGAACGGTGGGGATGGTGCGCGACGGTGAGGCGCGGCTCGTGCCCGACGCCGACAGCGCCGACGTGATCGTGCTCTACGGCTCCGACGGCTCGGCCAGCGTCGTCGAGGCGTCGAGCGCCGAGGTCGAGCCGTTCGAGGCGATGGACCGCACGCGCCGCTTCGCGCGCGTGCGCGCCGACGGCGGCGAGCCACTCGACGGCGACAACCCCGGCGCGGCCGACCGCATCGTGACCGCGCTGGCCGCGGAGACCGTGGGCGTGGCGCAGAGGGCGATGGAGATGGCGGTGGACTACGCGCGCGACCGCAAGCAGTTCGGGCGCCCGATCGGCTCCTACCAGGCCGTCTCGCACCGCTGCGCGCAAATGCTCCTCGAGGTGGAGGGCTCGCGTTCCGCCTCCTACTACGCCGGTTGGTGCGCGGACGCCGAGCCGGAGTCGCTCGCGGCCGCCGCGGCGATGGCGAAGGCCTACTCCTCGGACGCCGGCTGGCGCGTCTGCGGCTCGTCGCTCCAGGTGCACGGCGGGATCGGCTTCACCTGGGAGCACGACCTGCACTTCTTCCTGAAGCGCGCCAAGACGAACGCGATCCTCTACGGCTCCGCCAGCGAGCACCGCGAGCGCCTCGCTGCGCTCACGCTCGAGGAATCGGCAGCTACCGCCTGATCATCGCCGCGAGCGCGGCGAGCACGCCGTAGCGCGCCGGGCGCTCCGGCGGCGGCCCGGTGGCGA
>DASYMP010000286.1:0-8687 GCA_036009005.1 Thermoleophilaceae bacterium | reverse complement strand
GAGCGGGCGCAGCTCCGGGCCCACGAGCGCCACCTCCCTGACCTGCGCGAGCCGGAAGTCGAGCGCCTGGAGCAGGTGGCCGAAGGCCTGCGGATGCTTCGGCGCCAGCTCGTGAAGCAGCCGCAGCACCGACTCCGCGCGCGCGCCGTACTCGTGCTCGCCGGTGAGCGCGGCGAGCCGCAGAAGCCCGTAGGCGGCGCTCGAGTTGCCGGCCGGGATGGGATGGTCCTCGAGGTCCTTGCGCCGCGCCACGAGCCGCTCGTGGTCGGACGAGGTCTCGAAGAAGCCGCCCTTCTCGTCGTCGGCGAAGCGCGCGATCGTCGTGTCGGCGAGCGCGCGCGCCTCGCTGAACCAGCGTGGCTCGAAGGTCGCCTCGTAGAGCGAGACGAGCGCCTCGAGCAGGAAGGCGTGGTCCTCGAGGTACGCGTTCAGCTTCGCCTGGCCGTCCTTCCAGCTGCGCAGCAGCCGGCCGTCCGCGTCGCGCAGCTCGCCGAGCACGAAGTCGGCGGCACGGCGCGCGGCGTCGAGATAGTCGTCGCGTTCGAGCGCGGCTCCGGCGTCGGCCAGCGCGGAGATCATGAGCGCGTTCCAGGAGGTGAGCCGCTTGTCGTCGAGCCCGGGCCAGACCCGCTGCGCGCGCACGTCGTAGAGCAGCCGGCGCCACTCGCCGCGGCGCTCGGGCTCGCCAGGGCCGCGAACGGGGATGTTGCGACCCTCGAAGTTGCCGCGGCCGGTGGCGCCGAACCATGCGATCGCCTCGTCGGCGTCCGGCTCGCCTCCGAGCGCCTCGCGGAGCTCGTCGATCGTCCAGACGTAGAACTTGCCCTCCTCGCCCTCGGAGTCCGCGTCGAGCGCCGAGTAGAAGCCGCCCTCGGGGCCGCGCATCTCGCGGAGCGCCCAGTCGAGCGTCTCCTCGGTGACCTTGCGGAACAGCTCGTCGCCGGTCACCTGCCAGCCGTGCAGGTACGCGCGCGCGAGCAGGGCGTTGTCGTAGAGCATCTTCTCGAAGTGGGGCACGAGCCAGTGGGTGTCCACCGAGTAGCGCGCGAAGCCGCCGCCCACCTGGTCGTAGATGCCGCCCGAGGCCATCGCGCGCAGCGTCTGCGTTGTCATCTCGGTCTCGCCGCGGCGCAGCAGGAACTCCACGGCCGACGCGGGCGGGAACTTCGGCGCGTTTCCGAAGCCGCCGTTCGCGGGATCGTACTGGCGCCGCAGCGTCTCCACGGCGGCGTCGAGCACGCTCGGGTCGAGGTCGCGCTCGGAGGGCTGGAGGAGCGCACCGCCTGCCAGCCGTTCCGCCACCTGCGTGCCGCCCTCCCTGATCTCGTCACGGCGCTCGTCCCAGGCCTTCGCCACCGCGTCGAGCACGCTGCGCCAGCTCGGCATGCCCATCCGCGAGTCGGGCGGGAAGTAGGTGCCCGCGAAGAACGGCACCTGCTCCGGTGTGAGGAAGACGTTGAGCGGCCAGCCGCCCTGGCCCGTCATCGCCTGGCACGCCTCCATGTAGATCGAGTCGAGGTCGGGCCGCTCCTCGCGGTCGAGCTTGATGCACACGAAGCGCTCGTTCATGAGCGCCGCCGTGTCGGGGTCCTCGAACGACTCGCGCTCCATCACATGGCACCAGTGACACGCCGAATAGCCGATCGAGAGAAGGATCGGCCGGTCCTCCTCACGCGCGCGGGCGAGCGCCTCCTCGCCCCACGAATACCAATCCACGGGATTGTCCTTGTGCTGGAGCAGGTACGGCGAGGTCTCCTCGGCGAGCCGGTTGGCCACGAGCCCAGGCTACCCAGACCCGCGCAGCTCAGCCCGCTTTATCTTGCCGCTCGGCGTCTTCGGCAGCTCGGTCGCGAAATCGACGATGCGCGGGTACTTGTAGGGGGCCGTCGCGGCCTTCACGTGCTCCTGGAGCTCGGTGGCGAGCTCGGCGCTCGGGTCGTGGCCGTCGCGCAGCACGACCACGGCACGCACCACCTGGCCGCGCAGCTCGTCGGGCGCCGCGACCGCGGCGGCCTCCGTCACGGCGGGGTGCGACAGGAGCGCGGACTCCACCTCGAACGGGCCGATCCGGTAGCCGGCGGAGATGATCACATCGTCGGTCCTGCCCTCGAACCAGAGGTAGCCGTCGTCGTCCTCGCGCACGCGGTCGCCCGTGCGCCAGGGCTCGTCGCGCGCGCCGTCGATGAAGAAGGTGGGCACGGTGGCGGGGTCCACGACCAGCTCGCCCTCGTCGATCCAGGCGCGGTACCCGGGCAGCGGCCTGCCCATCGATCCCGGCCGGACCGGCGGCCCGATCGGCATCCCGGTGAGGTGGCCCGTCTCGGTCTGGCCGTAGCCGTCGTGCACCTGCACGCCGGCGGCCTCCTCCCAGCTGCGCACCACCTCGGGGTTGAGCGGCTCGCCGGCGGCGCACGCGTGGCGCAGCCCGGGAAGCCGGCGGAGCTCGGCACGCTTCGCGATCGCGCGGTACTCCGTGGGCGACATGCAGAGCACGTTCACGCCCTCGCGCGCGATCAGCTCGAGCCGCTCCTGCGGCTCGAAGCGCGCGTCGTGGAGCAGCGCCGCCGCGCCGCGCAGCCAGGCGGCCACGAACGCGTTGCGCGCCGACAGCGACCACCCGCTGGCCGCCGTGCACCAGCACAGGTCGCCGGGGCGCGCGCCGTACCAGTGCTCGGCCTGCACGTGCTGGCCCGACAGGTAGCCGTGCCCGTGCCGCACCGGCTTCGACTCGCCGGCCGTCCCCGACGTGAACACGATCAGCGCCGGATGGCGCTCGTCGAAGCGCCCCGCCGGCACGGGATCGTGGTCGAAGAGCGTCTCGTCCGGCACGGCCAGCAGCGGCCCGTCGAACCCGCTCGCGGCCACGAGCTCGAGGTCGCGAGCGTCGGCCACCACGGCGCGCGGATCGACGGCATCCATGCGCGCGCGCAGGTCCGCCGGCCGCAGCTGCTCCGTGCAGGGCTGCGCCACCGCGCCGAGCCGCCAGCAGGCGAGCATGGCGTAGGCCCACTCGGGCCGGTTCCCGACGACCGTCATGACGCCGTCGCCCGAGCCGACGCCACGTGCCGCCAGCGCTCCCGCCAGCCGGGCGGAGCGATCCGCCACCTCGCCGAAGGAGATCTCGCTGCGCCGCCCGTCGCGCGCGAGCGCCACGATCGCCGGCCGCGACGGCTCCGCGGCGTCGACTACCCGAGCGACGAAGCTCATCCAGCCGTGGACCAGCGCTCGCCGCGGCTCAGCCGCTCGAGCCCGAGCCATGCGAAGTCCATCGCTATCTCGACGAGCTGGGAGCGCGGGGCGTCCGGGTTGTCCGTCCACCAGTGCGCCATCGACTGCGCGCCGCCCACGAGCATCTCGGCCAGCAGCCGGAGCGCGCGCTCGTCGCCGACGGCGGCCAGCGCACGCGCCCCGGGGTCCTGGGAGATCAGCACGGTCACCTCGGCCGTCACCTGCTCGACCATCCGGTCGCGCACCGCGGACGTCTCGGGGTCGGAGGCATCGCGGAACAGCATCCGCCAGGCGTCGCGGCGCTCCTCGACGAACGCGAAGAACGCCTCCAGACCGGTGGCGAGCCGCTTCACGCCCGACTCGATCTCCACGCCCGAGAGCGCACCCGCGACGCGCTGCGTCAGCTCGCGCGCGTTGCGCGCGATCAGGTCGCCGTAGAGCTCCTGCTTCGAGGCGAAATGCTCGTAGATGAGCGCCTTCGACACGCCGGCCTCGCCCGCGATGTCGTCGAGCGAGGTCGCGTGGTAGCCGTGCCGCGAGAACGCCCTCAGCCCGGCGTCGAGGAGGGCGGTCCTGCGCTCCTCGGCGGTCAGGCGGCGTCTTGTGGGGGCTGTCATTTGGCTTTCCGCAGCCGGAAATCGGGTGTGTGACCGACCTCACGGATAACTGACTGACTGGTCAGTTAGATATTGCCCGAATCCGGGAAGAACCACTCGCGAAGCCGGAATCGACTTGGAGGAGCTAAGCAGATGGTAGGCAGGTCGCTGGCCCTAGTAACCACCGTGATCGGGACGCTCCTGGCGGCCGGACCGGCGTACGCCCAGTCGACCGGCCAGGAGCCCGCCGGCGGAGCGGCGATCGGCGAGGCGCTCGGCGCCACGGCCGGCGCGCTCGTGGCCACAGCGCTCGTGATCCTCATGATCTCGAGGCACCGCAGCGGCAAGGGGTCCGCGCTCAGGCGCCTCGGCGACTTCGCCGAGCGTCACAGCGGCCTGCCCGCGTGGGCCTCGGTGCCGTCGATGCTGCTCGGGATCTCGCTGCTCGTCGCGGTGCTCGGCATGTACTGGGACATCTCCCTGCACATCGACAACGGCCGCGATCCGGGCCCGCTCGCGAACCCGGCGCACTACCTGATCCTCGTGGGCCTGTACGGCGTGCTCGTGTCCGGCGTGCTCAGCATGGCGCTGGCCGGCACCGAGCGGCCGTCGAAGACGGCCGTCCACGTCGGCGGGGACTGGTGGGCCCCGATCGGCGGCGTGATGATGACCGCGTGCGGCGCGTTCGCGCTGGCCGGCTTCCCGCTCGACGACATCTGGCACCGCCTGTTCGGCCAGGACGTGACGCTCTGGGGTCCGACCCATCTCATGCTGATCGGCGGCGCGTCGCTCGCGACGCTCGGCGGCATGGTGCTGATGGGCGAGGCGATCAGCACGGTCGGACGCGATCCCGAGCGCGAGCAGGCGCCGTGGGCCTTCCGCCTGCGCCGCGCCTTCCTCGTGGGCAGCCTGCTCGTGGCCCTGTCGACCTTCCAGGCCGAGTTCGACTTCGGCGTGCCGCAGTTCCGCGACGTCTTCCAGCCGATCCTGATCATGCTCGCCGCGGGCATCGGGCTCACCACCACGCGCCTGTTCGCGGGCCGCGGCGGCGCGCTCCTGGCGGTGGGCGGCTACCTCCTGATCCGCGGCTTCCTGAGCATCATGGTGGGCGGCGTCTGGGATGAGACCACGCCGCACTTCCCGCTCTACATCGTCGAGGCGCTGATCGTCGAGGCCATCTTCGCGCGCGCCGGCGGCCGCAGCCCGGTCGTGAACGGAGCGATCGCGGGTGCCCTCATCGGGACGATCGGCCTCGCGGCAGAGTGGGCCTGGTCGCACGTCTGGATGCCGATCCCCTGGAATGACTCGCTGCTGCCGGAGGCAGCGATCGCCGGCTTCATCACCGCCGTCGCGGGCGGCGTGGTCGGCGGGTTCATCGGCGGCTCGATCGTCGGCCGCAGCGGGACGCTGATCAACCGCGAGGACGGCCGCAGGCTCGTCTCGGCCGACCGCCGCGTAGCGCTCGTGGCCGGCCTCGCCCTGATGGCCGTGATCGGCTGGGCGCTGCCGCTCTCGGAGAACGGACCCGACCGCGCCCAGGTGGCGCTGAAGGACATCCAGTCGGGCAAGGAGCGAACCGTCTCCGCCACGATCCGGCTGCATCCGCGCGACTCGGTCGACGACCCCGAGTTCATGAACGTGACCGCCTGGCAGGGCGGAGGCAGCGTCGTCGACCCGCTCGAGAAGGTCGGTCCCGGCGTCTACCGCACGACGAAGCCGATCCCGGTCTACGGAGGCTGGAAGGCCACGCTGCGGATCCAGCAGGGCGACGCGCTGATCTCGATGCCCGTGTTCCTGCCGCGCGACCAGGCGATCCCCGCCAAGGAGGTCCCGGCGAAGGCGAGCTTCACGCGCGCGTTCCAGCCCGACATCCAGGTGCTCCAGCGCGAGCGCAAGCAGGACGTGCCGGGCTTCCTGGCGCTCGTGGCATACCTGACCGTGCTCGCGATCGCGCTCTCGCTGATCGCGCTGATCTCATGGTCGCTGCTCCGTGTGGATCGCGGCGGCCCCCGTTCGGCGCGCCGCGGCAGGAGCCCGAGCGCGCGGGCCGAACTCGTGTGAGACCGCACTAAAGCATCGGCGACGCTCGCCGAAACATCTGGTAGCTTCACGATCACGCCGAGTCCGCGCAGTGCGGAACGGGGGACCCAAGGTGGCTTGCCAGGCCACTGGGGCGAACCTTCGACAGAAGGCGCGCAAGCTCTTTCAGCGCGAGCCCGTCAGCTAACCCCGTAGGCGTTCGAAAGAGAATGTCTTCCACCCTCAGTCACAAGCTGATCGTCGCCGCGCTTTCTGCCGCGTGCCTGCTCGTGCTCGCGCCCGGCGCGATGGCGCAGAGCGCCGCCACGAGCGGCGGTGGCGCGACCTTCGTGCCGCCCCCGCCGCCGCCCGCAAAGGGCGCGCTCGTGAACGGCCGCGTGGTGGCGCCGGCCTCGGCGCCGACCCGTGTCAAGCGCGTGATCGCGGCCGCGAACGAGATCGTCGAGAAGCCGTACGTCTACGGCGGCGGCCACAGGCTCTTCCGGCGCGGTTGGCTCGACCGCGGCTACGACTGCTCCGGCGCCGTGTCGCACGCGCTGCACGGCGGCGGGTTCCTCAGGTCCCCGCTCCCCAGCGGCGCGATGATGAGCTGGGGCCGCAGCGGGCCCGGCCGCTGGATCACCGTCTACGCACACGGCGGGCACGCCTACGTCGTCGTGGCGGGCTACCGCTTCGACACCTCGATGCACGACGCCGACGCACCGGGCCCCGGCACCGGCCCGCGCTGGAGCAAGTCGCTCCGCCGCTCCTCCGCCTTCGTGGCGCGCCACCCGTCGGGTTACTAGCCGGCAGCGTTCCCGAGCCACGCTCGGAACGAATGCTCGCCGTTCGGTAGGCGCTCGAGCTCCACCTGGTGATCGGGGAGCAGGCTCGCGAACTCGTCGACCGAGGCGCCCATCGCGGCCTCGTGGAGCTCTCCCACCAGCGCGAGGATGCGCCCGCGGCCCTCGTACGCGCGCATCAGCTCGTACTCGGACCCCTCGATGTCGAGCTTCACCAGGTCCACCGCGCCGCCGCATGGGCCCTTCACGAGCCAATCGAGCGATACGGCGGTGACCTGCACCGTCTCGCTCGCGGGATCGTGGATCAGTGAGTTCGTAAGAGTCCAGTCGGACCGGTAGAGGCTCACCTCGCCGCCCTGCGCCGCCGCGGCGAGCTGAAGCGGCTGGACGCGCGTGAAGGGCTCGACGTTGCGCGCGAGCCGTTCGAAGGCGCTCGGGTCGGGCTCCAGGACCACGATCGCAGCGTCCGGCCAGCGCGTCGCGAAGTAGACCGCGGCCGCGCCGATGTTGCCGCCGAGGTCGAGGATCACGCGCGGGTCACGCGGCAGGTCGAGCGCATAGTCGTGCTGCACGAACACCTCGCGCAGCCCGTGAAGCTCGCCGAGGTCGGCGAGCGCGAAGGCGACCAGCACGCCGTTCGCGAGCAGTCGCACCCGCCGCGGGCGCCGGAGCGCGCGGCCGAGCTTCTGCCGCGCGGTCAGCTCGGCAAGCGTGGCCCAGAACAGCACGGTGGCGAAGGGGCCGGGGGCCAGGCGGCCGAGCGGGCCCCAGAACGACGCCCATGGTCGTACGCGCGACGTGAGCTGTCTACCTGCCACCGTCGTAGTGGCTCTGCACGGTCGCCGGAGCGAGCGCGGCGTTGTAGAGAGCCACCTCGTCGAGGGTGCCGTCGAGCCAGCGCACGGCGCGGTTCAGAGCCTTGTTCTGGCCTCCGAGGTACAGCTCGCGGGCAGCGTTGTAGGCGATACCGCCCGTGTAGGCGGCCGCCGCTCGCTGAATCCCGTTCACGTACAGCCGCGCCGTCGACCCGTCGTAGGTGGCGACCAGGTGGTAGGTCGCCCCAAGCGTGAGCGCCACCGACGCGAGCGCGCCCACGCGGGTCGTATCGGAGCGAGCGACGTAGAACTGCGGCCTGTTGGCGGCGTCGACAAGGAGTGAGAAGCCGTCATTCATGTCGCTGAACGCGTCCGTCACCAGGAAGTGCAGGCCCGCGCCTGTCTTCTGTGTGTCGAGCCGCACCCAGGTCTCGACGGAGAACTGTGCGGGGGTCCCGAAGCCCGCGGGCGTCAGGTCCACGAGGTCGTTGACCCCGTCGAAGTCGCGTGCCGAGCCGGCGCCTGCCGAGATCAGGCCGCCGGTGCGCGCGGGACCCCCGACGTAGGTCCCGCCGTTGGTGCCCTTGCCGTCGGCCGCGGAGCCGCCCGTGTCCTCGAGGCGCCACCAGTTGACCAGCGCCGGGGTCGCGAGCACGCTCTCGGCGTAGGCGGGCAGCGCGATCGTCCAGCCGCGGTTCGCGGGGGTCGCGTCCACGTTGCCGGACGGGTCCGTGGCACGCACCTCGAAGGTATGCGCGCCGTTCGCGAGCCCGCTGTATGCCTTGGGGGAGTCACAGCCCGCGTACGCGCCGCCGTCGAGCCTGCACTCGAAGGTGGAGCCGGCCTCGGTGGCGCTGAAGTCGAAGCTCGCGGAGGTGACCGTCGTGGTGCCCGTCGGCCCCGAGCCGATTGCGGTGTCCGGGGGAGTGGTGTCGATGGCGCCGCCGGGGCCGAACACGCGGAGGTCCCAGAACGAGATCCCATACGGGGTCGCGCGCGTGTCGCCGACCAGGCGGACGTAGCGGACGCTTCTCGCCGGGAAGGTCGTGCTCTCGAGCCGAGCGGAGGGGATCGAGACGGTCGCGGCGGTCGTGAAGGTGGTGCCGTCTGTCGAGGTCTGGATGCGGTAGGTGGATGCGTAGGCGGCCTCCCAGTTGACCTCGACGCGGTCGACGTTCTTGACGGCGCCGAGGTCCACCTGCCACCACTGGTTGTCGGTGAAGTTC
>DASYMP010000285.1:0-2968 GCA_036009005.1 Thermoleophilaceae bacterium | reverse complement strand
CGCCAGCAGCGCCGCGCCCGCGAGTGCCGCGGCCGCGCTCGGCTCTGGATAGACCGCGGTGCCGTAGGCGACGAGCGGCGGGCTGAGGCCGACCGCGAGCGCCGCGCCGAGCGCCCACGGGTCGGGCACCACCCGCAGCGCGAGCCGGTACGCGAGCGCCATGGCGGCGGCGGCGAGCGCAGCGAGGAACAGCTCGACCCCATGCGGGCCGGCGAGCGCGTACGCCGGCGCGATCAGCAGCGGAAAGCCGACCCCGTGCGGCTCGTTCAGCCGCCCGTCGGTCTCCTGGCCCTGGCGGGTCAGGTCGTAGGGATAGAAGTCGGCGTAGTCACGGGCGGCGAACTCGTCGAGCACGTCCACGTTGCCGTCCTCGACCAGCGACTCGGCCGCGAGCAGGTAGTGCGGCTCATCGCCTCCGTACTCCGAGGCGCCGAAGGCATGAAGTCCCAGCGTGGCGGCGTAGACCCCGAACAGCAGCAGCCAGAGGGCGGCCGTCCGCCGCACTCAGCAGCCGAGCGCGCGGGCGATCACCATCTGCTGGACCTCGTCGGTGCCCTCGCCGATCGTGAGGATCTTCGCGTCCCGGTAGAAGCGGCAGACGGGGTACTCCTCGATGTAGCCGTAGCCGCCGTGGATCTGCACGGCCTCCTCGCTGGCGCGCACCGCGAGCCGGCCCGTCTTCAGCTTCGCCTGCGCTGCGGTGAGCGAGAAGCTCCGGCCGAGGTCCTTCTCGACGGCCGCCCGGTAGGTGAGCAGACGCGCCGCCTCGATCTCGGTGGACAGGTCGGCGAGCTTCGCCTGGATCGCCTGGTACTTCGAGATCGGCTGGCCGAACGCCACGCGCTCCTTCGCGTACGCGAGCGCCTCGTCGAGCGCGCCCTGCGCCAGGCCCACGCCCATCGCCGAGACGCCGATCCTGCCGCCGTCGAGCGTCTGGAGGAACTGCTTGAAGCCCTGCCCGCGCGGACCGACCAGGTTGTGCTCGGGCACGCGGCAGTCCTCGAACGCGAGCGGGCGCGTGTCGGACGCGTTCCAGCCCATCTTCCGGTACGGCTCGCCGATCTCGTAGCCCGGCGTCCCGTTCGGCACGAGCAGGTTCGACACCTCGCCGTCGCCCGTGCGCGCCGTGATCGTCACGAACCCGCTGATGTCCGTGCCGCTGTTGGTGATGAACTGCTTCGCGCCGTTGATCACCCAGTCGTCGCCGTCGAGCTCGGCGCGCGTGCGCACGTTGCCCGCGTCGGAGCCGGCCTCGGGCTCCGTGAGGCCGAACGCGCCGAGCCGCTCGCCCGAGCACAGCCTCGGCATCCAGTCGGCCCTCTGCTCGTCCGACCCGAACGCGTACAGCGGCCAGGTGCCGAGCGACGTGTGCGCGGCCATCGTGATCGCCACGCTCGAGTCGACCCGCGCCAGCTCCTCCACCGCGATCGCGTAGCTGAGGTTGTCCGCGCCGCCGCCCCCGTACTCCTCGGGGTAGGGGATGCCCATCAGGCCGAGCTCGCCGAGCTTGGCCACGATCTCGTACGGGAAGCGCTTCTCGCGATCGAGCTCCTCGGCGACCGGGCGCACCTCGCCGTCGGCGAAGTCGCGCACGAGGCGCCGGATCTGCTCTTGCTCCTCGGTGAGGTCGAACTGCATGCGGCGCGGGATGCTATTGCCCGCGCCGCAACGGTTCGCCTACCTGAAGCGGCTCGTCTGGCTGAGGCAGACCAGGTGGGTGCGCACGCGACCGCTTCCGCGGCGGAACGTCCAGCGCCCGCGCGTGCTCCGCACCGGTCCGCTCGCGTCGAGCTCGAACGTGGCGGCCGGGTCGAGCGTGGAGCCGGTGGCGAGGCTGAACAGGCCGCTGCCGCAGCTCTGGGTGAGCGAGTGGACGCGCGCGGGCCCGAGCTCGTTCTGCCGCGACGGGCGCGTGGTGCTGAAGCGGAGCACGCCGAGTGTCGAGGTGACTCGCTGCTTCAGGCAGCGCGCGCTCAGCCCGACGCGCGTGGCTCGCGCGTCCGTGTTCTTCACCGTGAAGTCCCACCCGTGTGCAAGGGGCACGACGGAGGTCACCCGGATGCCCGCCGAGCCGGCGTGGATCCCGTAGCCCGTGGCGAGCCAGGCCGGCCCACAGGCCACCCGGACGGCAACCGACCGGTTCGAGCCGAGCGAGATGGCCGGCCGCTTGCGGGTCTTCACGTCGAGGCGCGCGCCGAACGCCGCGGTGGGCAGAGCGAGCCGCACGCAGCGCAGCACCAGCGTGCCCCGGTGGGTGCGACCGTCCGCGTCGGCGGTGAGCCTGAAGTGCCAATCGCCCGCGCCGGTGCCCGGCGTGGAGCGGCGGAGCGTGAGGCCGGCGTCGCGCCGGCTGGCCGCGCCGTTCACGGCGACGGCCGGATCGGGGCACTGGAGGTGCACGCCGCGGGCCTCGCCGGAGGCGAGCGCCACGGCTGCCGTCACGGAGCTGGGACGCACGACGTTGGCGGCGTCGGCCACGGCGGGAAGGGCTGACAGGACGACGATGACTGACGCGCAGGCGGCGATTCTGTAGAGCATTTGGCACGCTACCACCGGTTTGGCCCACACGCTCACACTGATCCTGGCCCAGGCGGGCTCCGGTAGCGGCGGATTCGGAGGCGGTGGCGGCGGTGGCGGCGGCGGGGGCTTCGGCGGCGGCTCGTCGGGCAGCGGCGGGGGCGACCCGCTCGTGGTCGTCGTCGTGTTCGGCCTGGTCGCGATCTTCCTGATCTACGTCGCGATCCAGACGGTGCGCTACCGCCGCAGGGTGCGCGCACGCGAGACGACCGTGCGCACGGCGTCGGCGGAGGCTGCGGAGGACGACACCTACTTCGCGGCGGACGAGCTCGAGACGCACGCAGCGGCGCTCTTCCGGGCCGCCCAGCTCGCCTGGGACGCACGCGACCGCGCCGCGCTGGCGAAGCTGGTGGGCCCCGACCTGCTCGTGGAGTGGAACCGCCGGCTCGAC
>DASYMP010000284.1:0-20463 GCA_036009005.1 Thermoleophilaceae bacterium | reverse complement strand
CGAGAAGACGGCGGTGACCGCCCCGGCGCCGCCCTTGGTGCAGTAGCGGAACGAGTCCGCGGTGCGCGCGACCGGGTCCACGCGCATCAGCAGGAGCCTCGCGCGCGTGAAGCCGAGGCGAACGCGACCGAGCCTGTCCTTGCCGAGCGTCGCGCGGCGCGCGAGGCAGCTCCGGTGGCCCGTGTGTCCGCCGGATCCGCCGCCGCGCGGGCGACTCAGCACGGCGATGGCGGAGCGCGCCATGCTCGCCTCGCCCTTGCCGTTCGGGTGGAGCGGATAGGCGGGCTCGGTGGGAACGACGCCCTCGAACCAGCGCTCCGGCGGCAGCTTGCAGACGTCGTGGCCGCCGCTGTCTCTGTAGGTGTCCACGAAGTCCGCGTCGTTCAGCGCGGCCTGGCCGGCGATCATCGTGTTGATGCGGACGATCAGCTCGTCGATGTAGCGGATGTCGTCGGGGCTCAGCGGGACCATCGGGTAGCAGCTCCCGCCGTTCTTCGGCAGCACGTCGGGATAGCCGACGATCGCCACGCGCGCGTGCGGTGCGCGCTGGTGGATGCCCTGCAGGACCGCCGCGATCTTCGGCTTGGTCGCCTCGATCCGCGCCGCGACCTGGTCGTTGCCGCCAGGCGCCCAGTAGTCGCGGCAGGCGGTCCCCGTCGGGTTGGTGGCGCCGAGCTGCGCGCACTTCTCTGCCACGCCGACGAGCCCGGCGTCGTTGCCGCCGATTCCCACCGTCACGAGATCCGCGTCGGCACGCAGCGCGTTGAACTGCGGCGGGTTCGTCCCGCCGGCGGGGAGGTCCGTCTGCGGCTCGGTCATGTGCTTGGTCTGGGCGCTGCCGCAGCTCACGTCGACGAACGTGCCGATCTTGAGCGCAGCGGCCACGAGCGACGGATAGTTGTGGTCAGAGCGCCCGCAGTCGGGCGGATCGCCGTGCTGGTTCGGCACGAGCGGCGCCGAGGTGTACGAGTCGCCGAGCGCGACGTACACGGGCCCAGCCGCCTGCGCGGACGCCGTGCCGCCACAGATAACGAGCAGCACGGTGAGCAGAGCCAGGCGACGCGAGCGCGGACGAGACACAAACGCCTCGTACCCGCACCCGGCCGCTCGGCAAACGAAGGCGGAGGGGGAGAGATTCGAACTCTCGGACGACGTTACCGCCGTCAACGGTTTTCGAGACCGCCCCGTTCAACCGCTCCGGCACCCCTCCGGGGTTCGAGATGATAGGGACGCTAGAACTGCACGTCGGCTTGGAGCAGGCGGTCCAGCTCGTCCGCCGGCAGTGGGCGGGCGAAGAGGAAGCCCTGGCCCAGGGGGCAGCCGAACTCGCGCAGGTCGGCGACCTGCTCGGCGGTCTCGATGCCCTCGGCGACCACCTGCATGTCGAGCGCCCGGCCCATCGCGACCGCGGCCGCGACGAGCGCGGAGTCCGGCGCGCCCACCCTCATCCCGGCCACGAACGAGCGGTCGATCTTGAGGATGTCCGCGGGCATCTCGCGGAGGTGGTCGAGCGAGGAGTACCCCGTGCCGAAGTCGTCGATCGCAATGCGCACACCGGCGGCGCTCAGCTCGCGCAGCGCGCGGAAGCCTGAGTCGCGGTCAGCCATCGCGGTGCTCTCGGTCACCTCGATGGTGAGCCGCTGGGGGTCGAGCGCGGACCGCCGCAGTGCGCCGAGCACCGTCGGCACCACGTCGGGATGCGTCAGCTCGCGCGCGCTCAGGTTGACCGCCAGCCCGAACGAGCCGGGACCGCCGTTGAGACGGTCCCAGTCGCGCAGTCGCCTGCAGGCCTCTCCCACCGCCCAGGCGCCCACCTGGACGATCAGGCCGCTCTCCTCGGCGACGCCGAGGAAGCTCTCGGGGCAGAGCAGGCCGCGTGTCGGGTGCTCCCAGCGGATGAGCGCCTCGGCGCCCGCCATCTCGCCGGTGTCGAGGTGCACGAGCGGCTGGTAGTAGAGCCGCAGCTCGCCGCGCTCGAGTCCCTGCTGAAGCTCCTGCTCGATCGATATGGCCTGGAGCGCGCGCTCGCGCATCGCCATGTCGAACAGCTCGGTGCGGGCGCCGCCGCGCTCCTTCGCGCGGTACATCGCGGCGTCGGAATCCTCGACCAGGCGCGTCTTGTCGACGCGCTCGCCGGGCTCCGCGAGCGCAATGCCGATCGACGCGCTCAGTCGCAGCTCGGCGCCGCCGGCGCGCAGCGGCTGCGCGATCTCGCGCTGGAGCCGGTCCGCCACGCCCACGGCCTCGAGCACTCCGCCCACCGACTCGCACAGGATCGTGAACTCGTCGCCGCCGAAGCGGGCGACCGTGTCGTCGGGGCGGAGCGTGCGCTGGATGCGTGCGGCCACCTCCCGGAGCACCTCGTCGCCGGCGCCGTGGCCGAGGCTGTCGTTGATCCGCTTGAAGCGATCCACGTCGATGAAGTAGACGGCCGTGGCGTTGCTCTTCCCGCGGCGCTCGATGGCGTGCGCGAGACGGTCGGTGAACAGCGCGCGGTTCGGCAGGCCGGTGAGCGAGTCGTACAGCGCGAGCCGCTCGAGGTCGGCCTCCATGCGCTTGCGGTCGGTCACGTCCAGGAAGACGCCGTAGAAGAGCGGCGCCGCCGTGCGGTCCTCGCCGCGCACGACGGTCATCTCGTCCCGGATCCAGACGACGCGCCCGTCCGCGCTGCTGATCCGGTACTCCTGCACGAGCGCCTCGCCCGAGCGGGCGCACTCCGCCTCGGCGCTCAGGACGCGGTCCTGGTCCTCGGGGTGCAGTTGGCGGTCCCAGAGGCCGCCGTCGTCCATCCACTCCGCCTGCGAGTACCCGAGCACGCGCTCGATCGACGGGCTGACGTAGAGGCACTGGCCCTGGACGCCCGGCTCGTACACGTACGCGACCGACGGCACCCCTTCGGCCAGGGGCCCGTATTCGGACTCGATACGTTGCAGGATCTCCTTCGGATCCGTCGGCATCGAGTTCTTATCGGCAGCAGAAGCGCTCAGCTATCGCCTTGAGGCGAAGAATGCGCGCAAGAGCCCCGCCGACTCGTCGGCCATCAGGCCACGATCGACGCTCGGGCGGTGGTTCAGGCGCGGCTCGGCGAGCACGTCGAGGACGCTTCCCGCCGCTCCAGCCTTGGGATCGTCGGCCGCGTAGACCAGCCGCGGGACGCGTGCAAGAACGATCGCGCCGGCGCACATCGCGCAGGGCTCGAGCGTCACGTAGAGCGCCGTGTCCAGCAGCCGCCAGCTGCCGAGATGCGCCGAGGCCTCTCGCAGCGCCAGGATCTCGGCGTGCGCCGTGGGGTCGCCGCGGAGCTCGCGCTCGTTGCGCGCGGCCGCGATCACTTCGCCCTCGTGGACGACGACGGCGCCGATCGGCACGTCGTCATGCTCGAGCGCGCGCTCTGCCTCGCGGAGCGCCAGACGCATGAAGTAGTCGTCGCGCGGGAAGTAGCCGCGGGTGACGCTCACGCGTCACAACTTCCGCGTGGGCAGATTGTTCATGCGTTCGTACACTCCGAGACGCACCGTAGCCCAATGCCAAAACGCCTTGTCCTCCTGATCGCAGCCCTCGGGGCGCTGCTTCTCCTCCCCGCCGGCGCGAGGGCGGGCGACTACGTTCCCGACGAGGTGATCGTCCGCTACGAGCCGGGCACGGGCGGCGGCGTGGCGGCGGACGTGGCGGCCGAGGCAGGTGTGACACCGGTGGCCGGCCTGCCGGGCGGCTCGCAGGAGCTCCAGATCCACGACGGCGAGACCGTTCGCGAGACGCTCTCCGAGCTGCGGCAGGACCCGAACGTCGCGTACGCGGTGCCGAACTGGCGCGCGCACGCGGCCGGCGGTCCCACGACCGACCCCGCGTCGCGGTTCCAGTGGAACCTGTTCGGAGAGTTCGGCATCCATCTCGAGGAGGCGTGGACGCTGGCGGCCGGGCTGGGCGCGCCCGGCGGGCGCGGCGCCGTCGTGGCCGTGATCGACAGCGGCGTGGCGTACGAGCGGCGCGGTCGCTACCTGCGCGCCCCCGACCTGCGGCGCTCGACCTTCGTCCACCCATGGGACTTCCTCCAGCACGACGCGCACCCGAACGACGCCTATGGGCACGGCACGCACGTGAGCGGGACGATCGCGCAGGCCACGAACAACGGAATCGGCACGGCCGGGATCGCCTACAACGCGAAGATCATGCCGCTGCGCGTGCTCGACTGGAAGGGCGACGGCGACTCGGCGGACATCGCGCGCGCCATCCGCTACGCGGCGCGCCATCATGCCGACGTCATCAACCTCTCACTCGAGTTCCCGCCCGAGGTGCGCGCGGCCGAGATCCCCGACATCGTGGGCGCGCTGCAGTACGCCGAGAAGCGCGGGTCGCTGGTCGTGGCCGCGGCGGGCAACGGGCCCGAGGTCGCGGTGGCGTACCCCGCGCGCGTGCGCTCCGTCCTCGCGGTGGGCGCTTCGACCGCCACCGGCTGCCAGGCGGAGTACTCGAACTCGGGCCATGATCTCGACATCGTCGCGCCCGGCGGCGGGGCCGACGCCCCGAATTCGGACAGCCCATGGGACCTCGCGCACTGCGATCCCGACCGCTTCCCGAGGCCGATCCTTCAGCAGACGTTCACGCGCGGCGTGCGCAGCTTCGGCCTTCCTCGCGACTACAAGGGCACCTCGATGGCGACCCCGCACGTGTCCGCCGTGGCTGCGCTCGTGATCGCGACCCACCGGCTCGGCGCGCATCCCACGCCGCGCCAGGTCGAGGACCACCTCGAGGCCACGGCCCAGCACACGGACAGGCCGGACCGGTACGGCGCCGGCATCGTGGACGCCGCCGCCGCGCTGCGCTAGCGCCGGCGCTAGGTCGTCCGGATGATCATCACGCTGCAGGGAGCGTGATGGGAGACCTTGTTCGGCACGCTGCCGAGCAGGAAGCGCTTGGCGCCGGTCATGCCCTTGTTGCCCACGACGATCAGGTCGGCGCGCTCCTCCTCGGCCACGTCCAGGATCGCGTCCGCGGGGTCGCCCTCGCGCGCGTGCGTCTCCACGTCGATGCCCGCCTCGCGCAGCTGCGCCGCCGCCGCTTCGAGCGTCTCCGAGACGTCCTCGCGCGCGTGGACCATCCACTGAAGGTCCTCAGGCACCTCCTGGCGCTCCTCGCGCAGACGCCCCTCGGGCACCGGCTCGTACGCGCTCACGAGATGCACCTTCGCGCCCACCTGCTGCGCGAGCTCGCCCGCTTGGCGGACCGCTTCGCCCGCGGTCTCCGATCCGTCGGTCCCGACAACCATTGAGGAGAACACGCGCGCATCATAAGACGATGGCCCTTTCGCGGCGTACGTACTAGTGTGGACAACGATGTCTCAGGCCACTCGCTGCCTCGCCGTCGATGATCATCCGACGGTGCGTCAAGGACTCGGCCTCATGTTCGGGCTGGCCCCCGACCTCGAGCTCGTGGGATCGGTGGAGAACGGTGAGGACGTGATCGACGCGGTGAAGCGCCTCCGCCCGGAGGTGGTGATCATGGACGTGCGCCTCCCTGGGATCGACGGCATCTCGGCCGTGAAGCGGATCGCCGAGGCGGCACCCGAGGTGCAGACCGTGATGTTCTCGGCGTACGGCGACAAGCGTCTCCTGTCCGACGCCATCGCGGCCGGCGCGCGCGGCTACGTGATGAAGGGCTCGCCGCCGGAGGATCTCCTGCGCGCGGTCAGGACCGTGACCGGCGGGAAGCCGTTCGTCGATCCGTCGTTGTCGCCCGCGCTCCTGATGTCCACGGTGGGACCGGACGCGCCGCTCTCCGAGCGCGAGCGCGAGATCCTTCAGCTGCTGGCCGAGGGCCTCCACACGGAGGAGGTGGCGCGCCGGATCGGGCTCAGCACGGAGACCGTCAAGTCGGACACGAAGCGCGCGATCCTCAAGCTCGAGGCCGACACGCGCGTGCACGCCGTCGCGATCGCGCTGCGCCAGGCGATCATCGAGTAGCGCCGGCCGCCGTGCAGCTGCCCCGCTTCTGGATCGTCCTCCAGGTCCTCATCGTGATCTTCGTGCTGATCGGCGCGGTTATCGCGGTGATCCGGCTGGTCTGACTCAGGACGCCGGGCGGAGCGGTGGCGCCTGCTCCGGGTCCGGGGCGATCTCCTGCTCCACCGGCTCCGGCAGCGCGATCTCCGATCGTCGGACCTCGGCGTGGCCCTCCTCCACCGGCTTCACCCAGAACTCCTCGACGGCGATGATGATCAGCGAGAGGATCGGCACGGCCACGAACAGCCCCACGAAGCCGAACAGCTGGCCCACCACCACGACGCCGATCGCGATCACGGCGGGGTGTAGCCGAACCCGCTGGGCCATGACGATCGGGATCGTCACGTTGCTCTCCAGCTGCTGCACGAGGATGTAGGCGCCTAGCACGAGGACGGCCTTGCCGGGGGAGTCGGTGAGCGCAAACAGGACGGGCGGGACCGCGCCGGCGATCGCGCCGAAGTAGGGCACGACCACGAGCAGCGCCGACAGCACCGCGAAGAAGATCGCGAAGTCGAGCCCCACGATCCGAAGCACGACGAAGAGCAGCACGCCGGTCACGAGCATGTCGATCGCCACACCCTCCATCCAGCCGATCCAGGACTGGCGGACGCGCGTCAGGACGTGGCGGAGATGCTCCCGCCGCGGCGGCGGCGCTAGGCGCACGAGCCCATTCACGAGGGGCTCGGGGCGGATCGCCATGTAGTAGGCGGTGATCAGGATCAGGACGAGCGCGCCGAGGATGCCCGCCACGTTCAGGCCGATCGCGGTGAGCGGCCCGATCAGCCGGTTCGGATTGTTGGTGTAGCGCTCGAGGAAGTTCTGAACCTTGTCGCCCACCTCGCCCGCGCTCTGCCCGGTCACGTCGGCGTAGACCCGCTCGAGGTCCTTGACGATCGCCGGCACGTCGTCCACGAACTGGTTCGTCTGGTCGACGAACGGCGGGATCAGCAGGTAGATGATCAGGACGAACGTCCCGATTCCGGCCACGAGCGCGAGGAGCGCGCCCGCCGGGCGCGGGATGCCGAAGCGCTCGAGCCGCCGGGCGGCCGCCGCGAGCGGGATCGCGACGATCACGGTCATGAGGATCGCGAGCAGCAGCGTCACGAGCTGCTGGAAGAGGAGGCCGAACAGCAGGAGGCCCGCCGCGAGCACGACGGTCCGGTACGCGATCTGCGCCGGCGAGACGGAGTTCTGGTTCATCGCACCGACGAACGGTACGCGCGCGCAAAGACGGACGGGCGCCCCGAGGGCGCCCGTCCAGACTTCAGTTCTTGAGCGTCTGCCGCGCGGCTAGGTGCGGCGCTCGAGGTCGGCCACATCCTGGGCCTTCTCCTCGACCCGGTCCTGCGCGTCGGCGAGCTTGTCCTTCTCCTCGCCCTTGCGCTCCTCGCGCCTGCCCTCTGCGCGAAGCGAGCTGTCCCCGGCGAGGTCGCCGGCGGCCTTCTTCGTACGGCCCGTGATCTTGTCGATGATGCTCATGTAATTCGGCGTACCCTGGTCCTCTCGACCGGAAACGCCTATAGGTTGCGGGCGCAATGACCAATGAGGAAGCCCACCGGCTTGCTCGCGAGAAGGGCGTTTCGCGCTGGCTGTACGCGCCCGTGCGCGGCACCGTCTCGCCGCTGTTCCGGCTCTACTTCCGGATGCACGTCTCGGGCGCTGAGCACATCCCCGCGTCCGGGCCGGCCATCGTGGCGCCCAACCACAAGAGCTTCTGGGACTCGTTCTTCATCGGCGTCTGCACGCGCCGCCACGTGCGCTTCATGGCGAAGACGGAGCTGATCCAGGCTCGCTACGGACGCCTGCTCGTCCGGCTCGGCGCCTTCCCGGTACGCCGCGGCCAGGCCGACGAGGACGCCCTGGAGACCGCCCGCACGGTGCTCCGCCAGGGCGGCCTGCTCGCGCTCTTCCCCGAGGGCACGCGCATCCGCGACCCCGACCAGCTCGGCCACCCGCGCCGCGGCGCCGGCCGCCTCGCGCTGGAGACGGGCGCCCCGCTCGTCCCGTGCGCGATCACGGGCACCGAGAGGATCTTCCGCGGCGGGTTCCCGGTCCCCCGCCGCGTGCAGGTGGCCTTCTCGGAGCCGATCCCGGTGTCGGAGCTCAGCGCCACGCCGGACGCGGCGACCGAGCTGATCGAGGGAGCCGTGTGGCCCTCGGTCGAGGGCGAGTACAAGCGCCTGCGAGCCCGCCCGACCGTGATCGCGGCGGGACTGGCCGCTTTGGGGATCGGTGGCGGGCTGTTGGCCCGGCGCCGTAAGCGGCGGCATTGAGGGGGTCGACGGTGGCTCCGGAGTCACTTTCTCCCGCATAGCGGGAGTAATAGACCTCGGACCCCACCTCAATGCCGTCGTTGGCCGTTCGTCGTTCGGCCGTTCGTCCGCGTCGCCGCATAGGTTCCAACGGATGCGCCTCATCGTCGCTCGCTGCGAGGTTCGCTACTCCGGTCGTCTCTCCACCGTCCTCCCGGAGGCGCTCCGGCTGCTCATGCTGAAGTCGGATGGCTCGGTCATGGTCCATGCGGACACCGGGGGCTTCAAGCCGCAGAACTGGATGACTCCGCCGACGGTCGTCGAGGAGGAGCCGGGCCTCATCGTCGTCAGGAAGAAGGGCGCGGACGACCGGATCGAGATCCGCATCTCCGAGGTGCTCTCCGACGTTACGCACGACATGGGCGAGGCGGCCGCGCTCGAGAAGGAGGGCGTCGAGCGGGAGCTTCAGGAGCTGCTCGCCGACGCGCCGCCCGAGGGGCTTCGGCTCATGCGGCGCGAGTGGCCCACCGACATCGGGCCGGTGGATCTCATGTGCCGTGACGACAACGACGAGTTCGTGGCGGTGGAGATCAAGCGCGTCGGCACGATCGACGCGGTCGAGCAGCTCACGCGCTACCTGGAGCGGATCTGCGAGGAGCCGGGGCTTCACCGCTGCCGCGGCGTTCTCGCAGCGCAGTCGATCAAGCCGCAGGCGCGGACGCTCGCGGAGTCGCGCGGCATCGGCTGCGTGGAGGTGGACATCGCGGTCCTGAAGGGCGAGCGCGAGCCGGACCTCACCCTGTTCGCCGGCTAGCGCCCTATCTCCACGACAGCGGCAGCCGCTCGAGGCCGTAGATGCCGTGGATCGAGCCGAGCTCCGGCTCGTCGTCGAGCGCGAGCCCGCGCATGCGTTCGGGCAGGAAGGCGAGCGCCTCCTGGAGCTCGGCGCGAGCAAGGTTCGCGCCGAGGCAATAGTGGATGCCCGCGCCGAACGTGAGCGGCTTCGCGTCGCCGCGGTCGGCCGTGATGTCGAACGCCTCGGAGTCGCCCTCCACGCCGTCCCTGTTCCCGGCGAACGAGCAGACCATCACGATGCTGTCGGCCGGGAAGCTCACGCCGCGGTACTCCACGTCCTCGTGCAGCAGCCGCGCGGTGAACGGCGTGATCGGCTCGTAGCGGAGCAGCTCCTCCACGGCCGCAGGCGCCAGCTCAGGCCGCTCGGCGAGCAGCTCCCACTGGTCCGGGTGCTCCGCGAACACGCGCAGGCCATGGGCCAGCTGCGACTGCGTGGTGTCCACCCCGCCCACGAGCACGTTCAGCACGAGGTTCATGCACTCCGCGTCGTCGAGCCGGTCGCCCTCGTGGGAGGCCGCGATCAGCGTGGAGATGAGGTCCTCGCCGGGGTCGTCGCGGCGACGCTCGATCAGCGCGCCCGCCCACGCGTAGAACTCCTCGCAGGCGCGCTCGATGTCTTCCCGCTCGTTCATCAGGCTCGGCGGGTCGAACTGGCGCTGGATCAGGTTCGACCACTCGTGCAGCTTGGGCGCGTCGTCGAGCGGAGCGCCCATCACGGTGGCGATCGTGAGCGACGGATAGGGCTTCGCGAAGTCACCCACGAACTCACAGCTCCCGCGACCCTCGAGCGAAGCCCACAGGCGACCGAGGAAGTCGCGCATGGCCGGACGCCAGCGGTCGGCCGCGCGCGGCGTGAAGGCCGGGTTCACCAGGTTGCGGAGGCGCCGGTGCGCGTCGCCGTTGATGTGGAGGACGTTGCGCCGCATCTGCTCGAGCAGCGGCCCCTCCTCCACGCCGAACATCTCAGCGATCCGCAGGCCCGGGAAGGTCGCGCTCTTCGTGCGCAGGAAGAACGAGCCCGCCTCGCGGTCGAGCACAAAGTAGCCGAGCGGCGACTCCGCGAGCCAGTGCTCGGCGCGCAGCGCGTTGATCGTGTCGTGGAACCGCTCGCCCTTCAGATCCGGCGCGAAATAGTCGAGCTCCATGGAGCGGCGGAGACTACCCTTGATGACATGAGCTTCCTGTTCCGTGACAAGACCGCGATGCCCCAGCCGGCTGACGCGCTGCCCGGCCGGGACACCCGCCCCTTTTCCGTGCCCGACACGCACTTCGTGCTCGGCACGCCGCTCGAGCCGCCCTTCCCCGAGGGAGTCGAGACGGCGATCTTCGGCATGGGCTGCTTCTGGGGCCCCGAGCGCGGCTTCTGGCAGACGCAGGGCGTGTACACCACCGCCGCCGGCTACGCCGCGGGGCTCACGCCGAACCCGACCTACGAGGAGGTCTGCAGCGGGCGCACCGGGCACAACGAGGTCGTGCTCGTGGCCTTCCGCCCGGACGAGGTCTCGTACGAGGAGCTGCTGCGTGAGTTCTGGGAGGGGCACGACCCGACCCAGGGAATGCGCCAGGGCAACGACATGGGCACGCAGTACCGCTCAGGCATCTACGTGACCTCGGACGCCCAGCGCGCGGCCGCCGAGGCGTCGCGGGAGATGTTCGCCGAGCGTCTCGGCGCCGCCGGGTACGGCGACATCACGACGGAGATCGTGGACGCCCCCGAGTTCTTCTACGCCGAGGACTACCACCAGCAGTACCTGGCGAAGAACCCCGGCGGCTACTGCGGGCACGGCGGGACGGGCGTCAGCTGCCCAGTAGGGCTGCCATCAGCTTGAGGCGCTCGTCCGCCTCGGCGGGCCAGTCGTCGACGACCGCGGGCCACCAGCTCCACTCGTCGTGCTCCGCGTCCGGAACGGGCGCGCAGGTGTCCGGCACGGTGGCGAGGCCCACCAGCATGTTCATTCCGTTCGGGAGCGCGATCAGCGCCTCCACCGACAGCGTCTCCGGCTCGAGCCGCCACTCCTCCTGAAGCTCGCGCGTGAGCGTCTCGGCGGGACTCTCGCCGAGGTCCACGGAGCCGCCCGCGCCGAGCGCCCAGCGGTTCGCCCAGGTCGAGACCCAGCCGGCGCGGCGGCCCGCCAGCCAGCGACCGTCCGCGGTGCGGACCACGCAGAGCGCGGTGAGGCTCTCGGAGGCGTCGTCGAGCAGGCGCAGCGCCCAGCGCACCGGCTGTAGCTCGAGCCGCAGGCCGCCGTCGTCGGCCTGCCAGCTCACCAGTCGCGCGGCCATGCCGTCGTGCGAGGGCGAGCCGCGCTCGCGGAGGTCCTCGACGGCAGCGTCGGCCATACGGTCGACGTCCGCGGCCACCTCGTATGCATCGTCGCGCCAAACCGCCTCGACCTGGTCCGCGCGCCACGGTCCGCGCGCGAGGATTCCGGGCCGCGAGCTCACGGCTCCCAATCTAGACCGCGCGCTCGCAGCAGCACGCGCGAGCAGAGCGAGCCCTGGCGCGCGGCCGGGACCAGCTCGGCGAGCTCGCCCCAGCGGAGCTCCGCGTACTGCGTGTTCGGCCCGGGCTGCGGCACCGAGGGCTCGCCGCTCACGAGCTCGGCCTCCCAGTCGGTCATGACGCCGTCCTCGCCGAGTGGCCTGAGCGGGCGCAGCGCGACGCCGAGCTTCTCCTGGCCCGCACGGCGTACGCCGTCCTCCTGAGACTCGCCGTCGCCGAGGCTCACGGCCGGAAGGCCCCACACGCCGGGGAGGTCGGCGTCGTGATCGGGGCGCCGCACGAGCAGCACGCCACGGGGGCCGTCGATCACCACGGAGAGCGAGCGCTTAGCCGAGCTCATCGCGCAGCGCCTGGATCTGACTGCGCAGCTCTGCGATCTGCTGCTCCACGCGCGCGAGCCGGGCCTCAGCGCTCTCGCGCGCGGGAGGGGAGGCCGCGGGATGCGCGGCCGCGGGCGGCGCAGGAGGCGCGGCCGCGGGCGGCGGGGCGGGGGGCCGCTCGGGCGAGTCGCCGTCCTCGCCGGCCTGGCCGATCAGCTGCGTGTAGCGCTCCTCGCGCTGGCCGGGGCGCTTCCCGAGGCTTGCGATCAGCTCGCGTTCGGCGAGGCGGGCGATCACGGCGGCGAGCTCGCCGGCGTCCCCGAAGCGGTGCAGCCGCTCCGTGCGGGTGCGCAGCTCGCCGGGTGTCTGCGCTCCGCGCAGCATCAGCACCGTGAGCACGGCGATCTCACCGTCGTCCAGCCCGAGCGCCGCGTCGAGCGTGTGCCTGTACTTCATCGAGCGCCGGTTCGACCAGCTCGCGAGCGTGGCCCACCTGCGTGCCACGAGCCGCTCGATCCCGCCGCGCACCGTGTTCTCGTCGTACTCCACGACCGGGTCGCGGTTCGTCGACTGGTTGCACGCCAGCCGCAGCGAGTTGAGCGTCAGCGGGTAGACGTCGGGCGTCGTGCGCTGCTTCTCGACGAGGCAGCCGAGCACGCGGATCTCGACAGCGTCCGGTTCCATCGGCCGCAAAGGATTGCGCACGCGACCGGCTGCCATCCTCACGGCGTGGGCGGCTACGCACGCATCCTGAGAGCTCCGGGCGTCGCGCCGATCCTCGTCGCGACCCTGATCGGCCGCATGCCGATCGGGATCAGCGGCCTCGCGATCCTCCTGTACGTGCAGGACGTGAGCGGGTCGTTCGCCGCCGCCGGCGTGTGCGCGGGCGCGCTCGCGCTCGGCAGCGCGGTGGGCGCGCCGTTCCAGGGACGGCTGGTGGACTGGCGCGGCGAGCGAGCGCTCCTGCCGCTCGCCTTCGTGCACGCCGCCGGCCTGATCCTGGTGTGGCTGCTCGGCGCCTCCGGCGCGGTGCCGGCCGTGCTCGCGGTCGCTGCGTTCGCGGCCGGGGCGGCGATCCCACCCGTCTCCTCGGTGCTCCGCTCGCGCTGGCCGGTGCTGCTGGCGGACGAACCCGACCTCCTGCCGACCGCCTACGCGCTCGACTCCGTGATGATCGAGATCATCTTCGTGGCCGGGCCGCTGCTCACGACGGTGATCGTCGCGATCGTCGGACCGGAGTACGCGCTCGCGCTGTCGGCGGCCTGCGTGCTCGGGGGCACCTCGATGCTGCTCGCCTCTCTTCACGGCCGCGGTCGTCCGCAGGCCCCCGCGGCCGGCACGCGCCGCTTCGGGCTCGGCGCGCTCGCGGCGCCCGGCCTGCGGACGCTCGTGGTGGTGAGCCTGCCCGTGGGCTTCGCGCTCGGCACGATGGAGGTCGTGCTGCCCGCGTTCAGCGCCGACGAGGGTTCCAAGGAGCTGGCCGGCCTGCTGCTCGCGGTCTGGTCCGGCGCGAGCGCGGTCTCCGGGCTCCTCTACGGCGCCCGGCCCGCGCGCGCGCCGCTCACCGACGTGCATATGCGGCTCGCCATCTCGCTGCCGCTCGCCTGCGCCGCGCTGCTGATCGCCACCGATCCCGTGACGATGGCGCTGATGGCGATCATCGCCGGCCTTCCGATCGCGCCGCTGATCGCATCGCGCAACCAGCTCGTGGAGCGGGTGGCCCCGCTCGGCACCTCGACCGAGGCGTTCACCTGGCCGCTCACCGCGCTCGTGGCGGGCGTGTCGCTCGGTGCCGCGGTGAGCGGCACGCTGATCGAGCAGCATTCGTGGGCGACGGCGGTGCTCGTGGCCGTGGCGGCGTCCGCGGCGGGCGCGGCGCTGCTGTTCACGCGCCGCGCTTCGCTCACAACCGCGCTGCCGGCCCCGCGATAGGCTCGGCCGCCATGGGAACCATCAGCGGTGAGCGCTCCGTCGAGGTCGAGGCTCCGGTGCAGCGCTGTTATGAGATCGCCTCGGACATCGACCACGCGCCGGAGTGGCAGGGCTCGCTGAAGGACGTGGAGGTGCTCGAGCGCGACGCCGAGAAGCGCGCCCTCGTGGTCGAGACCGAGTCCGACGCGAAGGTGAAGACCGTGCGCGCGGTGCTGCGCTTCTCGTACGAGGAGCCCACGGCGATCCGCTGGGTGCAGGAGAAGGGCGACACCAAGTCGCTCACCGGCTCCTGGACGTTCGAGGATCTCGGCGGCGGCCGGACGCGCGCGACCTACGCGCTCGAGGCCGACCCTGGACGCATGCTCGGCATGCTGCTGCGGGGCCCGGCCGAGTCGAAGGTGCGCGACTTCCTGCTCGGCGACGCGGCGGACGGGCTGAAGCAACGCGCGGAGGCGAGCTGATGGCGGACTACACGAAGGTGAACCTGAGGGCGGATGTCGAGGACATGGCGCCCGGCTTCGGCGTCGAGGGACTCGAGGCGCGCTTCGCCCGCAAGGCCCTGGAGTTGACGAAGGGCGGCCTCGGCTACTTCCACATCGAGCCCGGCGTGCGCACGCCGTGGGGCCACATCCACTCCGAGCAGGAGGAGATCTACCTGGTCGTCTCCGGGAGCGCGCGCTTCGCGGTTGGCGACGAGATCCTGGACGTGGCCCAGTGGGATGCCGTGCGCATCCCAGCCGGCGAGTGGCGCGCGATGGAGGCAGGGGCCGACGGCGCCGAGGTGGTCGCGTTCGGTGCGCCGTTCACCGAGAACAAGGACGCGGAGCTGAAGCCCGGCTGGTGGCCCGAGGAGGGCTGAGCGCCTAGGCGATCGCCGCGCGGGCCGATTCCAGGTCCTGATAGGGCCGCATCCGCACGACCTTTCCGCTCGCGAGCTCATGGACGACCACGGCCTCGAGGTCCACGTCCAGCCCGCTGCTCACGCCACGCCCGCCGAGGCGGATGTGCGCGAGCACCACGCCGTCGCCCTCGTCGATCAGCTCGAGCGGCTCGTAGCGCACGTCCTCGATCATCCCGTCGAAGCCGCCGAAGTAGCGGCGGACGCCGTCGTGGCCCCGGTAGACGTCCGGCTCGGCGGAGAGGTCCGGCGGGATCTCGATGACTATCTCCTCGCCGATCACCTCCATGGCCCCCTCCACGCCGCCCTCGGCGTAGCGCCGGAACAGCCGCCGCACGACGTCGAGGTCGGAGTCGGTCACGCCCGTCAAGATACGGCCCGTGCACGAGGTTGCGATCGTTGGCGCCGGCTTCGGCGGGCTCGGCATGGCCATCCGGCTGAAGCAGCAGGGGACCGACTTCGTGCTGATCGAGCGAGCCGAGGACGTGGGCGGCACCTGGTGGGCGAACAGCTATCCGGGCTGTCAGTGCGACATCCCCTCGAACCTCTACTCGTTCTCGTTCGCGCGCAACCCGAACTGGAATCGCGCGTATCCGATGCGCGACCAGATCCTCGAGTACCTGCGCGACTGCGCCCGCCGCTTCGGCGTGATGCCGCAGACGCGGCTCGGCTGCGAGCTGCTCGGCGCGGACTGGTCGCCCGCCGGGCAGCGCTGGGAGCTCGAGACCACGACCGGGCCGATCCAGGCGCGCGTGCTCGTCGCCGCGCCCGGCCTGCTGAGCGAGCCGTTCACCCCGGAGCTGCCCGGGCTCGATCGCTTCCAGGGCAACGTCTTCCACACCGCCCGCTGGGACCACTCCGAGGACCTGACCGGCAAGCGGGTCGCGCTGCTCGGCTCGGGCGCGACCGCGGTGCAGGTGATGCCGGAGATCCAGCCGAAGCTCGGCAGGCTCCACCTGTTCCAGCGCACCCCGCCGTGGGTGATCCCACACATGGACCACCCCGTGCGCGACGAGATGCGCGAGCTGTACCGGCGCGTGCCGCTGCTCCAGCGGCTGTCACGCGGCGTCGTCTACGCGCTCCGCGAGACGATGGCGCTCGGCATCACGCGCGACCGGCGCTGGCTGAAGGCGCTCGAGCTGAACGCGCGGCTACACCTGCGGCGCCAGGTTCGGGACCCGGAGCTCCGCGCGCGGCTGACGCCCGACTACGAGATCTTCTGCAAGCGGATCGTCCTGTCGAGCAAGTGGTATCCGGCCATCCAGGCGCCGAACGTCGACCTCGTGACGAGCGGCGTGCGCGAGCTGCGTGAGCGCTCCATCGTGGACGGCGACGGGCTGGAGCGCGAGATCGACACGCTCATTCTCGCCACCGGCTTCACGCCCTCGGAGCTGCCGATCGCCGAGCGCATCCGCGGTCGCGACGGCCGCTCGCTGGCGGAGAGCTGGAACGGCAGCCCCGAGGCCTACCTCGGCACGACCGTCGCGGGCTTCCCCAACCTCCTCTTCTTCTACGGGCCGAACCTGAACCTGGCTCACAGCTCGATCGTCTACATGCTCGAGTCTCAGATGAGCTACGCGCTCGACGCGCTGCGCACGATGCGCCTGCGCGGCGCTGCGGAGTTCGAGGTGCGGCCCGAGGCGCAGGCCGCCTACAACGAAGAGGTCCAGGAGCGGCTTGCCACGACCGTCTGGAACACGGGTGGCTGCGGGAGCTGGTACTTCGACCGCACCGGCCGCAACTCGATCCAGTGGCCCGGCTTCACGTTCGAGTACCGGCGCCGCACACGCCGCTTCGACGCCGCGGCGTACCGGCTCGCGCCGGCCGCCTGAGCGGCTCCTTCGGTAGCGTTGGGCTCCCGGAGCGCCTCTGACGATGTTCGCCGAGACCACCGCATTCAGCAGCTTCGCCGTCGACGACATCGACGCGGCGCGCTCGTTCTACAGCGACACGCTCGGCGTCAAGGTCACCGACGGGGAGATGGGCTTCCTCACGCTCCACCTCGCGGGCGAGCGGCCGACGCTGGTCTATCCGAAGCCGGACTTCACCCCCGCGACGTACACGGTGCTGAACTTCCAGGTCGACGACGTGGACGCGGCGGTCGACGAGCTCACGGCTCGCGGCGTCGAGTTCGAGCGCTACGACGGCTTCGATCAGGACGAGCGCGGCATCGCGCGGAGCGATGGCCCGAACATCGCCTGGTTCAAGGATCCGGCCGGGAACGTGCTGGCGGTGCTTGCCGGGTCGCCTTCGTAGCTTGCGCGATCACCCGATCACGCCTACTTTCTACCGCATGCGAGCGACTCTTCTCCTATGGGTGGTCGCGGGAGTGCTGGTCGTGCCCGGCGTTGCCGAGGCGGCCACCTACCGCTTCAAGGTCGACCTGACGGTGGTTCAGACGACCGACTGGGAGGAGTCCGTGCGCCACCCCGCGCCCGGTGACGCGTACTGCGGCGACCGTGACGTGCACTACGTGTACAAGAGCCAGGGCGACGGGCAGCTCAAGGCGAAGATCCGCGGTGGGCGGGTGACCTTCCGCGGGACTCGCCAGGCGTTGCAGTCCAGCGAGATCAAGGTGCCGGGCACCGTGGTCACCAACTCCGACCCGTGGTCGATCGCGATGGTGGGCGTCCCCGACGAGGGCTGCGACGTGCCGCCTCCGCCCGCGTTCCCGAACGAGTCCGCCTCCGGCGGCTGCAATCCGCTGGTCCGGCGGCCCGGAACCGCGCGCAGCTTCCTCCTCGCTATCGGCGGCCGGCTCACGCTGACCGGCGGCTTCTACAGGCGCGACAAGCGCTCGTGCTCGGATCCGAGCCTCTTCACCGGCGCGCTCGGCTTCGGCGGCCGGCCGAAGCGCCGCGACGTGAACACGCTGATCATGAACAAGCGCGTGCGGAGCATCGAGCTGAGCGCCTCCGACACGACGAAGTTCACGAAGAAGAACCTCTCGAGCTTCGGAGCGAACAGCGAGACGATCGCGGGCGGCGGCAAGGGCGAGGCGCGCTGGACCGTGAAGCTCACCAGGATTCGCTGAACCGCGGCGGGGTAGGAACCACCCGTGCGCTGGCGGCGCGGCGGAGGCAGAAGCTCGGATGTGATCGACGCGCGCGGGGGCGGCATGCGCCCGCGCGGCGGTCTCTCGATGGGCAGGGGCGTGACGATCCCGGGCGGGCTCGGTGTCACGGGCGTGATCGTCTTCCTGCTGATCCAGGTGCTGTCGAGCGGAGGTGGCGGCTCGTCCGGCAACTTCGGGGTGGACGACCCGTTCGGGCAGGGCACGCGCGCGCCCGCCGCAAACGGTCAGGGGATCCCCGCCAAGCAGGACCCCGAGCGCGACCTCAAGGAGTTCAGCGTCTACGTCTTCTCGAACACGCTCGACACGTGGGCGCGCATCTTCAAGCAGCAGGGCAACGGCTTCCAGCGCGCGAAGGTCGTGCTCTACCGCGACGCGGTCTCGACGGGCTGCGGCGACGCGTCCTCGGCCGTCGGGCCCTTCTACTGCCCGGCCGATCAGCGCGTGTACCTGGACCTCAGCTTCTACGGCGACATGGAGTCGGAGCTGGGCGCGCCGGGCGACTTCGCGTGGGCGTACGTGATCGCTCACGAGGTGGGCCACCACGTACAGGAGCAGCTCGGGACGAGCGCGGAGGTGGACCGCACGCGGCGCGAGCATCCGGACCAGGCGAATGCTCTATCGGTACGGCTCGAGCTCCAGGCCGACTGCTATGCCGGGGTCTGGTCGCACACGGTCTTCCAAGCCGGCGATCTCGAGAAGGGCGATGTCCGCGAGGCGATCCGCGCGTCGGGCGCGGTCGGAGACGACAGGCTTCAGCGACGCGCGAACGGCCAGGTCAACCCGGACACGTTCACGCACGGGACATCCGAGCAGCGAACCGCCTGGTTCAACCGCGGCCGCACGAGTGGCGAGCCCGCCAGCTGTGACACGTTCTCCGCCAGCGAGCTCTAGCGCGGCCGGTTGGCCGGGGCGCGCAGGGCCCCCGCGCTGCGCGCACCCGACCGTTCCGGCCTTCCAGTTGCAGCCCGGGGGAAGGGCTGCTTGGCAGAAGCTCATCCAGCGGCGACGCTCCAGCGCCTGAGCGTGAACCCGCTCGAGAGGAGCAGGAGCCCCGCCAGCAGCAGCGCCAGCAGGGCGAGCCCCGTGAGGGGTAGGCCCCCGGCCTGCGCCACGTCGACGGCGGCCACCGGCACGAACGCGGCACTGGTGGAGCTGCCGTCGCCGAACGATCCGCCGTCCTCGAGGATGTCCACCGCGGGGGTGGGGCTCCCAAGCGACTCGACCGCCGCATCGGGCGCCGTCAGGGGATCGGCGGGGCCGCCCAGCGCGCCGGTGTCACCGTCCGTGGCAGCGGCGGTGTCGTCACCGTCGCTCGCCACACGGATCGGAGCGCTCACCGAGGGCGACGCGATCTGCGCCGCGCCGTCGCTGCCGCTGACCGTCTGGTCGCCGGGCGCCGCCTGCGCGCCCGTCGTGCCATCGGAGCCTGCGGCGTTGTCGCCGTCGCTCAGCACCCGGACCGGCGCGGACGCGCCGGCCTGGCCGACCTGCGCCGAGCCGCTCGAGTCGGTGGCGGTCTGCTCGCCGCCGGCCGACCCGCCCGAGGACGCGTTCTGACCATCGCTCAACACCCGCACCGGGGCGTTCGCCTGGACCGGACCGACCTGCGCCGATCCGTCCGAGTTCGTCGTCGACTGGTTGCCTGCGGTCGAGCCCGAAGCGGCGGCATCGTCACCGTCGCTAGCGACCCGGATCGGGGCGTTGGCGCTGACCGGGCCGGCCTGCGCACCGGTCGAGTCGCTGGCGGTCTGCTCACCGCCGGTGGACCCGCCCGAGGGCGCGTTCTGACCGTCGCTCAGCACACGGATCGGAGCGTTGACCTCGGTCGTGCCGGCCTGCGCCGTCCCGTCCGAGCCGTCCGCCGTCTGCGGTGCGCCGACGGTGGCCGAGGGAGCCGGATCGTTCCCATCGCTCAGCACCCGGATGGGCGCGTTCACCTCCGTCGGTCCTGCCTGGGCCGCGCCGGTCGAGTCGGTGACGGTTTGATCGCCTCCGGACTGCGCCGACGCCGGGCCCGCTGTGAGCGCCAGGGCCATCACTGTGGCCCCCAGCGCGAGGGCACTTCGTCTCATTGGTTTCTCCTTCGTAGTGTCGAGTCGAGCTTCAGCCGGGCTTCGGCTTAGCCAGGCCGCTCGAGCACTGCGAGGAACGCCGCGGGCCGGCAGACGGCCGGCGGCATCGTGAGGTGGCGGCGCAGGCCTGGGCCTGCCGTGAGCAGAAACGCGCCCATGAGGAGCGCGAGACCGCCACCGAAGAAGAAGACCGAGAACCCGGTCGAGGCGGGCGCGCCGCCGCCCGATCCGGGGCTGCGCCGCGAGTGCGGCGGCGCGGCGGGCCGCTCCGCCGTCGTGACCACCGGGGCGGCCTGGAGGGCCGCGGGCGCTGCCGCCGGCGCTGCCACTGGGCTCGCGTCGGTCGCGGCCGCGCGCCGCGCGGCGGGCGCCGGGGCGCTGCCGCCCAGCCGATCGCCGCCGTGCGGGCGGGCGAGCGGCGACGCGGCGGCAACAGCACCCACCGGATGCACCGCCGCCGGGCGAACCGTGGCCACGGCGGGCGGGGTGGCGGAGGGCTGCACCGTCGGGATGGGGCTGGGCTTGTCCACGGCCTGCTGTGCGGCCTGCTGGACGG
>DASYMP010000283.1:0-4326 GCA_036009005.1 Thermoleophilaceae bacterium | reverse complement strand
CGGCGAAGCTGCGCTGGAAGATCGAGTAGCGCTACTCCGGCAGTTCGAGGTTGAGCATCACGTGCTTGACCACCGTGTAGTCCTCGACCGAGTACGCCGACATGTCCTTGCCGTAGCCGGACTGCTTGAAGCCCCCGTGGGGCATCTCGGTCGCCATCGTGAGGTGGTCGTTCAGCCAGACCGTGCCGAAGCGGATCGCGTTCGCCACCCGGTGCGCGCGGGCGATGTCGCGCGTCCACACCGAGGCCGCGAGGCCGTAGCGCGTGCCGTTCGCCCACTCGATCGCCTTCGCCTCGTCGTCGAACTGCTGGACCGTGATGACCGGACCGAAGATCTCGTTCTGGATCATCTCGTCGTCCTGCTGGAGCCCGGCCACGACCGTCGGCTCGATGAACGAGCCGGGCAGATCCGGCTCCTTCCCACCGGTCACGATCTCCGCGTGGCTCGGCTTGCGCTCGAGGAACCCCTCGACGCGCTCGCGCTGGCGCTGCGAGTTGACCGGCCCGAGCGTGGTCTCCGGGTCGAACGTGTCGCCGACCTTGTAGCCCTTGGCCTCCTCGGCCAGCCCGTTCACGACCTCGTCGTAGACCTTCGACGAGGCAAGCACGCGCGTCGCGGCGGTGCAGTCCTGGCCCGCGTTGTAGAGGCCCGTGCCGGCGATCGTCTCGAGCGTGGTCGCCATATCCACGTCGTCGAAGACGATCACGGGCGCCTTGCCGCCCAGCTCGAGGTGCACGCGCTTGAGCGAGTCGGCGGCCGCCTTCGCGATCCACTTGCCGGTATCGGGGGAGCCCGTGAGCGAGACCATGTCCACGTCGGGGTGCGTCACGAGCGCCGACCCGGCGGGCTGCCCGTGGCCGGTGATCACGTTGAGCACGCCCTTGGGCAGCACCTCGCCGGCGAGCTCGGCGAGCTTCACGGTCGAGATCGGCGTCGTCTCCGCGGGCTTCAGCACGATCGTGCAGCCGGCCGCGAGGGCCGGGCCGATCTTCCAGGCCGCCATCATCAGGGGGTAGTTCCAGGGCGCGATCTGACCCACGACCCCGGCCGGCTCGCGGCGGATGATCGACGTGCGGCCCGCGGCGTACTCCGCCGAGGCCTGGCCCTCCGGCAGGCGTCCCGCGCCCGCGAAGAAGCGGAGCGTGTCGCTCACGGCCGGCATCTCGTCCTCGAGGAACGCGTTCCGCGGCTTGCCGGCGTCGGCGGCCTCGAGGTCGGAGATCTCCTCGGCGTGCTCGTCGAGCAGGTCGGCCAGCTTGAACATGGCCGTGGCGCGCTCGGACGGAGTGGTGGTGGACCAGCCGCCGAAGGCGGCCTTGGCGGCCGCGACCGCGCGGTTCACGTCCTCCTCGTTCGAGAGCGGCATGTCGGCGATCACCTCGCCGTTCGCGGGGTTCGTGATCTCCTCGGTCGCGCCGTCCGCGGCGTCGACGAACTCGCCGTTGATGAAGTTCTGAAGCTTGGTCTTGCTGACGGTTGCCATGTGCCGGTCCTGTCTCCTCTCAGTGCTAGGCGACCGCGCCCAGCACATCCTCGACGGGTGTATAGGGCATGCCGGTGCCGTCCGCCACGGCGGGGTGCGTGACCTTGCCGTCGGCCACGTTCACGCCCGCCCCGAGGCTGGGCACCTTCTGGATCGCGCCCTGAAGCCCGAAGTCGGCGAGGGCGAGCACGTACGGAAGCGTTGCGTTCGTGAGCGCGAACGTGGAGGTCACCGGCACGGCGCCCGGCATGTTCGCGACGCAGTAGTGGGTCACCCCATCCACCTCGTAGACCGGGTCGGAATGGGTCGTCGGGCGCGAGGTCTCGAAGCAGCCGCCCTGGTCGATCGACACGTCCACGAGCACCGCGCGCGTCTTCATCAATCCGAGCTGGTCGCGCTTCACCACGTAGGGCGCGCGGGCGCCGTGCACGAGCACCGCGCCGATCACGAGGTCGGCGCGCGGGAGCATCTCCTCCACGGCGAGCGTCGACGAGTAGACCGTCGAGGCACGCCCGCCGAAGTTCACGTCGAGCTCGCGCAGGCGGTCGATGTTGCGGTCGAAGACGAACACGTCGGCCTCCATGCCGATCGCGATGAACGCCGCGTTCTGGCCCACCACGCCGCCGCCGATGATCATGACCGTGGCCGCCGCCACACCCGGCACTCCGCCGAGCAGCACGCCGCGCCCGCCGAGCGGGCGCTCGAGGAAGAAGGCGCCCGCCTGGGTCGCGATCTTCCCGGCCACCTCGCTCATGGGTGCGAGCAGCGGCAGCCGGCCCTTCTCGTCCACCACGGTCTCGTAGGCGACGCAGGTGGCGCCGGAGTCCACGAGGCCCTTCGTGAGATCCGGGTTCGGCGCGAGATGGAGGTAGGTGAAGAGCAGGTGGTCCGGTCGCAGCATCTCGACCTCCTGCGGCTGCGGCTCCTTGACGCCGAGGATCAGCTCGGACTCCTCGAAGACCGAGCGGGCGTCGGGCACGATGCGCGCGCCCTGCGCGGTGTACTCCTCGTCGGGAATCGTGCTGCCCACGCCGGCGCCCGATTCGATCAGCACCTCATGGCCGTTCTCGACGAGCTCGCGCACTCCGGCGGGCGTGAGCGACACGCGGTACTCGTCCGTCTTGATCTCCGTCGGTACGCCGACCCTCATTCGGTGTGGATCCTCTCTCGAAATCAGCTTTCCGTCGCGGACAAGCCGCGACCTCATGCACTACGTGACGAGCTCCCGTGCTCGCAGCGCGAGCCAGAACTCGATTCGGTCGCGGGCGTTCGACAGGTCGCGCCCCGTGAGCTGCTCCACCCGCCTGATGCGGTAGCGCAGCGTATGCCTGTGGCAGTAGAGCTCGCGCGCCGCGCGCTCCCACTGGCCGTTCTGCTCGATGAACGCCTCGAGCGAGCGGATCAGCTCGTCTCCGTACTCGCCGCTCGCGTCCTCGAGCGGTCCGAGCACGCTGTCGCAGTAGAGCCTGAGCGCGTCGTCGTCCTGGAGCGACAGCAGCAGCTGGAAGGCGCCGAGGTCGCGGTAGGACGCCACCGGCGGTGACGAGCCGTTGGCGAGAGCGGCGGCCTCGAGCGCGCAGCGCGCCTCGTGGAAGGTGCGCCTCAGCGCGGGCACGGGAGCGGCGCGCGAGGCTGCGGCGCGCAGCGCTCCCTCCTCCTCGGAGATCGCGTCGCGGGCGCGCCCGGCGAGCGCGACCGGGTCCACGTCCTCCGCCGCGTCCACGACGGCGCAGAGCAGGCGGTCGCGCGTGGCCACGAGCGCGCCCACCCCCGCATCCGCGAGGAACCTGTCGAGCTCGGCCTCGGCCTGTGGCGCGGGCGCACCGTTCGACCCGCCGAACACCAGCACCGCCGCGTTCTCCGCGATGCCGAATGGCCGCAGCCGCATGGCGAGCTCCTCGTCGGAGAGCCTGCCGGTGAGCGCCTCGGCGAGCACGTCGCCGGCGAGCCGCCGCTCCGTGTCGCGCATCGCGCGCTGGCGCATCAGCTCGAGCGCCACCACGGTCACGGCCTGCTGGAGGATCAGGCGCTCGAAGTCGCCGAGCCCGCCGGTGTCGCGTGCCGCGACGAGCCAGGCCTGCGGCGCTCCGCGCCCTCGCAGCGACACGGGGAGGACGAGCGAGCGGCCGGCGATGTCCGGATGGTCGGGGGCGAACTCGACGTTCTCCACGGCGCGCGTGCTGCCGTTCGAGAGCTGCTCGCTGCGCCGCACGACCTCCTCACGCACGTGCTCCATCGCCGCGCGCGGCAGCTGGCGCCGGAACGCCTTCGAGGAGATCGTCTCGCCGCGGCCGGAGAGCACGCTCACGGCGCCCCCGGTCGCCGCGGCCAGCGCACGCACCACCTCGTCGAGCCCGCTCTCCTCGAGCACGAGCCGCTCGAGCCGCTTGTGGATCGCAATGCCGCGCTGGAGCACCTCGTACTGCTCGTTCACGAGCCGCGTGAAGGCCTTTTCGGTGAGCGCGATGAAGGGCAGCTCGTACGGCACCTCGAACACCGGGAAGCTCAGCTCCCGCGCCTCGTCGACGAGCGCGTCCGGCAGCTCGTCGTGGTCGAAGCCCGTGCCGAAGCCGAGCCCGGCGAGGTGGCGTCCCGACAGGAGCCGCACGAACTCGCGCTGGCGCTTGTCCGTCTCGAGCTGGATGCCCGTCGTGAGCAGCAGCTCGCCGCCGGACAGCCATTGTGTCGGGTCGGGCAGCTCGGAGATGTGCACCCAGCGAACCGGGGCGTCGGCCGCGTCCTCGCCGGCCACGAGCTCGAGCCCCATCTCGGACACGAGCCCGCGTACGGTGAGCATCGCTCAGTGGCGCACGATCCGGTCCCAGGCCTCGGTTAGCACCTGG
>DASYMP010000282.1:0-10229 GCA_036009005.1 Thermoleophilaceae bacterium | reverse complement strand
CACGCTGCGGCCGACCGACGCGGGGCGCCGGCTGCTCCAGCGCGCCAACTCGGTGCCGGTCGTGCTCACCGCGCGCTTCACGAGCCGCGGCCTGTCGATGTCGTCGAACCGCCGCGTGCGCCTCGTGCGCGACTGGCTCACGCCCGCGGAGGCCACCCGGGCCGTGGGACGCGGGCTGCGGAGTGGGCGCGGCGCCGGGCCGCGCGACCTCGCGGTTGCGGTACAGGACCGCTGCGGCAGCGGCTGCCTCGACGTGCGCGCGGGCTGGGTGCGGCGCGGCCGCCGGCTCGCGTCGAGCGGGCGCGTCCGGCAGCTGCGGGGTCGGCTGACCGCGAACATGGCCGCGCCCGTCCGCCGGCGCTAGTCGGCGCGGGCCGGCGGCGGCAGCACGAGCCCGCCGGGGAGCTCGCCGTCGTCGATCAGGCGGCGGATGTCGCCGCTCCGCCTCGGGCTCAGGTACACGTGGCGCTGGCCGACGCTCGGCTTCTGCTCGAGCAGCCCGGCCGCGAGCAGAGCCTCCCCCACCTCGTACGCGAGCGCGCGCTCGTGACCCGCGAAGCCGCGCGCGAGATGGTCGAAGGCGGTGTGGTAGCTCCCCCACTTGCCCATGCCGTCGAGCCGCTGGAGGATCCGGCGCGCCACGCGCCGGACGGGGTCGGGGTCCTCGTGCGCGCGCGCCACGGCGCCGGCCGGCTCCAGCAGATCGAGCAGCTGGTGCTCGAGCGCCTCCACGGCCTCCTCGTCGAGCGGTGACGCGCCGAGCCGCGTGACCGCCTCGGCCACGCGCAGCGGGTGCGTGGCGCCGATCGGCGCGCGCAGGTCCGTGGCTGCCTCGAGCGCGTGGCCGGGGAACAGGTGAGCGCGCGCACGGAGCCGGTCGATCCGGCGCTCGTCGAACTCGAGGTTGAGCGCCTCGTGGGCGTACTCCGCCGCCTGCTCGGGGTCGCTCGCGGGATACGAGAGCGCGAGCATGCCGCCAAGCTCGCCCAGCCGCAGCCACAGCTCGTCGCTCCGTCGCGGCCGGCCCGGCGAGGCGCCCTCGACGACATGCTCGACCGCCACCGCCGCGAGCGCCCCGGCCCGCTCACCGACCGCGCCGGGATCGGCCCGCAGCTCGGGCGCCAGCGGCAGCGCGGCCACCACCTGGCCCTCGCCGGCCGCGACCGCCACGGCGATCGGCATGCCGTAGCCCGTGCGCGACTCGCCGAGCTCGGCCAGGCCGCGGCGGAGCTCGGCGTCGAGCAGGCCACGCAGGCGCGCCGAGGAGTCGCGCGCCGCCGCCGCACCGCCCGCGTCGGCCAGTGCCAGCTCCAGCTCGCTGCGCGCTTCGGCCACCCACTGAGCCTATGTCGCCGCGCTCCGGGTAGGTTCGCGGGATGGCTGAGAAGCACCTACGCATCTATCTCCAGGATCACCTGGCCGGCGCGACCGCGGGCCTCGAGCTGGCCCGGCGCACCCGCGGCGCGAACGAGGGGTCGGAATACGGCCCGCCGCTCGCCAAGATCGCCGACGAGATCGAGGCGGACCGGCGCCAGCTCCAGGGGATCATGGAGACGCTCGGCTTCGGCAGCGACCGCCTCAAGGTGGCCGCGGCCTGGGGGCTCGAGAAGGTCGGCCGCCTCAAGCTGAACGGCGAGCTCACGCGCTACTCCCCGCTCAGCCGGCTGGTGGAGCTCGAGGGGCTCCTCACCGGGATCACCGGCAAGTGGGGGCTGTGGATGGCCCTGCTCCAGATCGCGCCGGAGGAGCCGCGCCTCGACGCGGCGCTGCTCGAGCGGCTGCGCGACCGGGCCGACGCCCAGCGCGCGACCGTCGAGGAGCTGCGCGAGAAGGCCGCGCGCGAGGCGTTCCTCGCCTGACCCCTCGCGGCTAGGCTGCCCGGCGTGTCCTGGGAGCCTGAGCTCGAGGAGCTGCGCCGGCGCGAGGAGCTCGCCCGGCGGATGGGCGGCGCGGAGCGCGTCGAGCGCCAGCACGCGTCCGGGCGGCTCACGGTGCGCGAGCGCATCGAGCGGCTATTCGACGAGGGCAGCTTCCACGAGACGGGCGCGCTGGCCGGCCGCGGCAGCTACGGCAACGACGGCGAGCTGACCGACTTCCTCCCCGCGAACACGGTGGTGGGCCAAGGCCGCATCGACGGACGCCGCGCCGTCGTGCAGGGCGACGACTTCACCGTTCGCGGCGGCGCGGCCGACGCCGCGATCTGGGAGAAGGCCGTCTACGCCGAGCGCCTGGCGCACGACCTACGCCTGCCGCTGGTGCGGCTCGTGGACGGGACCGGCGGCGGGGGCAGCGTGAAGACGCTCGAGCAGATGGGCTTCTCGTACGTCCCGCCCCTGCCCGGGTTCGACCTGGTCGTGAAGAACCTCTCGGAGGTGCCGGTCGCGGCGGCCGCGCTCGGGCCCGTGGCCGGGCTCGGCGCCGCGCGCGTGGTGTGCTCGCACTTCTCGGTGATAGTGCGCGGCACGGCGCAGCTGTTCGTGGCCGGCCCGCCCGTGGTGGCGATGGCGGGGATGGGCGAGGCGCCCGACAAGGAGGAGCTCGGCGGCGCCCGCATGCAGGCTCGGGCGGGCGCCGTGGACAACGTCGCGGCCGACGAGGACGACGCGCTGGCCCAGCTGAAGCGCTTCCTGTCCTATCTCCCCGACAACGTCTGGGAGGCGCCGCCGCTCGTCGAGGCCTCCGACCCGGCCGGCCGCCGCGAGGAGGAGCTCCTCTCGATCGTGCCGCGCGACGAGCGCCGCCCCTACAAGATGCGCCGCGTGCTCGAGGCCGTGCTCGACCGCGGCTCGCTGTTCGAGCTGGGAGCCGCCTTCGGACGGCCCACGATCACCTGCCTCGCGCGGCTCGGCGGGCGGCCGGTGGGCGTGCTCGCCTCGGACCCCGAGCACTACGGCGGCGGCGTCACGGCCGAGGCGGCGGAGAAGACGGCCCGCTTCGTGGACGTCTGCGACCAGTTCCACCTCCCCGTCGCGAACTTCGTGGACGTGCCCGGCTTCGTCATCGGCACGGGCGCGGAGCGCGCGGGCACGATCCGGCGCGGCGCGCGCGGGCTGTTCGCGATCGCGCAGGCGAGCGTGCCGTGGGTCTCGATCCTCGTGCGGAAGGTCTACGGGGTGGCCGGCGCGGGCCACGGCGACGGCTCGCGCCTCAACCTGCGCTTCGCGTGGCCGTCCGGGAACTGGGGATCGCTTCCGATGGCCGGCGGCCTGGAGGCGGCCTACCGGCGCGAGCTCGAGGCGGCCGAGGACCCGGCGGCGCTGCGCGACGAGATCGCGGCGCGGCTCGAGGCCGTCACGTCCCCGTTCCGCACCGCCGAGCGCTTCAGCGTCGAGGAGATCATCGACCCGCGCGACACGCGCCCGATCCTGTGCGACTGGGCGGAGCGGGCGCACGAGCTGGTGCGGCACGAGCTGCATGCCGGCCCCAAGAGCCGCGGGCCACGGCCCTGACGCCGCGAAACTGGCGCGCCCTGATATAGTTGCACGTGCAATGAAACTGAACGGCATCCACCACATCACGGCGATCACCGGCGACTCGCAGCGCAACGTCGATTTCTACGTCGGCGTCCTCGGGCTCCGGCTCGTGAAGAAGTCGGTCAACCAGGACGACCCGACCGTCTACCACCTCTTCTACGGCGACGAGCACGCGAAGCCGGGCCTCGACCTCACCTTCTTCGAGTACCCGGGCGCCGCCCCGGGCCGTGCCGGCGGGGGCATGGTGCATCGCGTGGTGTGGCGCGTCGGCTCGCCCGCGGCGCTCGACTTCTGGAGCGCGCGGCTCGCCGAGAACGAGATCGACTCAACGCGCGAGGGCGACTCGCTTCGCTTCCGCGACCCGGAGGGGCTCGAGCACGAGCTGCTCGTGGCCGACGTCCCGGACGAGCCGCTCGTCGCCGAGCACCCCGACGTGCCGGCCGCGCACGCGCTCCAGGGCTTCCACGCCGTGCGCGCGTACGCGTCCGACCCCGAGCGCAGCCGCGAGCTGCTCGAGCAGGGCCTTGGCTTCGAGACGAGCGGCGACGGCTTCGAGGCGCGCGGCGACCAGCGCGGTGGCCTCTACTTCTATGACAAGCCGCCCGCCGAGCGCGGCATCCAGGGTGCCGGCACCGTCCACCACGTGGCCTGGAACTCGGCCGACGACGAGCACGAGCTCTGGCAGCGGCGCGTCGCCGAGCACGGCGCGCACCCCACGCAGGTGATCGACAGGCATTACTTCAAGTCGATCTACTTCCGTGAGCCGAGCGGCGTGCTGTTCGAGCTCGCCACGCCGAGCCCGGGCTTCACCGTCGACGAGCCGCTCGAGACGCTCGGCGAGAAGCTCTCGATTCCACCGCGCCTCGAGGAGCTGCGGCCCCAGATCGAGGCGACCGTGCGTCCGCTCGAGAACCCACGCAGCGCCGCCCGCGGCGTCTAGATTCCCCGCCGGTGATCCTCACCGGCGGCACGATCAGGACGCTCGACCCGGCTGCGCCCATGCCGGCGCGGCTGGCGCTGCACGGCTCGCTGGTGGCGGAGGACGCGGCAGGCGGCGCCGAGCTGGTGGAGCTCGGCGGGCGCTGCGTGCTGCCGGGCTTCACGGACTCGCACGTGCACTTCCCCACCTGGTCGCTCGGTCTGCGCCAGGCGCGGCTCGAGGGAGCGCGCTCGCTCGACGAGGCGCTCGACCGCGTGGTGGCCGCCCGGCCGCTGGTGCCCGAGGGCGGCTGGCTGCGCGGGCTCGGCTGGCGCGAGGGCGACTGGAGCGAGCCGCCCACGCGTGAGGCGCTCGACCGGGCCGTGCCGGACGTGCCGGTGGCCCTGATGTCGAAGGACTACCACTCGCTCTGGCTGAACAGCGCCGCGCTGGAGCGCGCCGACGCGCCGCTCGAGGTGCCCGGCGGCGTGGTCGAGCCGAGCGGCATCCTGCGCGAGAACGCCGCGTGGGCGTTCCGCGACCGCTACGTGCGGCCGACCGTCGAGGAGATGGTCGACGCGTCGCGCGAGGGCATGCGCGTCGCCGCCTCGCGAGGCGTCGTCGCCATCCACGACAAGGACGGCTGGCTCGGGGCGTTCGAGGTGTTCGCGCGGCTGCTCGAGGCCGGCGAGCTCGACATGCGCGTGTGGCAGTCGTTCCCCTGGGACCGCCTCGACGACCTGCGCGCGCTGGGCCTCCGCTCCGGCTTTGGCGACGAGATGCTGCGCATGGGCTACCTGAAGGGCTTCATGGACGGCACGCTCGGCTCAGCCACCGCGCGCCTGCTGGACGGCTCCGGCGTCGAGATCAGCTCTCGCGAGCTGCTCGAGGACGTGATCCGGCGCGCGGCCGAGGCGGGCTGGCCGGTGGCGGTGCATGCGATCGGCGACGCCGCGAACCGCGCGGCGCTCGACGCGTTCGAGGCCACGCGGGAGCTGTGGCAGCCGCTCGGCCTGCGCCAGCGCATCGAGCACGCGCAGCTGCTCGACGAGGCGGAGATCGGGCGTTTCGCCGAGCTGGGCGTTGCCGCGTCGGTGCAGTTCAGCCACGCCGCGTCCGACCGCGACCTCGCCGAGCGGCTCTGGGAGGGCCGCGAGGGCGCCTACGCCTACCGCTCGCTGATCGACGCGGGAACGCTGCTCGCGAACGGCTCCGATGCCCCCGTCGAGGAGCTGGACCCGCTCGCGGGCATCGTGGCCGGCGTGCTCCGCACGCTCGACGAGCGGCCCGCCTGGCGGCCCGAGCAGGCCGTGACCCTGGAGGACGCGCTCGACGCGACCTGCATCGCACCGGCCTGGCTTGAGCACGCGGAGCACCGCCGCGGCATCCTCCGCCCCGGCATGCTCGCCGACCTGGTCGTGCTGAACCGCGACCCGTTCACCTGCCCGCCGGACGAGCTGCCCTCGCTGGCGGTCGAGGCCACGATGGTCGGCGGCCGCTTCACCTACAGGTCGTTCTGAATCATCCGGTCCGACGGCGCGATGCTGATCAGGCGGAAGCCGTCGTGGCTCACGAACCTGTGGGGGGTGTTCGCCGGCACGACCGTGATCTGGCCGGCCGCGACTCGAACGACTCGCCGGCGACGGTGAACGTCGCGCTGCCGGCCTCCACGAGGAAGGTCTCGTCGTAGGGGTGGGTGTGGAGGCTGGGGCCGGTGCCCTCCTCGAAGGTCCCGACGAAGAACGAGACGCTCGATCCGTGCCCGCGCCCCTCGAAGCGGCCGATCAGGTTCCCCGGCAGGTCGGCCACTGCGATCGGCACGGTCATGCGGCCCAGCCTACGTAGCGTGCGAGGGCGAGCGGCTGCTCGCCAGCCACAGCGCGGGGCCTGAGACGAGCGCGGTCGCGCCCAGCGCGAGCGCCGCCACGCCGAGCGCCTCGAGCGCCACGCCGCCGAGCAGGGCCAGGCCCGCTCCGGTGAGGCCGCTGAGGAGGTCGTTGAAGCCCATCAGGCGGCCGCGCTCGGACGGGAGCGAGCTGTCGGCCAGCTCCGCCGTCGCCGCCACGAACGAGAAGTTCCAGCCGAGGCCGAGACCGAACAGCGCGACCGCGGTGGCGGGCACGCTGTCGATCCACAGGAGCGAGATCACCGACAGGGCCATCACCACGAGGCCGCCGGACAGCGCGATGCGCCTGCCGATCTGGTCGATCACCCTGCCCACCACCAGCACCAGCGCGTACATCCCCGCCACGTGTGCGCCGATGATCGGGAACACGTGGTGCGCGGCGTGGTGCTGGTGCTCCACGACGACCGCGCCGGTCAGCGTCATCACCCCGACCATCACGCCGAAGCTCGCCTGCGCGGCGAGCAGGGCGGGAATCACGCCGGGCCGGCGGATGATCTCGCGGAGCGGCACCGAGGTGTCCGGCGGGGGGGCGCCGGTGTGGATGAGGCCGGCGATCTTGAGCGGATCGGGCCGGATCATCAGCACGAGCACGAGCGCCGCGACCATGAAGCCGGAGCCCGCGAGCCAGAGCGGCGCCAGCGCGTCGCCGTCGAGGTGCTTGCCACTCAGCATCGGGCTGAACACCGCCGGGCCGAGCGCCGCACCGAAGACCGCGCCGAACAGCACGAGCGCGATGCCGTGCGCGCGGCGCTCGGGGGGGTACATGTCGCCGGCCGCGGTCCGCGCGAGCAGCGCGGTGCCGGCGGCCATGCCGATCAGGACGAGTGCCGTGAAGACCAGCACCGCGCTACCGCTGGCGCAGCCGATCGCCGCCACGACTCCCCCGACCGCGCCGACCGCAAAGCCGGCCGCGAGCACCGGCACGCGGCCCACGCGATCCATCGCGCGGCCCGCGAAGGGCGCAGTGAGCGCGCCGCAGGCCAGCACGATCGCCGGGCCCAGCCCCACCAGGCCGTGGATGCCGAGCACCTGCACGAGCGTGATCGACGCCACCGCGGCCTGGAGCTGAAGCATCCCGGAGTTCGCGGCAAGAGACGCCGAGAGCAGAGCCGTGTTGCGTGCGATCGGGAGCTCGTTCATGCGGTCGACCAGCGTACTCAGGGGCCGTCAGGTAGTCCTTCGGAGCGATGATCGAGCGCCCGCGCGTCCTTCGCCACCGCGACTTCCGCAACCTCTGGCTCGCCCAGACGACGAGCGCGCTCGGCGACGGCGTTGTGATCGTGGCGACCGCCCTGTTCGTCACGGACCTCACGGGCGACCCGACGAAGGTCGGCATCGTGCTCGGCGCTCAGATGATTCCGCTCGTCTCGTTCCTCGTGATCGGTGGCGTCTGGGCCGATCGCCTGCCGCGCGCGCGGGTGATCATGACCTCCGACATCGCTCGCGCGCTCCTCCACGGGACGCTCGCGATCCTGATCTTCACGGACGCCGTGGAGATCTGGCAGATGGTGATCATCGAGGCGATGTTCGGCACCGCGCAGGCGTTTGCCGAGCCGGCCTACACCGGCCTGCTGCCGCGCACGATCCCATCGGACGAGATGCAGGGCGCGCAGGCACTGTCGAGCCTCACCTTCAACAGCGCCGAGCTGCTCGGCCCGGCGATCGCCACGGCGCTCGTGCTGGGCGTCGGGGCCGGCTGGGCGTTCATGCTCGACGCCGCGACCTTTGCCGTGAGCGCGCTGCTCCTGTCGCGCGTGCGCGCCTCCGACGTGCCGCCAGAGCCGAGTGAGCGCAGGACGCTCCGCGCCGAGGTGGGCGAGGGCTTCCGCGAGGTGCGTTCGCGGGCGTGGCTGTGGGTGACCGTGGCGGTCTTCGCGCTCGCCGTGCCGCTCGGCTACGCGCCGCTGTACGTGCTCGGCCCGACGATCGCCGACGAGACCTACCACTCGCCCGCGGTCTTCGGGGTGATCACCGCCTCCTACGGCGCCGGCGCGCTCGCCGGCGCGCTGATCGGGCTGCGCTGGCGGCCGCGCTACCCCATGCGCACGGCGTTCCTCGTGATCGCCGTCTGGCCGCTCATGATCGTGAGCTTCGCGGCCGGCGCACCGGTGGCCCTGGTGGTCGTGCTGTCCGTGGCCACCGGCGTCGGCTTCGCGCTCTTCGACGTGCTCTGGAACACGACGATGGCCGAGCAGATCCCGCCACACGCCCTGTCGCGCGCGAGCGCATACGAGTGGATGGGCTCGCTGGCGCTGCTGCCGGTGGGCTATCTCCTGGCGGGCCCCGTGGCGGACGCCACGAGCACCGAGACGGTGCTGGTGGGCGGCGCGATCCTCACCGCGATCGTCCTCGCGCTGGGCCTGCTGCCGCGCGAGACGCGCATGCTGCGCGCCGCAGGACCGCGTTCAGACGTGTAGCTCCCCCGAAAAGCGGGAACTACCCCAAAGTGGTTACAAGCGAGACATGGCTACCGGCACTGCCGGAAAGCGCCTCACGCGCCCGCGCGATCGTGCGCGAGGCGGCATCCGAGCTGCCGCTCGACGGCGAGGCGACCTGGGACCTGATGCTCGCCACGACCGAGGCCGTGGCGAATGCGCTGGAGCACGGAAAGCCCTGCGATCCACGCGGCATCCGGCTACGGCTCGAGCGGCAGAACTGCGGACTCGACGTCGAGGTGGGCGACTGCGGCTGCTTCTCCGAGCGCAACGGGCGTGGGAAGGCGCATGGCGAGGGCGGGCGCGGCATGCGACTGATCGCCGCCGTCATGGATCGCGTCGAGGTCGTGCCGGAGATCGGCATGACCCGAGTGAAGTTCGCCAAGCGCGTCGCCTAGGTCAGGCGGCCGGCGGGGCCAGCTCGAACCAGACGCGCGTGCGGCCCTCGTCGTGCTCGACGCCCCAGTCCTCGGTCATCGACTCGATCAGCACGAGGCCCCAGCCGCCCTCTTCGTCGAGTGGCGCGTCGCGCGGCGTGTGCTCGAAGCCCACGCCGGGATCGGTCACCTGCACGCGCACGCGACCCAGGTCGAGTGCGCTCAGCTCCAGCTCGATCACGTGGTCCTCCGCGGCGCCGCCGTGACGGACCGCGTTGTTCACGAGCTCGCAGGTGAGCAGCAGCAGCGTGCTCTCCAGTTCGGCGGGAAGCCACGAGGCCGCGCTCTCGATCCAAGAGCGTGCGCGCTCGGGCGCACGGTTGCCGCCGGCAATCGCAATGCGAAGCCTCTTGCGCGGCGTACCTAGCGGCGACTGAAGGTTGAGTGCCTGGGTCGTGGAATGTGCCATCGGGGGAGGCGCCCCGGTCTGGGGGTGGCCCGGGTCGAGGTCCAAGTTCCGCGTCGGCGTCCGGGTTCCTGTCCTTTAGCGCTGTAAGCCAAGAAGTGGCCGCCTGTTCTACCCCCGCCGGTGCACATACAGTCCCCGTGACGAGACGATGAAGGTCGAGGACACCGAGCAGGCGCTTACCGAAGCCGTGTGCTCCCGCGTGCGGGAGCACCTGAACGGCGCCGACGCCGAGCTGGCCGAGACCTTCGTACGCCAGCTGTACAGGTGGGTCGCCCCCGAGGACGTGGCGGAGCGCGACCCGGTGGATCTCTACGGGCTCGCGCTCGGACACTTCAACTTCGCGCGCGAGCGGGCACCCGGCACGCCGAAGGTGCGCGTCTACAACCCGCGCTTCGAGGAGCACGGCTGGCAGTCCACGCACACCGCCGTCGAGATCGTGACCGACGACATGCCGTTCCTGATCGACTCGGTGAGCATGGAGCTGAACAGGCGCGGCTGCGGCGTGCACCTGATCATCCACCCCGTGCTGTCGGTGCGGCGCGACGAGGCCGGCAGCCTGGTGGAGATCCTCGGCACGGGCGACACGCTCGAGAACGGCGCGATCGGCGAGTCCGTGATCCACGCCGAGGTGGCGCGCCAGACGGACCCCG
>DASYMP010000281.1:0-4305 GCA_036009005.1 Thermoleophilaceae bacterium | reverse complement strand
CTCGTACGGATCAGGCCGGCATACGACCTGCTGAGCCGTCACCTGCTCGCACCCGTCCTGGGCCTCGAAGATCCGCTCGACCCCGCGGTCGCTGAAGAGCAGCCCTCCGCCGGAAGCTTGCTCGACCCGAAGCCGGTTCGTTTCACCGACGAGGGCCGTGTAGCTCAGCGACACGTCCAGCACGGGCTCGCCGTCCCACCCCTCCGTCCTCGTGACGGAGACAACCGAGGCTTCCGCGGTTCCCTGCAGGGCCAGCACGACGATGGAGGCGCAGGCCAACTGGATGCACCGCGACATGCCTCCGTAACACCGGCGCGGTGGCCGAGTTGCGCGTGCGCTCAGACCGCGGCCTTCGCGCGCGTCCACGGGTGCGCGGCCCGCAGCGCCGCCAGGATCGCGCGCGTCGCGGTGGAGCGGTTCAGCGTGTAGAAGTGAACCCCGGGCGCGCCTCGCGCCAGGAGATCGGAGCACTGGAGCGTCGCGTAGGCGACCCCGAGCTCCGCGACCGCCTCCGGGTCGTCCGCGCGCCCGTTCAGCTGCCGGTCCAGGTCCTCGGGAATGGTGGCGCCGCACATCTCGGTGAAGCGCTGGATCTGGCCGTAGTTCGTGATCGGCATGATGCCCGGGATGATCGGCGCCTCGATGCCGGCCCCGCGGGCCTCCTCGACGTAGTCGAAGTAGACCTCGTTGTCGAAGAAGAGCTGCGTGATCAGGAAGTCGGCGCCGGCCTCGACCTTCTCCCTGGCGTAGCGCAGATCGCTCGCGCGGTCGGGCGCGTCGAGGTGGATCTCGGGGAAGCCCGCGGCGCCGACGCAGAAGTCGAACTGCTCGCGGATCAGCCGGATCAGCTCGACGGAGAAGGACAGGCCGCCTGGGTGCGGCTGCCACTCCGACTCGCCGCGGGGAGGGTCGCCGCGCAGTGCGAGCACGTTCTCGATGCCCGCCGCCTGGATCTCCTCGAGTAGCTCGACAAGGCGCTCGCGCGGTTCGCCGACGCACGACAGGTGCGCCATCGCCTCGATGCCGAAATCGCGCTTGATCGTCTTCGTGATCTCGAGCGTGCGGTTGCGGGTCGTGCCCCCGGCGCCGTAGGTCACGGACACGTAGTCGGGCTCGTCGTCCTTCAGGACCTCGAGCGTGTTTCGGAGCGTCTCCTGGCCCTCGTCGGTCTTCGGGGGAAAGAACTCGAACGAGAAGACAGGCCGCTGCCGCTCGAGCAGTTCCGCGATCCGCATGGAACAGACCTTAACACGATCGTGTCAAGGTTGTCCCGGCGGGATGATCTCCAGGCCGGTCGCCACGAGGTCGCGGCCGCCCGCGCGGTAGTGGACGTCGACGGAGTCGTTCTTCCCGTAGTAGCCCCACAGGCCGAAGAAGATGGCTGCCCACTTTCCCCTGCTGAGCCGCTCCTTCTCCAGTGGGCGGTCGAACACGAGCTCGCGGCCCACCAGCTCGTAGTCGCGCCCGCGCTCCTGGGCCACCCCGTTCACGAAGACGCGGAGGGGAGGCTGGGCGCCGTCGGGCAGCGGCACGCGCCAGTGGCCGCTCACGAGAGCTCCCTTCGGAGCGCGTCGTAGGCGCTCTCCCCGTCGCGTTGCTCGAGGACACGACGGCGCACGCGGCCGCTGAACGCCTCGCTCGACCCGTCGCCGCGCACGTCCACGCCGGCCCGGAGCCGGCCCGGGCCCGACAGCTCCACCCGTCCGACCACGACCTGCACCGGCTCGAGCCGCCGGGTGAGCACGCCGCCCGCGCCGCGCCCGTCGGCGCCGGCCTCGAGCGCCCGCGCCTCGCGCTCGAGCTCGCGCAGCGCGTCGTCCAGGTCTCGGTGCTGTCCCTTCCGGACCCTCCCATCGGCCCGGACCCTGAGCGTGTAGGGCCTAGCCACCGATGGCGGACATCGTGCGCGGCGGCTGGCGGAAGCCCGGCTCGCCCACGTGGTGCTTCAGCTCCTTGCGCCAGACGGCGTCGCGGACTATCCGCTCCACCTCGTCGTCGCTCGCGCCCTCGCGCAGCGGCGCGCGCAGATCGGTCTCGTGGATCGAGAAGAGGCAGGTGCGGAGCTTGCCGTCGGCGGTGAGGCGGATGCGGTTGCAGTCGGCGCAGAAGGGCTCTGAGACCGGGTTGATGAAGCCGATCTCGCCCTGGCCGTCCGTGAAGCGGAAGACGCGCGCGGTCGAGTGCGGCTCGCGCGGCAGCTCCTCGATCGGATACACGCGGTCGATGATCGCGCGGATCTCCTCGCCGGCGAGCACCTGATCGCTCGACCAGGCGTGGTCGCCGTCCAGCGGCATGAACTCGATGAAGCGCACCTGGTAGTTCGTGGAGCGGGCGAACTCCGCGAACGGCAGCGCCTCCTCCTCGGTGAAACCGCGCAGTGCCACCGCGTTCACCTTGATCGGGCTCACCTCGGGGAACGCGCCGATCGCCTCGAGGCCGCGCAGCACCTGCGGCAGCGAGTCGCGCCGCGTGAGCTGGAAGAAGCGGTCGCGCTGGAGCGAGTCGATCGAGACGTTCACGCGCGTGATGCCCGCCTCGACGAGCGCGGCCGCGTCGCGCTCCAGCAGGTACGCGTTCGTCGTGAGCGACAGGTCCTGGAGTCCCTCGACGCGCGCGAGCATCGCCACGAGCCGCGGGAAGTCGCGCCGCACGAGCGGCTCGCCGCCGGTGAGGCGCAGGTCGGTCACGCCCATCCGGGCGAGCAGGGCCACGATCCGTTCGATCTCCTCGAAGCGCAGGATCTCCTCGCGGTCGAGCCACGGAAGCCCGTCCGCGGGCATGCAGTACTGGCAGCGGAAGTTGCAGCGGTCGGTCACCGAGACGCGCAGGTCCGAGATGGTCCGGCCGTGGCCGTCGACGAGGGGTTCGAGTCTCACCTTGTGGAAGGGTATCCGCCGTGGACGTTCCGTTGACCGAAATCCGCGCCCCGACCCGCGGCAACCGCAAGCTCGAGAAGCTCTTCGAGGGTGCCAACGCGGACCGGCGCCTGCACGCCTGGTGGTACATGCAGCAGGTGAACGCCGACCGCCGCGACATGTCGGACCACTCCTGGGTCCACATCCAGATCGTCGTGAACATCGCGCTGCGCCTGTTCCGGCTGCTGAGCCGCGGTGGCGTCGAGCCCGCGATGGTCAGCCAGCACGGTATGCAGGCGCGCGACGCCGAGGTGGTGATCGCGGCGGCCTGCCTCTTCCACGACACCGGCATGTCGATCCACCGCACCGACCACGAGCAGTACAGCCTCTTCCTGGCCTCCGGCCGGCTGCCGCAGCTGCTCGAGCCGATCTACGAGGACCCTGAGCTGACCGTCGTGCTGTCCGAGGTGCTCCACGCCGTGATCGGCCACCGCCGCGCCGGCGACCCGATGACGATCGAGGGCGGCATCGTGCGCGTGGCCGACGCGCTCGACATGGCTAGCGGCCGCTCGCGCATCCCGTTCGAGACGCGGCGCCCGAACATCCACTCGGTCTCAGCGGCCGCGATCGACGACGTGACGATCGAGGCGGGCGAGGAGAAGGCGGTCGAGGTGCGGATCGCGATGAACAACTCCTCCGGCCTCTTCCAGATCGACGAGCTGCTCGCCACGAAGCTGCGCGGCTCGGGGATCGAGGAGCACGTCGAGGTGATCGCCGAGATCGAGGCCGAGCACGAGAAGCGGCTCGTGCCGGTCTTCCGGATCTGACCGCGCGGCCTAGGCGCGCCTGCTGCGCGCGGGATCGATCAGGTTCGTCTGGCCGATGGGCTTCTCGCTGCGCTTCTCGCGCTCGCCGATCGGCACGTAGCTCTGCTCGCGCGAGCCGGTGTAGATCTGGCGCGGGCGCGCGATCTTCGTCTCCGGGTCGGTGACCATCTCGAGCCACTGCGCGACCCAGCCGGACGTGCGCGGGATGGCGAACATCACCGTGAACATGTCCGGCGGCAGGTTGAGCGCCTCGTAGATCAGCCCCGAGTAGAAGTCGACGTTCGGGTAGAGCTTGCGCTCGCTGAAGTAGTCGTCGTCGAGCGCGCGCTTCTCGAGCTCGACCGCGATGTCGAGCTTCGGGTTCTTGCCGGTCACCTCGAACACCTCGTCCACGTGCTTCTTGATGATCTCGGCGCGCGGGTCGAAGTTCTTGTAGACGCGATGGCCGAAGCCCATGAGCTTCTCGTCCTTGTTCTTCACGCTCTCGAGGAAGTCCGGGATGTTGTCGGTCGTCTCGATCCGGTCGAGCATCTTCAGCACGGCCTCGTTGGCGCCGCCGTGGAGCGGGCCGTAGAGCGCGGCCACGCCGGCGGCCACCGCCGAGTACGGGTCGACCTGTGACG
>DASYMP010000280.1:0-12848 GCA_036009005.1 Thermoleophilaceae bacterium | reverse complement strand
GGCGTACAAGCTGCGCATCGATTTCGGCGGTGCGATCGGAGTGAAGAAGTCGTCGGCGCAGGCGACCACGCACTACTCGAAAGAGGCGCTGCTCAATCGCCTCGTGGTCGCGGTCGTCAACTTTCCGCCGAAACAGATCGGACCGTACATGTCCGAGGTGCTCACGCTCGGCGTGCCCGACGAGGACGGCAACGTGATCCTGCTCCGCCCCACCGCCGCAGTAGCCCGCGAGCGCCCCTTGATCGACTTCGACGACTTCATGAAGGTCGACATCCGCGTGGGACGGATCGCTCGCGTCGAGGACTTCCCCGAGGCGCGCAAGCCCGCCTGGAAGCTGTTCATCGACTTCGGCCCGGAGATCGGCGAGAAGCGCTCCTCGGCCCAGATCAAGAACTACGCGCGCGAGGAGCTCGAGGGCAGCATGGTCGTGGCGGTCGTGAACTTCCCGCCTCGGCAGATCGGCCCGTTCATGTCGGAGGTGCTGACGCTCGGCGTGCCCGACGCGGACGGCAACGTGATCCTGCTGCGCCCCACCGCCGACGTGCCCGTCGGCGGGCGGATGTTCTAGCTAGGCCACCGGCGCGAGGCCGATGACCTTGAGCCGGCGCTCGAGCGCCTTCATCGCGAACGCGCGCGTCTCCTCGAGGTCGGTCCCGAACAGCTCGGTCTCGCCCTCGACGTACCACTTGGGGCGGAGCACGGCGTCGGCGATCGGTGCCACCTCGGCGAGCGTGCGAGTGATCGCCTCGCCGTAGCGCGTGTCGGCCTCCGCCATGTCGCGCAGGAAGCGCGCGCCGAAGGCCACGTGGCGATGCTCGTCGCGCGCGATTTTGTTGAAGCCCTCAACGAAGCCCGGCAGCGTGCCCTGCTCCTCGTTGTACTGGAGGATGAAGTGCTGGCCCGTGAGCGCGAGCATCCCCTCGATGACCATGTGGTAGAGCGTGACCGCCTCCACGAGCTTCTCGAGGTCCTCGGGCCTGCGCGCGAGGTGATCCACGCGGCTCTTCAGCATCTCGTCGAAGAGCTCGTTGAACTCTGGGTTCACGTGCTCGCTCGTCTCCTCGAGCCGGCCCTGGAGGCTGTCCGCCTCCAGCACGCCGACCTCCTCGTAGAAGCGGTTGAAGAAGCGCACGTGGCGCGCCTCGTCGGCGATCTGCGTGCAGAGGAAGATGCGCATCTCCTCCGTCGGCGCGGCGCGCATCATCGGCCCGAGCTCCTCCGCCACCTTCTGTTCCCCGATGAAGAACGAGCTGAGGCCGTACATCCGCTGGTAGCGCTCCGCCTCCGGGATGCGCTCGTGCCAGTCGATGCGGTCCTGCGTGAAGTCGATGTCCTGGGTCGCCCACTGCTGGCGCTCCCAGAGCTCGTAGAGCTGTCCGTAGTCGAGCAGCTTGACCATGCCCCGGTCGGCCGACTCCATCAGCCCCGGATCGCTCGTTGCCTGGAAGTCCTCGCGCAGGATGCGATCGTTCGCCGATTCGCTCATGCCGCGCAGATTACCCCATGGTTGGCTAGCCAGCCAGTTTCTCTGGCGGGCGCCTGGCGGACGAACGACGGCATTGAAGCGAGGGACAATCCTGGATAGCACCCCATATAGGACCCCTATCCAGGATTGTCGATGTGGTCAGTGCGTTGCCGTCAAGGGCCCGGCTCGGCGGTCGCGGAGATGCGCACCCTGTTCCCCGCGCCGGTGGGCCTGCCGGTGATCGCCTCGCCCGGGCGCAGGCCGTCGATAGTGGTGGAGACCGAGTTCAGGTCGCCGCCCGCCGTGATCGTCGTGTCGCCGAAGCGCAGCCCGTACCTCGCGCCGTCGGCCGAGCGCAGCTCCACCTGGATCGAGATGAACGCGGGCACGCGCACGACCCGCGGCCTGATCTGCCCCCCGCGGGCCGTGAACAGCGCGAGCGTCCGCGCCGGCTCCTCGTCGCCGGCGCCACCCGGCTGGTCCTCGGGCGATGGAGACGTCTCGGTCACGAGGTCCTCCCCCTTCGGTGCGTCGTCCTTCTCTGTCGCGGTGTCTGCCGGAGCCGTCACCGCGGGCGCGGTCTCCGTCGGGGTGGTGTTCGCGGCTGTGGCCGTCGTCTGCTCGTCGTCCCCGCCGCACCCGGCGAGTACCGGCAGGGCTGCAAGCACAAGCCCGATGGCGAGTTTCCGCCTGAATTTTTGTGGGCAAATGCCGATAGGAGCTAGTGCGGAGTCACACAATGCGGGGACCATGGACACACGGTAATCAGATCTTGGGCGTGGACCTCACGCGCCGCCGCGTATGGATCTGCGGGCAGCGGGTGCACCACGGCGCCACGGGGATCATCCTGGCCGCCTTCGGAGCCGTGCTCGTGGCGCACGACTGGAAGGACCGGCCGGTCTGGTTCTCCCGCGGCGCGCAGGACCAGCCCTAGACGCTGAACGTCCCGCCCGGCTCGAGCACCTCGACGGTCGTCTTCCCGCCGGTGCGCTCCTCGACGTCCGCCTTGAACGCCCCGGAGTCCGTCTCGATCGGCGGGAACGTGTCGTAGTGACACGGGATCACGACCGGCGCGCCGATCCATTCGCAGGCCACGGCGGCGTCGTGGCGGTCCATCGTGTAGTGGCCGCCGATGCAGACGATCGCCGCGTCCAGCCGGTCGCGCTCGCCGGCGAGCCGGATGTCCGAGAAGAGGCCGGTGTCGCCCACGTGGTAGACGGTCTTCCCGCCCAGGTTGACCACGAGCCCGGCCGGCGTGTGGACGGTGCCGTTCGGCGAGGTGGCGGTGTGCCAGGCCGGAGTGAGCCGCACCCAGCCGCCCTCGAACTCGAAGGTCCCGCCGATGTTCGGGTCCGCCACGTTCTCGAGCCCCTGCTCGCCGAGCTCGTTCGCCAGCTCGGTGTTCGCCACCACCTGCGCGCCGGTGCGCTTGCCGATGTCCACCACGTCGCCGTAGTGGTCGGCATGCCCGTGCGTCAGGAAGATGTGGGTCGGGTCCAGCTCGTCGGCCTGGGCCGCGGCCTTCGGGTTGCCGCTCAGGAACGGGTCGATCAGCACGCGCGTGTCGCCGTCGCTCAGCTCGAAGCAGGCGTGGCCGAGAAAGCGGATGTCCATGTCAATCTCCTTCAGGGTCTGTGACGTTTCCAAGTTCGGTGGCGAGCTGCCAGCCCACTGCTACCCCGACCAGCATGCCCATGCGCGTCTCCTCCGCGAGCAGCGTCTCCATGCGCTCCGCGCGGATCGCCTCGTCGGGCTCGGCCAGAGCGGAGCGGAGCTCCGTCTGGTGGGCCGGGCCGAACCAGCCGCCCTCGTCGAGCGCGTGGGCGAGCACGCGCTGAAGCTGCGGCGCCGCCTCGGCCACGAGCCGCTCGGCGCCGGCGAAGCGCTCCGGGTCGGAGAGCGCGCGCACCGCGGCCTCGACCTGCTCGTCGGAGAACACCGGGGGGATCTTACGGACGCGCTGAGCGCGCAAAGCGCGGCAGCAGCAGCCCGATGACGGAGCCCGCGAGCGCGCCGCCGACCGCCGCGGCGATGTTCGCCTCCTCCGTCGTGAGCGACAGCAGCACGAGCACCGCCGCGATCACGTAGACGCCGAGCAGGTCGTTCTCGCGGTCGTCGCCGCGGCGCGCCGCGAGCCGGTCCTCCACGAACCATGCGCACAGCAGGCCGAGCGCGGCGCCGTTCGCGCCCCAGACGTTCCAGTACGGCGCATCGGAGAGCAGCGGCGGCGTCTCGACCGCCACGGCCAGCGCGGCTCCGGCCGCGCCGGCGAGGACGAACGTCAGGACCACCGGCACCGGCCCGAAGCGGCGCTCGAGCAGCGTCCCGAAGATCCCCACCGCGGTGAGCGCCACGAGCGCGTAGCCCAGCTGGTCGCCGTGGAAGAACGGCGTGGCGAACCAGCGCCAGAGCTCGTCCCTGACCGGGCCCGAGACGAGCAGGTAGCCCAGATCGACCTTGTCGCTTGCCGCGAACACGACCGCCGTCACCGCGCAGATCGCGATCAGGGCGATCGTCGCGTAGGGCCGCGTTTCGGGCGCGATGCCGGCGATCTCCTCCGCGCGCAGTCGCGGCAGCTTCCTCGCGCGCCGGCGCCGCTTCGTCTCGGGCTCGCCGCCCGAGCGGTCGATCTTCGGGGCGCGCTTCCGGACCCGCTGCCCGCAGTACGGGCACTCGGTCACGTACGGACTCACCTCGGAGCCGCAGTTCTTGCAGACGACGAACAGGTCGGGCTGCGACACGGTCCCCCTCAGAGTACCCGGCGCACGGAGCGCGCCCGGGGGGTCAGTCCGCCGCTGCCTCGGCGGCGTCCGGCACGGTCGCGTCGAGGATCTCGCGGACCACCTCGCGCAGGTCGTGGTTCGCCTCGTAGACCACGACCTGGCGTGACGCGCCGTTGCCGCGGTCCAGCATCTCGTCGAGACAGTCGAAGTCCGCCTCCGACCCCAGCTCGGCCGCGTGCGGTCGTAGGCGCTTGATCAGCCGGCGCGCCAGCTCGGGCACCGGCACGCGCTCCTGCTCCGGGAGGTCGACGAGGTACGCGCCGAGACCGTGGCGCGCGGCCAGCCACTTGTTCTCGTCGAGCATCTCGTACGGGTAGCGCGCCAGCTGCTCGCCGCTCTCGTAGTGCTCGCAGAGCTCCTTGACCATCGCCTGCACGAGCGCGGCGAGCGCGAGCGTGTGCTCCACGCGCGTCTGGGAGTCCATCACGCGAATCTCGACGGTCCCGAAGTTCGGGTGCGGGCGCACGTCGTACCAGAGGTACGTGTAGTCGCCGATCACCTTCGACTCCATCATGAAGGAGATCCGGCGCGCCCAATCCTCGAAGTCGTCGTACCGGGGCGGGATGCCCACACGCGGGAACGCACGGAAGATCGGCGTGCGGGTGGAGTCGAGGCCGGTGGTGTCGCCGCGCCAGAACGGCGAGTTGCCCGACAGCGCGAGCAGCAGCGGCGCGTGCACGCGCATCCCGTTCGTCACGTGGATGGCCTTGTCGGGGTCGTCCACGCCCACGTGCACGTGGATGCCGAAGATGATCTCCTGGCGCGCCACGAACTGGAGGCCCGAGATCAGGTCGCGGTAGCGCGGCCGGGCGACGATCCGCTGGTCCTCCCAGAGAGCGAACGGGTGCGTGCCCGCGGAGCCGATCGCGAGGCCGTGCTGCTGAGCCACCTGGTTCACGGTCCGCCGCAGCTGGCGCAGCTGGGCGCCGGCCTCGGCGGTGTTCCTCACGGGAGTCGTCGCGATCTCGCAGACGCTCTCCATCAGCTCGGGTTTGACCTCGCCGTCCGTGGGCACCTCGCCAAGGTCGGCGAGCAGCCGCTCGATCGAGTTCGAGAGGTCGAGCGTCTCCTCGTCGACGATCATGAGCTCCTCCTCGATCCCGAGGGTGTAGGAGGGCCCGGTGAACCGGTGCTCCATCGCGCCAAGATATAACCCAGGGGACACGGCAAGGAGAACTGCAATGGCACTCGGCTACGACGGCAAGCTCTACATACTCGCGTTCGATCACCGCGGGTCTTTCCAGAAGAAGATGTTCGGCATCGAGGGCGACCCCTCCGCGGAGCAGACCGACACGATCGCGGACGCGAAGCACCTGATCTTCGAGGGACTCCTCAAGGCGACCGAGGAGGGCGTGGACCCGCACGCGACCGGCTGCCTCGTCGACGAGCAGTTCGGCGCGCCCACCGGCGTCCCGTCGCAGGCGAAGGAGCACGGGCTCCTGCTCGCCATGCCCGTCGAGAAGTCCGGGCAGAACGAGTTCGACTTCGAGTACGGCGACGACTTCGGCGCCCACATCGAGCAGGCCGACCCCGATTTCTCGAAGGTGCTGGTGCGCTACAACCCGGACGGCGACCCCGGGATGAACGAGCGCCAGTCCGTGCGCCTCAAGCGGCTCGCCGACTGGCTCCACGAGCACGACCGGAAGTTCCTCTTCGAGCTGCTCGTGCCGGCCGAGGAGCACCAGCTCCAGCAGGTGGACGGCGACGAGGAGCGCTACGACACCGAGCTACGGCCCGAGCTGATGCGCCGCGCGATCGTCGAGCTCCAGGACAAGGGCATCGAGGCGGACATCTGGAAGATCGAGGGGCTCGACAAGCAGGAGGACTGCGACCGCATCTCCGAGACCTGCCGCCGCGACGGCCGCGACGGCGTGGTCTGCGTGGTGCTCGGGCGCGGCGCCAACGACGAGAAGGTCGAGCACTGGCTCCGCCAGGGCGCCCCCGTCGAGGGCTACGCCGGCTTCGCCATCGGCCGGACGATCTGGTGGGACGCGCTCAAGGGCTTCCTCGACAACGAGCTCGGGCGCGACGAGGCGGTGAGCCGGATCGCCGAGAAGTACCTCCGCTTCGTGCAGGTCTACAGGGAGGCGGCGAGGGAGCCGGCCCCCGCATGAGCGCATTGTTACGAGTGCGCCAGACCCGCGCGCTTGCGCCAGACCCCGCTGGTAGCCTTCCGCCGAGTATGCGGATGAGGCAATCGCTGGCGCAGTTCGAGGAGGCTTTCCGTGAGGAGGCCGCCGAATCGGTCGTGCGCCGGGAGCATCTCCGTAAGGCGGCCGCTCAGCGCTCGCGCGTCCGGCGCGTCGAGCGCACGCGCAAGCTGGGCTCGCTGCGCTTCACGTTCCTCGCACTCACGATCGTCGCCACCGCCGTGATCGTCACGATCGTCATGTTCGAGACGCTCGCGATGCTCGCCGGCTAGGCGGGCTTCACCGACGCAGCCTCCAGCGGCGTGCCCTCGTCGCCCTCGTGGATCTCCACGTAGACCTCGCGTCTGAACACCGGCACCGAGCGCGGAGCCTCGATCCCGATCCTCACCTTCTCGCCCATTACGGCGAGTACGGAGATCTCGATGTCGTCTCCGATCATGATGCTCTGATTGCTCTTTCGCGTGAGAACGAGCACGACTGACTTCTCCCCTGCCGAAGGAATGTCGCCACTCAATAAAGCACCCCTGGCCAACCTGCGCAACGGACAACCGCTATGGGTGAGAACGGTCGCCGATTGCCGTGCGCACGGGTTGGTAGTCTCAGCCGCCGTTTGGCACGTAGATCGCTGAAGCCGCAGCTCAACCAGATCCGCACGTGGGTCCGACAGGGTCGTACCGACGCGTGGATCGCCCACCAGCTCGACGTCTCCGTCGGCGACATCCGCTCTTTCAAGCGCGAGCACGAGCTCGCGCCCGACACCGCGGAGGGCGACACGTTCGTCCCGGGCGCGGAGGCCGACGAGCCCGACCTGCGTGCCGAGGACGACGCCCTGGTGGCCGAGGCGCTCGAGGCGGAGCGCCAGGCAGCCGAGGAGGCAGGCGAGGACGAGACCGCCGACGAGGGCGGCTCCGAGGGCGACGAGGACGGCGATAGCGACGGCGATGGCGACGGCGACAAGCCGAAGCGCCGCCGGCGCGGGCGCCGCGGAGGGCGCGGACGCAGCGGCGGAGGTGGCGGCAGCGGCGGCGGCACGCGCGCCCGCAGGTCGAAGGCGCTCGAGGGCACGTTCGACCATGGCGAGGAGGGCTACGGCCTCTGGCTCGACCCGGCGGTGCAGGACGACGCGACCTACGCCGAGCACTGGGCCGGCCACCGGCCCATCACCGTCACGATCGAGCCCGACCGCATCGTCATCAGCCGCGCCGGCGAGGAAGCCGGCGACGCCGAGGGCGACGAGGGCTGATCGCCTACACCGTCGAAAACGCGCTCTACCAGTGGCGCGACGGGGAGCGCCGTATCGCAAGCGCACCCGAACCCGCACAGGCCGACCTGGAGGCCGCCGCGGATGTGGTTGTGGAGGAGCTCAGGCGCCGGCTCGGCTCGAGCTTCGTGGTTGACGAGCTGGCCGACCTCTACGCCGACGACACCGACTGGGCGATCGCGGTGGCCCACCGGCACGCCGCCGGAAGCGATGCCGCCAGCGTCGTCGACGCCGCCTTCGGTCGCTATGTGCGCGAGGCGAAGGACTATGCGGGCGGACGCCCGCGCGAGACGCACGAGAAGCCGGAGTAGCCGGCGCGCGGCCCGCCGCGGTCGCTAGCGCACGTTCTCGATCACGTAGGCCCGCTCGCCGACCCGGACCATCCCGAGGCTGCGCGCCTCACGCTCGAGGGCGCCCGGGTCCCGCAGGGCACGCAGGCGCCGGTTCAGCTTCTTCCGCTCCGCGGTGAGCTGGCTCAGCTCCTGCTTCTGATGGCTCGCGGTGCCCGACTGCCTGATCCACTGGCGAGCCGGCGAGGCGTACGACAGCACGATCAGCACCAGCGTGGCGAGCAGCGCCACCCGCCCCAGCCGGTCCCAGCGAATCCCGGTACGTCTTCTCGAAGCCATCCGCACCGCCTTCGGCGGTGAGGCGCCTCTTCCTGCTAGGCGCGGAAGGCGCCTCGGCCCGGGTAGCTCGCGTCGGCTCCCAGTGCCTCCTCGATGCGGAGCAGCTGGTTGTACTTCGCCACGCGGTCCGAGCGCGAGGGGGCGCCGGTCTTGATCTGGCCGCAGCCGGTGGCCACCGCGAGGTCGGCGATCGTCGTGTCCTCGGTCTCGCCGGAGCGGTGCGACATCACGGCGGTGTAGCCGGCCTCCTCGGCCATGCGGATAGCCGCGAGCGTCTCGGAGAGCGTCCCGATCTGGTTCACCTTGATCAGGATCGAGTTGGCGGCGCCTGAGCCGATGCCCCGCTCGAGGCGCTCCGTGTTCGTCACGAACAGGTCGTCACCGACGAGCTGGATCCTGTCTCCGAGCTTCTCGGTGAGCAGGCGCCACCCGTCCCAGTCCTCCTCGTCGAGCCCGTCCTCGACGGAGACGATCGGATAGCGAGAGCAGATGTCGCTCCAGTAGTCCACGAGCTCGGATGAGCTCATCGTGCGGCCCTCGTGCTCGAGCTCGTACGCGCCGTTCTCGTAGATCTCGCTGGTGGCGGGGTCGAGCGCGATCGCCACGTCCTCGCCGGGCCGGTGCCCGGCGGCCTCGATGCCGGTCACGAGCGCCTGAAGCGCGGCCTCGTTCGAGTCGAGGTCGGGCGCGAAGCCGCCCTCGTCGCCCACCGACGTGGACAGCCCCTGCTTGTGGAGCGTGCCCTTCAGCGCGTGGAAGACCTCCGTCCCCATGCGGAGCCCCTCCGAGAAGCTCGGCGCGCCCACGGGCACGACCATGAACTCCTGGAAGTCGACCTTGTTGTCGGCGTGTGCTCCGCCGTTCAGCACGTTCATCATCGGCACCGGCAGCACGTGCGCCGCGTCGCCACCCAGATAGCGCCACAGCGGCAGCCCAGCCTCGGCCGCGGCCGCCTTGGCTCCGGCGAGCGAGACGCCCAGGATGGCGTTCGCGCCCAGCCGCGACTTGTTGGGCGTGCCGTCCAGCTCGATCATCGTGCGGTCGAGCGCGTCCTGGTCGGCTGGGTCCATTCCGCTCACGGCCTCGGCCAGCTCGCCGTTCACGTGGCCCACGGCCTTTGTCACGCCCTTACCGGCCCAGGCCTCGCCGCCGTCGCGCAGCTCGACGGCCTCGAACTCGCCGGTCGACGCGCCCGACGGCACGGCCGCGCGTCCGGCGGCGCCCGACTTCAGGAGCACGTCCACCTCGACGGTCGGGTTGCCCCGCGAGTCGAGTATCTGGCGCGCGTGGACCTTGTCGATGCCGCTCACTCTGCCTCCACCTGTTGTCTGTACTCGTTCGCCGCCCGGCGCAACGCGAGCTCCGGGTCCTCGCCACTGTCCACAAGCTCCTTCACCGCGGCGAGCAGCCGGTCGGCGGGCTCGAACTCGTGGCCGGCGTCGGCGGCGCGCTTCAGGATCTTCTTCGCGTAGAGCGTCGACGGGAGTATCTCGGGAATCTCGCCGAAGATCTCGCCGCCGCGCTCGTCGTCGCGCTTGATCTGGTTCCAGTTCCGGACGACGTCCCCCGCCGTCTCGGCGGCGCGGTCCCCGAACACATGCGGGTGGCGCCGGATCAGCTTCTGGCGGCAGTGCTCGGCCACCTCGGCCAGGCTGCCGCTCCCGCGCTCCTCGAGCAGCAGCGAGAGGAAGTAGACCTGGAAGAGCACGTCGCCCAGCTCGTCGAGCAGCTTCGCGTCATCGCCGGAATGCGCGGCGTCGGCGAGCTCGTAGGCCTCCTCGATCGTGTGCGGCACGATCGAGCGCTCGTCCTGCTCGCGGTCCCAGGGGCACTCCCGTCGAAGCCTGCGCGTGATCTCGTCCAGCCGCTCGAGGGCGGCCGCCAGACCCGCCTCGGCCACTAGGGCTGCTGCTGTTGCTGCTGCTGGTTGGGTGCCGGAGCGGCGGGCTGCTGGGGCTGGGCGCCCGGGTTGCCGCCCGAGGCGGGACCGGTGTCCGTCTGGTCCTTCGGAGCGTTCTTGCACTCCACGACGCGGTAGTCGTCCGCGCAGTTGGTCTCGGCCTTGTAGTCCTCGCGGAACTGCTTCACGAACCCGTCGAGCGCCTTCTGCTGGCGCTGGGAGCGAAGCACGTTCTTGATCGTGTCCTTCGACTGCTCAAGCGTCTGCTGCGAGGCCTTCGTGATCTTCGCGACCTCGAAGACGTACCAGCCGAACTGCGTCTTGACCGGTCCCTCGATCTGGCCCTTCGGGGCGGAGAAGATCGCCTTGTCGAACGCCTTCTCCTGCTGGCCCTCCGAGACGGCGGGAAGCAGGCCGTTCTGCGACTTCGAGGCCTCGTCGATCGAGTACTGCTTCACGACCTTCTTGAACGACTGGCCGCCCTTGAGCGCCTGCATCGCCTGCTCGGCCTTGGCCTCGGTCTTCGTGAGCACCACGCGGAGGTCACGCCGTTCCGGCTGGGCGAAGCGCTTCTTGTTCTTGTCGTAGTACGCCGAGATGTCCGCGTCGGAGACCTTCTTGGCGTCCTCGGTGACCTTCTGGACGAGCTTCTCCTGGAGCTGGTTCAGCTTCACGCGGAAGAGAACGTCCTTCTCGGTCATGCCGGAGTTCTTGAGGTAGGCGGCGTACTGCTTGTCGTTCGGGAAGACCTGCTTCTTCTGGTCCTCCAGCGCCTTCTGAAGCTCCGCGTCCTTGATCTTGATGCCGCGCTTGTCGGCCTCCTGCTCGACCCAGGCGCCCTGGATCAGGAAGCGCATGACCTCGCCCTTGAGCGTGTCGTACTCGCTCTTGCACTGCTTCTTCAGGGCCTCGTCGGAGGGCTTCTGCTGGCCCTTCGGGACCGGGACCTTCTTCTTGGTCGCCACGCACTTCGCGAAGTCGGGCGGCTCCGGCACGGCGGCTGTGCCGCCCTGCTGCTGCGACTGGCCGCGGACCGCGATCTGCATCCACTTGTCGAACTCGTCCTGCGAGATCGTGGAATCGCCGACCTTCGCGACAGCTCCGGCCGGCACGCTGTTGCCGCAGCCGGCGAGGGCAACGATGCCGAGAGCGGCGGCTGCGAGGACGATCAGGAAGTGTGGGATGACGCGGTTCATGTTCAAGCGCGCGGAAGGGTAGCGAACGAAATTGCCGCGACTCTAAGGTTGGTCTTTAGGTTCGGTGGCAACCTCCAGGATCGCCTCCGCCGCGGTGACCACCGCCCGGAAGCGCTCGGAGGGCTCTTCGGGCAGCCGGACGCGCACGGTCTCGCGTCCGGACTCGTACATCGCCTCCGGCACGCGCTCGCGGAGCGCCTTCGCGCCGCGCGAGTCGAGCTCGATCGGCGTGACCGACATGCGGCCACCGGCGAAGTCCACGGAACGCGCACCCGCGCGGCCCAGCTTGATGCGGGCGTCCTGGAGGCGGATCAGGTTGTCGAGCGGGTCGGGCACCGGACCGAAGCGGTCGGCCAGCTCCTCGCGCAGCATGATCAGCTGCGCGATCTCGCGCGCGCCCGCCACGCGACGGTGGATCTCGATCTTCGCCGCCTCGTACGGCACGTAGTCGCCCGGCACGAACGCATCCACGGGCAGGTCCATCCGCACGGGCTCGGCGCTCTCGTCGGCGGCGTCGCCGGCCAGGAGCCGCACGGCCTCGTCGATCATCCCGACGTACAGCTCGAAGCCGACCGCCGCCACGTGCCCGGACTGCTCGTCGCCGAGCAGGTTGCCGGCGCCGCGGATCTCGAGGTCGCGCATCGCGATCTTGAAGCCGGAGCCGAGCTCCGTGTAGTCGGAGAGGGTGGCGAGCCGCTGGCCGGCCTCCTCGGAGAGCGCCGCCGCGGACGGGTAGAGCAGGTACGCGTAGGCGCGCTCGCGGGAGCGGCCCACGCGCCCCCGGATCTGGTAGAGCTGGGCGAGCCCGAGCTCGTCGGCGCGCTCCACGATCAGCGTGTTCGCGCTCGGGATGTCGAGGCCCGACTCGACGATCGTGGTGCACACGAGCACGTCCGCCTCGCCGCGCAGGAAGCCGAGCATCACCTGCTCGAGCTGACCCTCCGCCATCTGCCCGTGGGCCACCAGCACGCGCGCGTCGGGCACGAGCGCACGCACGCGCTCGGCGGTCTCGTCGATCGTCTCGACTCGGTTGTGGAGGAAGAAGGCCTGGCCGCCGCGGGCCAGCTCGCGCTTGATCGCCTTCTGCACGAGATCCTCGTCGTAGTCGCCCACGTAGGTCTTCACGGGGCGGCGGCCCTCGGGCGGCGTCTCGATCACGGATATGTCGCGCAGCCCCGCCAGCGACATCTGGAGCGTGCGCGGGATCGGCGTGGCCGACAGCGACAGCACGTCCACGCGCAGCCGCAGCTGGCGCATCAGCTCCTTCTGCTTCACGCCGAAGCGCTGCTCCTCGTCCACGATCAGGAGGCCGAGCTCCTTCGGGCGCACGTCGCGCGAGAGCATCCGGTGCGTGCCGATCAGGATGTCGACCCTGCCCTCTTGGAAGCGGGCCAGCGACTCGCGCACCTCCTTCGCCGTGCGGAAGCGGGAGACCATCTCGACCGAGAACGGGTAGTCGCGCAG
>DASYMP010000279.1:0-4770 GCA_036009005.1 Thermoleophilaceae bacterium | reverse complement strand
AGTCGCTCCTCGAAGGCTGGCGGCGCGGCTGCGAGCTCGCGCAGGCGGTGTGGGGCGGGGGCGAGTCGCCGGCGCTGCCCGACCTCGTCTCGCCCAACGACGTCGAGATCGCCGGCTCGTCGATCGGTGCGATCCCGCCCGAGTGGGGCCCGCTGCTCGGCGACGACCTGCGCGCCGGCCAGGCGATCGTCCTCGTCGACAGCTCGGGCCTGCACGCGAACGGCGCCTCGCTCGCGCGCTCGGTCGCGTCGAAGCTGCCCGACGGCCTGCGCACCGAGATGCCCGACGGCACGGCGTTCGGCGACGCCCTCCTCGCGCCGTCGGTCATCTACGTGCCCCTCGTCGCGGAGCTCCGGAAGCGCGCGATCAAGCCGAGCTACCTCGCTCACATCACCGGCCACGGCCTGCGCAAGCTGATGCGCGCCACCAGCGATCTCGTCTATGTGATCGACGACCTGCCGCCGGTCCCGCCCGTGCTCGAGTTCCTGGCCGACCAGGCGAGCATGAGCGAACGCGACGCCTACGGCACCTTCAACATGGGCGCCGGCTGGGCCGTGTACGTCGAGCGTGAGCGGGCGCAGGACGTGGTCGAGGCGGCGGCGGCCGTCGGGATGAGCGCGCGCGTGGGCGGCCACGTCGAGGAGGGGGAGCGGGCTGTCGAGCTCACCGGCCTGGGCATCTCCTACAGCGGTAGCGAGCTGGAACTGGGCTGAGCGCCCCGCGCGTGACCGACGCGCTGCCATACCCCGTCCAGGACACGTTCCAGCGCTCGCTGACCTGCGAGCTCACGACCATCGACTCGCGCGGGCGCCCGATCACCTGGCCCGTCACGCCCTTCTACCGCCCGGGCGACGAGCACATCAGCGTGACCACCGGCCTGGGCTGGCCGAAGAAGGCGCGTGACGCCGCCCGCAACCAGCACGTCGCCCTGCTCTTCTCCGACCCGACCGGGAGCGGCATCGCCCGCCCGTCGATGGTGCTCGTCCAGGGCACCGCGGAGGTCGACGACGCGGACCTCGACGCCAACCGCAAGCGCTACGCCCGCGACACGGCCGCCAAGTTCAGCCGCGAGGAGAGCCCGGCACGCCCCGCGCGCTTCGACTGGTACTTCACGCGCATCTACATCCACGTCCGGCCTGAGCGCGTCTACATCTGGCCGGGAGGCGACTGCGAGGCCGATCCCGAGCTGATCGAGCTGAGCTCCCCCGCCGGGTCGCTGCCGCACACGGGCACCCAGGCGCCCAGGTCGAAGCCCTCCGGCTCGACGCGCCGAGTCCATGAGCTGGGCCGCCGCTACGACACCGCCGTCCTCTCGGTCGTGGCACATGACGGCTATCCGTTCTCGATCCGGGTGCCCGTGAGCGTCGACCGCCGCGGCAACGAGATCCGTATCGACGCGACCCCGGCGCCCGCGCTGCCGCTCCTGGCCGGTCCCGCCTGCGTCACCGCCCACGACCACGACGATGAGCTCGAGTGGAGCCGCAACTTCCAGGTACGCGGCCAGCTCGTCGGCGACCGCAGCGGCTGGACCGTGACGCCCGACCAGGTGGTCGACGGCTTCGAGCTGCCGCCGGTCGGCCCGCTCACCCGGACCGTCTACAACTTCAGGAAGATCCGCCGCTTCCGGCGCACCGCGAAGGCCGAGCGCGCGCGCCGAGCGGCGAGCTAGCCCGCCAGCGCCGCCAGTTGGCGCCCGGCGGCCTCGATCTCCGGGCGCTGCTCGAGCGTCGCCAGCCAGCTCTCCGGGATCGCACCGGCGCCGAGCCGCGCGCCCAGCAGCGCACCGGTCACCGCGCCGTCGGTGTCCGTGTCGCCGCCGAGGTCCACCGCCCAGCTGAGCCCCTTCTCGAAGTCGTCGGCATTGAAGAACGCGGCCAGCGCGATCGCCAGGCTCGCGAGCGCCGAGCCGGGCTCCTCACGCGACAGCGCCACCGCATAGCCGAGTACGCCGGCTGTCGCGGGGATCACCACGTCCTCGATCCGGTCGTCGAGCCACTCGGGGTTCTTGAGCTGGTCGAACACGAGCTGCGGCCCGCCGGTGAGCACCCACGACAGCACCTGGTTGTGCAGCAGCGCCACCTTTCCCGCCAAAGGGTCGAAGTGGGTCAAGGCCGCGTCGGCCACGGTCGCGTCGCGCAGCGCATCCTCGCGCCCGGCGAACGCGATCCCGATCGGCGTGGTGCGGGCCACGGCGCCGTTGCCGGACGTGGAGGCGCCGTCGAAGTGCACGGAGCTGGTGGCGCGATAGGCGTCGGCGCCGCCCTCGACGGTGGCTAGCACCTGACGCAGGTGATCGCTCATGCCCGGCGGGTCGCTGCGGTACCAGCTCAAGTAGGAGCCGAGCACGCGGTCGGCGTCGAAGCCGCCCTGCTCGATCAGGTTGTCCGCGAGCGTGAGGGTCATCGCCGTGTCGGCGCTCCCCTGGCCCAGCGCGTCTCCTACGGCGAGCCCGAGCATGGCGCCAACTGCCTTGTCGGGATCGATTCGGGCCACTGCGGCCTCACCCTATGACCGGCCGAGCACCACGTCCAGTTCCGCGATCGCCTGATCGTTGTCGTGGAAGCGCACGGCCTTCATGCCGAGCGCGCGGGCGGCGTCGCAGTTCACCTCGATGTCGTCGAGGAAGACGCACTCCTCGAAGCGCAGGCCGCCGCCCATCCGCTCGAGGGTCAACTCGTAGATCTCGGGCTCTGGCTTGCGCATGCCCACGAAGCCAGAGTCGACTATCACCTCGAACAGCTCGTCGACGTCGGGCAGCTTGGCGCGCCACAGCGGCTCCCACTCGCGCACGTTGTTCGTCAGCAGCCCGAGCCGCAGGCCGTCAGCGCGCAGCCGGCGCATGTAGGCGATCATCGGCTCGTTGGGGTGGAGGTTGGCGAAGTAGGTCGAGCTCATCGTGTCGAGCTTGCGCCCGAGCTCTGCACCGAGCCGCTCGATGAACTCCTGCTCGCTGAGGTTCCCCTTCTCGAGCTCGAACAGCGGGTGCTTGCCGCCGTCCTGCTCCATCAGGCGCCCCATGGCGGTGCCGAGGTCCTCGAGCGCGATGCCCGTCTCGCGCTGGTACGCGAGGAACGACTCGATCAGCGGGGTGGTGAGCACGCCCCCGAAGTCGGAGATGACGGCGCGGATCACGCGGCTTCCTGCTCGTCGCGCACGGCGAGCTCGTACAGCCCGGCGCCGTCGCGACCCTCCATCTGCCAGCCGAACATCGCCGCGTTCACCCGTAGCCCCTCGAGCGCCAGCGACGCCCCGGCGCGCACCGTCCCAGACAGCCGCCGCGGGAAGTCCTCGTCCGGCAGGAACAGCTCGATCCCGGCGTTGCGCTGGCGTCCGTCGCCGTCGTACACGGTCGAAAGGCGCGCATCCTCCACGGTCGCCAGCTCGCCGTCGAGCAGCAGCTGAGCCTCAACGAGCTCGTGGCCGTGGCCCATCACGCCGCGCGGCCGGCGGGCGAGCAGGAAGGCGGCGCGGTCGGGGCCGAAGACGGCCGTCACGCCGCGCACCGCGTCGAGCTCGGACCACGCGGGCGGCTCCGTTGTCTCGGTGGCGGTGCCGAGACAGTCGACGCGTGTGCCGCCGACGGTGCCGATCACGGCGCACAGCGTGATCCTCAGGCCTGTGAGCGTCGCGGGCTCGGCGATCGGGTCGAAGCGCAGGTCGAGGCGGTCCTCGAGACGGGCGACGAGCGCGCCCTGCCCGTCGCGCGTGACGTCCGGGCCGGAGTCGACGGTCGTGGGGGTGGTGCCCTCGAACAGCAGCGTCATGCCCGCGCGCGCTGTCCCGCTCAGGCTGTGGGCGGGGTCGAAGAAGGAGAGGGCGAGCGGCGGGTCGGTCACGTGCGCGGTCGCCGCGGAGGGGGAAGCTCGGCCGCGGGGGGCGGCGGCGGTTCGTGCTCGGTGGCGGTGCCTTCCACGTAGTCGTCATACCCCGGCTCGGGGCCAGAACCACGACGCCGGACCCGGCCCGGCACCACCCGAGCCTCCAGGCGGCGCTGCAGGCCGCGCCGGAACAGCGCGCGCGTGGGCGGGATCAGCAGCAGGAAGCCCAGGATGTCTGTGATGAAGCCGGGCGTGATGAGGAACGCGCCGCCGAAGATGACCAGCACGCCGTCGACGATCTCGCGATGGGGGATGCGCCCCGCGTTCATCGTCTCGGTGAAGCGGCGCCAGACGGCTCTGCCCTGCGACTTCATCAGCCAAGCGCCCGCGAGCGAGTCGGCCGCCAGGAGCGCGATCGTGAGCGGCGCCCCGAGAGCCGGCCCGACCACTTTGATGATCACGTACAGCTCCGCGAGCGGGACCAGCACGAAGATCGCTATCAGCGCCAGCAGAGGCACGCTCGCAGGCTACTAACATGGACCGCATGCCATCCGTTGACGAAGTCGAAGAGGCCCTCACGAACGTGATCGACCCGGAGCTCGGGCTCGACTTCGTGGAGCTGGGCCTCGTGTACGAGATCGAGGTCGACGGCTCCGACGTGAACATCACCTTCACGCTCACCTCTCCGGGCTGCCCGATCGGCCCTCAGGTGAGCGACCAGATGAAGGAGTTCGTGAGCGAGCTCGACGGCGTGGAGAGCGTGAACCCGAGCATGACGTTCACCCCCGCCTGGACCCCGGACCTGATGTCCGAAGATGCGAAGTTTGCTCTGGGCTACTAGGGCTCTGCCCTCGGGCGTCCGGGCGCTCCTCAAACAGCAGCGATAACGGGGCAAGGGCGGAATCGCTTCGCCCGCTACCTCACGGCCGCAGAAGCGCCACTACTCCTTCTC
>DASYMP010000278.1:0-7134 GCA_036009005.1 Thermoleophilaceae bacterium | reverse complement strand
GCGCTGGGTGATCTCCTTCATCACCTTCTTGAGGCGCTCCTCGAACTCGCCGCGGTACTTCGAGCCGGCCACGAGCGCGGCCAGGTCGAGCGTGTAGATCTGCTTGTTCTTCAGCAGCTCAGGCACCTCGCCGTTGGTGATCAGCTGGGCGAGGCCCTCGACCACGGCGGTCTTGCCCACGCCCGGCTCGCCGATCAGCACGGGGTTGTTCTTCTGGCGGCGCGAGAGGATCTGCATGATCCGCTCGATCTCGGTCTCGCGGCCCACGACCGGGTCGAGCTTGCCCTCCGCGGCGAGCTTCGTCAGGTTGCGGCCGAACTGGTCGAGCAGCTTCGAGGACTTCTTGCCCTCGCCCTGCGCGCCCGCGGCCGCGCCGGCGCGGCCCTGGCGGCCACCGGGGCCGGAGAGCATGCGGATGACCTCGTTGCGGATCTTCTCGGAGTCCGCGTCGAAGTCGAGCAGGATGCGGGCGGCGACGCCCTCGTTCTCGCGAACGAGGCCGAGCAGGATGTGCTCGGTGCCGATGTAGTTGTGGCCGAGCGAGAGGGCCTCGCGCAGCGCGAGCTCCAGCACCTTCTTGGCGCGCGGAGTGAACGGGATCTGGCCGGAGGTGACCTCCTCGCCGGATCCGACGATGCGGACCACCTGGGCGCGCACGCGCTCCACGGTGATGTCGAGCGACTCGAGGACGCGCGCGGCGAGTCCCTCCTCCTCGCGCAGAAGCCCGAGGAGGATGTGCTCGGTACCGATGTAGTTGTGCTTGAGAATGCGGGCCTCCTCTTGGGCGAGGACGACGACCTGCCGGGCCCGTTCCGTAAAGCGCTCAAACACGCTGTGCTCACTTATCTGTCGGGAACTTCAGGGGGCTGCGTTACCCGTACTTCCCCATTAGATCGGCATATACGCCGGTCGCCTGAGAGGAGCACCGAGGATCACGACCCCGTTGACCAACTGTACCAACGCGCCTGGGCGTCAAATGCGTCTTTACGAACCCCTAAAGCGCGCACCGTGGGTACGTTTCGCGGCATGAAGCTCACTTCGTCGGCCGTGGTCCTCGTCCTGCTAGCGCTGGCAGGCTGCGGCGGCTCTGACAGCTCCTTCGCAGACGACTACAACAAGGCCGTCAGGCCGCTGAGCCGGCTGGGCGAGAATCTCGGGACGAAACCGGCCGCGTTCGACCGGCTCGCGAAGGGCACCGCGCGGACGCGCCACAACCTGGCGCGACTCGACCCGCCGGCCGACGCTCGGGACGAGTTCGACGGCCTTCTGGCGCGCCTTGACGAGGTGACCCGCGACCTTCAGGCGGTGGCGAGCGCCGAGCGGAGCAAGAACGTGCCGCGCCAGCGGCGCGCCGCGAAGAGGCTGGTGCAATCGAGCAGCGCTGTCGAACGAGCCGAGACGAAGTTAAAGAGGGCCGTGAACGGCTAGCTGCGCATCGCTGGGAAGAGCACGACCTCGCGGATCGAGTGGCGGCCGCTCATGATCATCGTGAGCCGGTCGATCCCGATGCCGATGCCGCCGGTGGGCGGCATGCCGTGCTCGAGCGCCTCGATGTAGTCCTCGTCGTAGGGCTGGACCTCCTCCTCACCCGCGGCGTGCTCGGCGCGCTGCTGCTCGAAGCGCGCGCGCTGCTCGTCCGGGTCGTTCAGCTCCGTGAACGCGTTCGAGAACTCCATCCCGCCGGCGAACGCCTCGAAGCGCTCCACGAGGCCCTCCTCGGAGCGGTGATCCTTCGCGAACGGGGACAGCTCCTTGGGGTAGTCCATGACGAAGGTCGGGTTCTGGAGGTCCGGCTCGACGTGCTTCGAGAGCAGGTCGTCCACGCGCTTGGCCCAGGTGCCCTCGCCCGGAAGCTCGCCGCCGCCGTGGATGTCGATGCCGGTCTTCTCCCTGATCGCCTCGCGCAGCGTCATGCGCTTCCACGGGCGTGAGAAGTCGATCGGGCCCGAGTAGCCGATCTCCTCGGCCACGTAGGAGACGAGCTCCTCCAGGCGGTTCGCGATGTCGTTGTAGTCGGCGTAGGCCTCGTACCACTCCAGCATCGTGAACTCGGGGTTGTGCTTGTGCGAGATGCCCTCGTTGCGGAAGTCCTTGCCGATCTCGTACACGCGCTCGAGCCCGCCGACGATCAGCCGCTTCAGGTAGAGCTCGTCGGCGATCCGCAGGAAGAGATCGCGGTCGAGCGCGTTGTGGTGCGTCACGAACGGGCGCGCGAGCGCGCCGCCGTAGAGCGGCTGCAGGATCGGCGTCTCGACCTCGAGGAAGTCCCGCTCGTCGAGCCAGCGACGGATCGCGCGGACGATCTTGGTGCGCGTGATGAACAGCTCGCGCGTCTCCGCGTTTCCGATCAGGTCGAGCTCGCGGTGGCGATAGCGGGTCTCCACGTCCTCGAGGCCGTAGTACTCCTGCGGCACAGAGCGCAGCGACTTCGCGAGCAGGGTCCAGCCCGTGACCATCAGGCTGAGCTGCCCGCGACGGGTCTTGAAGGCGGTGCCGTCGATCCCGATCAGGTCGCCGATGTCGAGCGACACGAGCCGGTCGAACGACTCGTCGCCGAGCACGTCGCGCTTCGCGTGGAGCTGGATCTTCCCCGCGCGGTCCACGAGATCGATGAAGGCGGCACCGCCCTGGTCGCGACGCGCCACCATGCGACCGGCCACACGGTAGGCGCGGTCCGTCTCCTGGCCGGGCTCCAGGTCGTCCACGACCTCGGATGTGGGCACCACGCCCTGGAACTCGTGGGGGAACGGGTCGATGCCCTCCTCACGAAGCTGTTCCAGCTTGGCCCGGCGATCGTCCCGCTCCACGCGGCGGGAGGCTACTTCAGCGCTCGATCTTGGTGATCTTGAGCTTGCGAGCCGGACCGCGCGGCACCTGCACGCTGACGGTCTCGCCGCGCTTGTGACCGAGCAGCGCGCGGCCCACGGGCGACTCGTTCGAGAGCTTGCTCTCGGCGGGGTCGGCCTCGGCCGAGCCGACGATCTTGAACTTCGTCGACTTGTCCGTCTTCTGGTCCTTCACGTGCACCGTCACGCCGACGCTGACCTTCTCGGTGTCGACCGACTTGGCGTCGATGACGCGGGCGCTGCGCAGCTTCTCCTCGAGATCGGAGATCTGCTTCTCGAGCATCGCCTGCTCGTTCTTGGCGTCGTCGTACTCGGCGTTCTCGGAGATGTCGCCGAATTCACGCGCTTCCTTGATGCGCTCGGCCACCTCGCGACGCCGATCGCCGCTCAGGTGCTCGATCTTGGCCTTGAGTTCCTTCAGGCCTTCAGGTGTTAGAACGGTCTCTCGTGCCATAAGAAAACCTCCGTCTTCCTTCCGGAGGAGCCGAGCAGTGTAGCAACCGGATATACGCGTTCCGAGGGAGTTGGATCAGGCCGCGAGCGGCTCGCGAGCGGCCGCGATATCGCGCCAAATCTCGCGCGCGTGCGTCGTGGTGGGCGCGGTCACGAGCGGCTCGCGCTCGCGTCTCGTGAGGCCCAGCCGCTCCGCGTACCAGGGGTAGAACTTGCGCAGGTAGCGGCCCGCGCGCTCCACGCCGAGGTGGTCCTCCGCGCAGGCGATCACCCACTCGAGCTCGGCCACCACCTCGTGCGGCTCCGGCTCGCCCTCGTAGCTGCCCGTGAGGCGGCCGAACGCCCAGGGGTTGCCGAGCGCGCCGCGCGCGAGCATCACGGCCGCGGCGCCGCTCTCCTCGAAGGCGCGCAGCGCGTTCTCGTCGCTCGACAGGCCGCCGGAGATGACGACCGGAACGGGAAGCGCCTCCACGAGCTGCCGCGCGAGCGCGTAGTCGGGCGCGCCGGAGTGCTGCTGCGAGGCGTGGCGCGGGTGGAAGGCGATGCCGGCCACCCCGGCCTCCTCCACGAGCCGCCTGGCCAGCTCCAGGCCGGCGCGGTCGCCCGGCGCGCGGCCGGGCCGGAGCTTCACGGTCACCGGCAGGCCGCTGCCCTCGCGGGCGGCGCGCGCGATCGCGACGGCGCGGTCCGGGTCGTCGAGCAGCGCCACCCCCGCGCCGGTCTTGCAGACCTTCCGCACCGGGCAGCCCATGTTGAGGTCGATCAGGTCGGCGCCCGCGGCGGCCGTGATCGCGGCCGCCTCACGCATCACGTCCGGGTCGTGGCCGAAGAGCTGCATCGACACCGGGTGCTCCTCGGGATGGATGCGCAGGAACTCGCGGTGGGTGCGCTCGTCGCCGTGCACGAGGCCGAAGCTCGAGACCATCTCGGACACGACGAGGCCGGCGCCGTGGCGCTTCGCCTGGAGGCGCACGAACCAGTTGCCGATCCCGGCGAGCGGCGCGAGGACGACGCGGTTCCGGAGGCTCAGGCCGCCGAGCGTCCAGCTGTCGGTGAGCGAGCGCACAGGCAAACGGTAGCGCTGGTCAGGCGGCGTCGAGCGGGTCGGTGCCGTCCGGCAGGATCTTGAGCGCGTTCTCGGCGCGCACGAGCTCGACGAGCCGCCGCACGCAGTAGGCCGGGCGGGCTATGGCGAAGCTGCCGCCGTCCGACCGCGCTCGCCGCGAGGCGCGCATCAGCACCGCGAGGCCGTGCAGGTCCATGAACTCCACCTCCTCGAGGTCGAGCACCACGTTCGCCTGGCGGGCGAGCAGCCGGTTCACGGCCTGCGCCATGCGCGGCGCGGTCACCGCGTCGACCTCGCCCTTCACCCGCACGACCGTCACCCGGCCGCGCGGGTCGACCAGGATCTCGAAGGAGTGTGAGGGGGTCCGTGCCGGCACGTTCCGCGCTCGGAGCTACGTGCTGTTCCGCTCCCAGATCAGCTTCAGGCCCTGGAGCGTGAGGCGGTCGTCCACCTCGTCCACCTGCTCGCAGAACGGGACGATGGCGGCCGCGAAGCCGCCCGTGGCGATCGTGGTGGCCTCCTCGCCGAGCTCCTCGCGGAGGCGGCCGAGGATCGCGTCGACCTGCCCTGCGAAGCCGTAGACGACTCCGGCCTGGATCGCCTCCTGCGTGCCCTTGCCGATGGCGTGACGCGGCTTCTCGATCTCCACGCGCGGAAGCCGCGCCGCCCGGGCCGAGAGCGCCTCGAGCGAGATCTCGATCCCCGGCGAGATCACCCCGCCGAGGTACTCGCCGGCGCCCGAGATCACGTCGTAGTTGATCGCCGTGCCGAAGTCCACGGCGATGCAGGCCCCGCCGACCTTGTCGTACGCGGCGATCGCGTTGGCGAGGCGGTCGGCGCCCAGCTCCTGCGGCCGGTCGATCCGGATCGGCATGCCGCTCTTGATATCCGGCCCCACGAGCAGCCCGCGCCCGCCGAAGTAGCGCTCGATCACCTGCTCGTACTCGTGCGCGAGCGTCGGCACCACCGCGGACACCATCGCGGCGTGCACGTCGGCAAGCTTCAGGTCACGAAGGCCGAGCAGCCCCGCCAGCGTGGTCGCCAGCTCGTCCGCCGTGGCGAAGCGGGCGGTGGCGAAGCGCCAGTGCTGGACGAGCTCGTCCCCCTCGAACATCCCCACGTGCGTCTGGGTGTTCCCGACGTCGATCGCAAGTAGCACCTTTCGAATCTACCCCCAAAGGCCAGGGTTAGGGCCTGAGTGGTGCGCCCATCGCGTGGTAGCCGCCGTCGACGTGCAGGATTTCGCCGGTCACGGCGCGAGCGAGGTCCGACAGGAGGAACAGCACCGCGTCGGCCACCGGCGCCGGGTCGGTCTGGTCCCAGCCGAGCGGGGCCTGCTTCTCCCACAGCGCCGCGAGCTGGCCGAAGCCCGGGATTCCCTCCGCGGCGGGCGTCTCCATCGGCCCGGCGGACACGAGGTTCACGCGCACGCGCTGGTCGCCCAGGTCGCGCGCCAGGTAGCGCGAGACCGACTCGAGCGCGGCCTTCGCCACGCCCATCCAGTCGTAGATCGGCCAGGCCACCGAGGCGTCGAAGTCCATCCCCACGAAGCTGCCGCCCTCCTCCATCAGCGGCGCGAGCGCGCCGGCGAGCGCCTTGAACGAGTACGCGCTCGTGCGGAAGGCCAGCTCCGCGGACTCCGGCGGGGCCGTCATGAACTTGCCGCCCAGGGCGTCGGCGGGCGCGAACGCGATCGCGTGGAGCGCACCGTCGAGCCCGCCCCAGCGCTCGCGCAGCTCCGCCGCGAGCGCGTCGAGGTCCTCCGGCCTGTTCACGTCGAGCTCCAGCACGTCGGGCGGCTCGGGGAGCCGCGCGGCGGCGCGCTCCGTCATGCGCCGCGTCCGCCCGAATCCCGTGAGCAGCACCTGCGCGCCCTCCTGCTGGGCCCGCTCGGCGACCGTGTAGGCGATGCTCCCCCTGGTCAGCACCCCGGTGATCAGGAGGCGCTTGCCCTCCAGCATCATCGGCACAGCAGCTCCGCCTTCACAAGCGCGACGAGGCGGTCGTCCTGGTTCAGGATGCGCAGGTGGCTCTCGACGAGCTCGTGCTCGTCGTCGACCCTCCGCGTCGAGGCGATTCTTCCCTCCACGCGCAGAGTGTCGCCGATCCTGACGGGTTGCTTGAAGACGGCGTCGCGTATCCGGCGCAGCGCGACCACCCGCTCGGGGTCGAGCCGCAGCAGCCCGATGGCGAACGAGAGCACGAGGAGCCCGTGCGCTATCTGCTCGCCGAAGCGGCTCTCGCCCGCCCAGTCCGGGTCCACGTGCTGCGGGTGGAGGTCACCGCTGAGCGCTGCGAAGTCGAGGATGTCCGACTCGCGCACCGGGCGCGCCTCGGTCGTGAAGCGCCCGCCCGCGGTCGCTATCACGCGGCGCTTAGCCGGAGGCGCTGCCGCAGCGCGCGCAGGAACGCGCGCGCCGCCTGGCGGTGCCCTTCGGCCGAGGGGTGGAACCCGTCGTCGGCGTAGGTCGCGCGTGAGTTGGCCTCGGGGTAGTCGAAGCTGTCCATCAGCACCACGTCGTGGCGCTCGGCGACGCTGCGGGCCGCGGCGTTGAAGAGGCGCATGCCCTCCTCCACGCGCGCACGCGTGCGCGGCCGCACCTCGATGAAGCGCGAGATGTCGGGATAGGTCGCGGTCACGATCTCGATCGCCGGGACCTCCCTCCGCAGCCTCACGAACATGCGCGAGAGGCGGGCGGCGTAGGCGTCGGCGTCGGGACGAGTCGAGAACAGCACGTCGTTGGCTCCGCATACGAGCGTCACCACATC
>DASYMP010000277.1:0-20146 GCA_036009005.1 Thermoleophilaceae bacterium | reverse complement strand
GGGGGCGGGGGCGATCGCCCAGGTGATCGTCCAGATCGCGCCGCAGGTGCGCGACCGCGCCGGGCGGTTCCTGCATCCGCTCGCGGTCGGTGGCCTCCTGACCGGGCTCGTCGTCATGTACGCGACCGGACTGCTGGTGTCGCTCTGATGGCAGCCGCACGCACCGACGCGATCGAGATCTCGAACGCGGTGCAGGACTACACCAAGGCGATCTGGTCGATCGCGCAGCGGAGCGACTCGCCGGTCTCCACCTCCGCGCTCGCGGACCGCCTCGAGGTGTCGCCCGCGTCGGCGTCCGCCATGGTGAAGCGCCTCGAGTCGCTCGGGCTGGCCTCGCGCGAGCCGTACCACGGCGTGCAGCTCACGCGGGCGGGCGAGCGCGTGGCGCTCGAGGTGCTGCGCCACCACCGCCTGCTCGAGCTCTACCTCGCCGAGGCGCTCGGGATGCCGTGGGACCGCGTGCACGCCGAGGCCGAGAAGCTCGAGCACGCGATCTCGCCCGAGCTGTCCGAGCTGATCGCGGCGAAGCTCGGCAATCCCACGCACGACCCGCACGGCGACCCGATCCCCACGCGCGACGGCGAGATCGACGAGTCGCCCTCGCGCGCGCTGTCCGACCTGCGGCCGGGCGACCGCGGCGTCTTCTCGCGCGTGTCCGACTCGAACCCGGACATGCTCCGCTACCTGTCCGAGCGCGGCATCGCCCCGGGCGACGAGCTCGAGCTCGTCGGCCGCGAGCCGTTCGGCGGCCCGCTCACCGTGATCGCCAACGGGCGCGAGCACGCGCTCGGCGACCAGCTCGCGCACGCGATCCGGATCGAGCCGCGGCGGTAGGCTTCCGGCCGTGGCCCTCGCCGACGACTTCCAGGCAGTCCTCGACTCGCTTCCGCCCGACTGGACCCAGCTGGAGCTCGACCTCCGGATCGCGGATGAGGACCGCTACATCGACGCCGCGACGCTGCTCATGCAGATCAACGCCATGCCCTACTCGGAGCACGACTGGCACTGGCGCATCCGCTGCGCGCACGAGTTCGGCCACGCCGCGGCGCCGGAGACCGTGCGCGGCACGCTCCGGCTGCTCGACGGCGAGGGCATCGAGGGCGAGCTGATCGTGCGCGAGGCGCGCTCAGGCCGCGCGGAGGTCGTGCAGATGTGGGGACGCCCCGAGTCGGTGCGCCAGGAGTTCAGCCGGCGCCGCGCCCAGTAGACGTGCCGGCGTGCGCGTAGCGCTGCTCGTCCCAGACCTTCTGTTCGGCTCGAAGCTCCAGGGAGCCCTTCGGGCGGCCGGCCACGAGCCGGTCGGGCCCGACGACGAGGCGGACGTCCTCGTCGTCGACCTCACCGACGACCCCGACGCCCGCATCGAGCGCTCCGCCGGCGCCACGGCGCCGCGGCTCGGCTTCTACTCGCACGTCGAGCAGGACGTGCGGGCGCGCGCCGAGCAAGCCGGCTTCGATCGCGTGGTGCCGCGCTCGCGCATGGCGCGTGAGGCCGCGGCGCTCGTCGAGTCGCTCGCCTAGGCGCCCGTCGGCCGGGCGTCCTTCGGCGCGTAGCGGTGGTGGAACATCAGGCGGTTGCCGTCCGGATCGGCGAAGTGAGCCATGTGGCAGACGCCGCTGTCCATCGTGTCCGCGCCGAAATCGACACCGCGGCCCTCGAGCTCCTCGCGCGCGGCGGCCACGTCGTCGACCTGGAAGGCGATCGGGTGCGAGTGCGGCTCGAACTCGATCCCGAACGCATCCGACTGCATCACGGCGATCGTGAGCGATCCCGTCTCGAACTCGCCGGCGGGCATGCTGCCCCAGCGCTTCGAGCGCTCGAGGCCGAGCACCTCGCCGTAGAACTGGTCCGCCTTCTCGAAGTCGCGGGTGGGCACGGTGATGAAGTCGACGCCTGTGATGTTCATGGGCCCTCGAAACTAACCGACGGGAACGCCCGGCTCAGGTCCGGCGCCGCCTCGAGGATCCCGAAGCGCGCGTCGAAGCGAGCCCAGCTGTGGAGCGCCGCGCGGTCGAGGCGCACCGGCGGCCGCAGGGCGGGAGCCACGGCGCTCAGCTCCGCGCGCATCAGCGGCTCGTCGGCGCCCGACGCGCGCACCAGCTCGGCGATCGTCGCGCCGCGCCGGTCGAGCGCCCGCTCGGTGCCGCGTGCGATCGCCGCGAGCATCTCGGTGACGAGCGCCTCGCGCTTCTCCAGGGTCGATCGCGTGACCGCCAGCACGAGCTCCGGATAGCGCGGCGCGCCGTATTCGTCGACGCGGAACTCGCGCGTCGCGATGCCGCGCTGGCGCAGCGTGACGCCCTCCGCGTTCCAGAAGGCGACCACGGCGTCGACCTTCCCTGCGATCAGGCTCGGCACGGCCGAGAAGCCGATCGTGATCCTCTTCACGCGGCTGTAGTCGCCGCCGTCGTGCTCGACCACCGCGCGCAGCACCGCCTCGTCGGAGGGGAGGCCCGTGACCCCGACTCGCCGGCCCTCGAGGTCGCGCGGGCGGCGCACGTGGCCCCTGCGAGCGATCACCGCCGCGAGCGGACGCTGTACGAGCGCGCCCACTCCCACGATGTCGCTTCCCGCCTCGCGCGCGAGCCCGAGATCGTGGATGTCCACGACCGACATGTCCGCGCGGCCGCCGGCCAGCAGCTTCAGCGAGTCCGTGCTCGCGGCGGGCACGCGGATCCTCAGCCCGCTCGAGTAGATGCCGGCGTGCACCGCGTTCGGCTGGAAGTCGAGCGCGATCGTGGCGGTCCTCGAACCCGCTCGGGACTCGTCGCCGCCGCACCCCGCCAGGCACGCAAGAAGGGCGATCAGGGGAAGGAATCGGCGCACGACGGCGAACAGTACGGGCGATACGCCATGAATTCACCGGAGGTGACCGAAGTGCAGGACCGTGGCCCAGCGGCCTATATCGCCGAGTTCGTCGGAACGCTGTTGCTCGTTTTCTTCGTCACGGCCGTCGTGTCGCTGTACGTGACAGGACCGAGCGCGAAGAACCCGGCCCCGTTCGTCGACTTCTCGGTCATCGGCCTGGTGCACACGTTCGTGCTGTTCGGGCTGATCCAGACGCTCGCGGTCGTCTCCGGCGCGCACTTCAACCCCGCCGTCACCGTCGTCATGACGGCTCTGCGCCAGATCGGCGTGGCCGACGCCGCGATCTACATCGTCTCGCAGCTGGCCGGCGGCGTGGGCGGCGCGCTGCTCACGAAGGCGCTGCTCAACGACGAGGGCAAGGGGATCAACTACGGCGCCACGCTCGTGTCGTCGCGGCTCGACGGCGCAATCTTCCCGGGAATGGTCGTCGAGGCCATCGGAACGTTCTTCCTGGTCTGGGTGATCGTCGGCGTGGCCGTCAACCCGCGCGCGACCAAGGAGTGGGCCGCGCTGGCGATCGGCGCGGCACTCGGAATGGCCGTGATGGTGCTCGCGCCGCTCACAGGCGCCGGCTTCAACCCGGCACGCAGCTTCGGCCCCGCGATCGTCTCGGGCGAGTGGGGCGGGGCGGACCACTTCCTACTGGTGTACGTGCTCGCCCCCGTCGTCGGCGCGCTCGTGGCCGGCTTCCTCTACTTCTACCTCGTGCTGACGCCAGGCAAGAAGGGCGTGGGCGGGGTGGAGCCCGTCGGGTAGAGCGGCGCCGGCGCGGCGGCGCCGGCTAGGCGCCGACCCAGCGAATCCGGGCGCCCGCCAGGCTTGGCGTGCCGCCCCGCGAGGGGGCGTCCTCGGCCTCGGGACGGGGCTCGACGCCCAGCTGGTCGAGGCTCTCGAGCAGTGCGCTCCGCTCGCTGTCGATCTGACGTAGCCGTTCGAGCAGCCGGTCGCGCACGTCCACCAGCTCCTCGGCCGAGAGCAGCGCGGCGGTGCCCTGACGCCGCGGCTCGGCGTGCGCCCTGAGCGGCGGTGGGGGCAGCTTCGCGAGCGTGGCCTCGAGCGCGGCGATCTGGTCACGCAGCTCCCCACGCGAGAGGGTTCGTGAATCCGCCGGATGCGAGCTCACAAGCGGGTCCGCCACGAACGTGCCCCGGCCGTGCTCGCTGCGCACGGCCCCTTCGGCCTCGAGCCGGGCGTAGACCGCGCGCACCGTGTTCACGTTCACCCCGGCCTGGTCGGCGAGCTCGCGCACGCTCGGGAGGCGGTCGCCGGTCGCGAGCCGGCCGTCGGCGACGGCGGCGCGCACGTGCGCGGCGAGCTGCGCGGACAGCGGTACACCGCTGCTGCGGTCCACCTGAGCGTCGAGCGGGTCCCCCATGGCGAGTGGCGGAGTGTACCAGCACAGCGTGGTACTGTGTGCGAACTGTGCCGACACACTTGAACCGGCGCTGGGACATCGCGGAGCTCGTCACCGCCGCGCTGGCGCTCGTGATCGTGCTCGGCAGCGCGTTCGTCTGGATCGGCATCCCTGCGCTCGGCCTGTGGCTCGCCGGCCGCTTCACGACGAGCGCGACCGGCTTCCTGTTCGCGACGCTCGGCGGCATCCCGCTGGCGATGGTGGGCTTCGGCTGGGTGCTCTACCGCGTGAACGGCGTGTACGTGCGCGGCCGCGGGCCGGAGGCCGCGCAGGACCGCCAGCAGTCCGCCTGGCTCGTGAGCGTCAGCGCGGAGCGCAGCGGCTCGCGCCGCGCGCGGGCGCCGCGCCGCCTGATCGACGTCGCGATGACCGTCTCGCTGACGATCGCGCTCGTGCTGATGGCGGTCTGGTTCTTCTTCTACAGCCACATGTGGCTCGCGAACCCGCTTTGACGGCGCCGCTCGCCGCGCCGCGCGAGTGGCTCGGGGGGTTCGGCGAGATCGCGGGCTTCTCAGGCCACGTCCTCGCGGGGATCTTCAGCGGGCGCGTGTTCCGCTTCTTCGGCGAGTCGCTCCGCGAGGCCGGCATCCTGATCCTGGGCTCCGCGCTCGTGATCTGGGGCCTCGCGTTCATCCTCGGGCTCCAGTGCGGCATCGAGGGCGCCTACTTCAGCCGCTCGACCGGGGCGCCGGCCTACTCCGGCGTCTTCAGCGCCTGGTGCGACCTCCGTGAGGTGATGCCCTACGCGTTCGGCTACATGATGTCCGCGAAGGTCGGCACCGGCCTCGTGGCCGAGATCGGCGCGATGCGGATCTCGGACGAGGTCGATGCGCTCGAGGTGATGGGGATCAACTCGCTCCTGTTCCTGTGCGCCACGGGAGTGGGCACCGCCACCGCGAAGCGATGGTGCTGAACACCGTCAGGGTCCACCTGATCGGGATGATCGGCACGCAGATCTTCTGGGGCCCGAACCCGCGCGCGCCGATCGGCGGCTAGGCGAGCCGGGGGCCGCCTACCTGAACAGGTCCTGCTCGGCCGGGCGGCGCAGCGCGGCCGCGCCCGGGCCATCGTCGCGAGTCACGTAGCGCTCCAGGCCGCGCACCAGCACGGCCGGCTCGAGCGAGTCCTTGGCGCGCGCGAGGTCGGCCGCGGCGGCGATCGAGTCGGCCACCGCGATCGACGTGACGTGCAGGTCGCGCCCGAAGCCGTCCGGGCGACCGATCCACTGGTCGAGCGGCACGACGCCGGCCGCGCCGAGCGCCACGTCGGTCTGGCCGAGCCGCCAGGCGCGGCCGAACGAGTCCGCGATCACGACCGCGGGCCGCACGCCGAGCAGCGACTCGATCTCCGCGCGCAGGCGGGCGGCGGAAGCGTCCGGGTCGCGCGGCAGGAGGATCAGCTCGCCGCCCTCGGTCGAGGCGTTCGACTGGTCCACGCCCGCGTTCGCGCACACGAGGCCGTGGTGCGTCAGGCAGACGAGCGTGCCGTTCACCGCGCGCAGCAGCTCGGCCGACTCGTCGAGCACGGCCTGGACGAGTCGGGCGTCCTTGCGGTGCTCGGCCGCGAGCGCCTCCGCGCGCTCGCCCGGCTCGATCTCGGCGAGGCGGCGGACGCTCCCCTCCGCCTTAGAGACCACCTTGTGGGCGATCACGAGGACATCGGTGTCGGCAAGGTCGGGCGGCGCGGCGGCCGCGATCAGCGCAGCGAGGTCGTCGCCCGGGCGGATCGCGGGCAGCGGCGCGAGCGCGGTGACGCTGAACGAGCTCAGGCCGGCGCCTGCGCCACGCGCACGGGCTGACCGTCGCGGTCGAGCCGGTGGAGCGCGTCGCGCGTGGTGGAGGGCTGGCCGGGCCGCAGATCGAGCTCGGTGGCGAGCTCCGCGAGGTCGGCCGGGGTGTCCACGTCGAGCGCGAGCGCGCGGATGTGCGCCACGCGGTGCGCCACCCCGGCCTCACGCGCCGCGGCTACGTGGCGCTCGCAGCTGCCCGGCCCGAAGCTCGGCTCGATCGCGTCGGGCGGGCACAGCGCGAGCGCGTTCGTGCCGGTGCCGTGGCGGTCGGGGGCGATCACGACGCCGGGACCGTCGGTGAGCAGGCCGGCCAGCTCGTCGGGCTGGACGAGCGGCGTGTCGCCGGCGATCACGAGCACGCGCTCATAGCCCTCGTCGAGCGCGTGCCGCACGCCGATCAGCGCCGCCCTCGAATGGCCCGGCCTGCCGTCGTCCGGCAGCACGCGCACGCGCTCGCCCGTGGCCGTCGCCTCGGCCGCCTCGTCCGAGGTCACGACAACGATCCCATCGAGCTCGGGCGCTCGCAGGGCCGCGCTCAGCACGTCGGTGAACATGGCCTGCGCGAGCGCCTGGCGCGAGGGCGCGCCGAGCGTCTCTGAGAGGCGCTGCTTTGCAGCGCCGAAGCTCTTCACAGGGAGGATCGCGAGCGTCTTCACGAGTGGCCGGGCCGGATGCGGCGCGAGACTAGCGCGTGCCGCTGAGCGAGGCCGCGAAGTCGAGCAGCTCGCGCGCGAGCCGGGCACGCTCGTCGGCCGTCTCCATGAGCGTGTCCGTGACCAGCTCCGGCACGCCGTTCGCGGGCTCGTCGGCCACGATGCCGTCGATCAGCCCCTCGTAGGCGGTCGCTATCCCCGTGGCGCTGAGCGCGATCCCTGCGTGCCGGCAGAACGACTCCGTCGGGCCCTTCACCGAGCGGCCGCCCACGAACGGGCTCACGGCCAGCACCGGTGCCGTCGCGGCGCGCAGCGCCTCGCGCATGCCGGGCAGCGCGAGGATCGGGCCGATGGAGATGACCGGGTTCGACGGGCCGATCACGATCGCGTCCGCCGCCGCGATCGCGTCCAGCACGGCCTCGGAGGGCCGCGCCGCGTCGAGCCCGCGCAGCTCGACGCGCTCGACGGCGCCCGCGGCGCGCTCCACGATCATGAACTCCTGGAAGGGCAGCTCGCGGCCCCCGATCGTCACCCAGGTGGTCACGGGCGCGTCGCTCATCGGCAGCACGCGCGCGCTCACCCCGAGCGCTTCGACCACCGCCGCATGCGCGCGCGTGAGCGTGTCGCCGGCGCGCAGGCGCTCGGTGCGGAGGAGGCACATCGCCAGGTCGCGGTCGCCGAGCCGGAACCAGTGCGGCCGGCCGGCGCGCTCGAGCGCCTCCATCACCCGCCAGCTGTCGTCCCTGAGGCCCCACCCGCGCTCGTCGATCTCGTCGGCCAGCCAGTACGTCACGAGGTCCGGGTCGGGGGACACGTGCACGCCGTAGATGTCGACGTCGTCACCGGTGTTCGCGACCACCGTGAGGGCGTCGCAGGCGTCGAGGAGTCCGCGCGCGAGCTTCGCTCCGCCGGTCCCGCCGGACAGCAACACCACCGAATCCATTGCGGGTAGTGTGCCCGGCTGCCCTTGCGACTCGCAGATAGAACAGCGCTCGTCACCGGCGGCGCCTCGGGAATCGGCGCGGCCACCTGCCGCCGCCTGGCCGCCGAGGGCGCGCGCGTGGCGGTCACGGACGTGAACCTCGACGGCGCCCGGACCATCGCGGACGAGGTCGACGGCGGGGCCTTCGAGCTCGACGTCCGCTCCACGGACTCCGTGCGCGCGGCGCTCGAGGCGGCGGAGGCCGAGCTCGGCCCGGTCGACGTCCTCGTGAACAACGCGGGCTACGACGAGTGGAGCTGGTTCACGGCCACCGACGAGGCGCTCTGGCAGCGCGTGCTCGCGGTGAACCTGGTCGGCGTGATCGCGTGCACGCACGCAGTGCTGCCCGGGATGCAGGAGCGCCGCCGCGGCCGGATCGTGAACGTGTCCTCCGAGGCCGGGCGCGTGGGTTCGAGCGGCTCGGCGGTCTACTCCGCGGCGAAGGGCGGCGTGCTCGGCTTCACCAAGGCGCTCGCGATCGAGAACGGCCGCTACGGGATCACGGTGAACGCCGTGGCGCCCGGGCCGATCGAGACGCCGCTTCTGATGGCCGCGCCCGAGCAGCTCGGCGAGGTCGGCAAGCGGATCGTGGACACGATGATCAGCTCCACGAACCTGCGCAGGCTCGGCCATCCGGACGAGGTGGCGGCCGCGATCGCGTTCCTCGCCTCCGACGACGCCTCGTACGTGACAGGTCAGTCGCTCGGGGTGAGCGGCGGCCTTGCCAGAATCTGAACGTGCCTGAACACGTCCGGATTCGCGAGGTCGGCCCGAGGGACGGCTTCCAGAACGAGCCCGAGGTGATCGCGACGGACGACAAGGTCCGGCTCGTGGAGCTGCTGGCGCGCACCGGCGTGAGGCGCCTCGAGGTCACGAGCTTCGTGCGCGCCGACGTGATCCCGCAGCTGGCCGACGGCGCCGAGCTGCTGCGCCGGGCCGAGATCCCCGACGACGTGGCCGTGACCGTCCTGATCCCCAACGAGCGCGGTCTCGACAACGCATTGGAGCTGCGCGACCGCTTCGACGAGGTGAACCTGTTCCTGTCCGCCTCGGAGACGCACAACCGGAAGAACGTGAACCGCTCGATCGAGGAGTCGCTCGGCGGGCTGGAGCGGGTGATCGCGCGGGCGCGCGACGAGGGGCTCCGCTGCGAGGGAGTGATCTCGGTCGCGTTCGGCTGCCCGTACGAGGGTGAGGTGCCGCGCGAGCGCGTGCTCGAGATCGCGCGCCGGCTCGTGGCCGCGGGCTGCGAGGAGATCGCCTTCGGCGACACGACCGGCATGGCCAACCCCGCGCAGGTGGAGCGCTACTTCGACGGGCTCGACCTGGGCGCCGAGCTCACGGGCCACTTCCACAACACGCGCGGCCAGGGGCTCGCGAACGTGGCGGCGGCGCTGCGCGCTGGGGTGCGCAGCTTCGAGAGCTCGTTCGGTGAGCTCGGTGGCTGTCCCGTGCCGCCGGGCGCCACGGGGAACGTGGCGAGCGAGGACCTCGTCTCGATGCTGCACGAGATGGGCTACGAGACCGGCATCGACCTCGAGCGGCTGCTCGAGGCGGCCCGCGCGGCGGAGCAGGTGCTCGGCCGCCCGCTCGGCAGTCACGTGCTCACCGCCGGGCCGGTCGAGTGGCAGCGCGGCTAGCTCTCGCGGTGGCCACGGGCGCCGCGAGCGTCCTTCCAGGCTTCCTCATAGGCACGCTGGCGCTTCAGATCGGCGCCGACCTCGACGTGCGCGTCGAGGCGGTGGCGGCCGGGGTGACCGTGTTCTTCCTGGCGGGCGCGTTCGGCGCGGGGTGGGGAGGACGGCTGGCGGACCACATCGGAGCGCTGCGCGCGATGAGACGCTGCGTGTTCATCAGCGCCGCCTCGCTCGGCGCGGCCGCCCTCGCGCCGACGCTCCTCGTTCTGTTCGCGCTGCTCGCGGTGGCGGGCGTGGCGAACTCGATCACGCAGCCGGCGATCAACCTGTTCGTGGCAGAGCAGATCGCACCCGACAGGCAGGGGTTCGGCTTCGGCATCAAGCAGTCCGGCATCCCGGCCGCGATCCTCCTGAGCGGCCTTGCGCTGCCGGTGCTCGCTCTGCCGCTGGGCTGGCGCACGACGGTCGGCATCTGCGCGCTGGCGCCGCTCGCGGTGGCGATCGCCCTTCCGCGCGGGGAGACCGCGCACGTGTCGCGCCGGACCGGCTCGCGGCGACCCTCGCGGGCGCTTTTCCTCACCGCGCTCGGCGCCGCGCTCGGGACCGCGGGACCGAGCGCTCTCGGCGCGTACCTCGTGGCCTCGGCGGTCGACGTGGGGATCGGCGAGGGCACCGCCGGCCTGCTCGCGGCGCTCGGCAGCGGGCTGAGCCTCGCCATGCGCGTGTGGCTGGGCGCGCGCGCGGACCGCAAGCGCGACTACGGGCTCACGCTGGTCGTGGTTCTCCTCATGGCAGGGTCGGTCGGCTTCGCGGTGATGGCGAGTGGTACCGCGGCGCTGTTCGTGGCGGGCATGCTGGTCGCGTTCACGCTCGGCTGGGGCTGGAACGGCCTCTTCAACCTGGCCGTCGTCGACTCGAACAGGGAGACGCCGGGCAGCGCGAGCGGTGTAACCCAAACAGGTATCTACGTGGGCGGAGCAGCCGGCCCGGCGGCCTTCGGCGCGATCGCCGCGAGCGCGGGCTACGGAGCGGCGTGGCTGCTCGTGGCGGCCACAACCCTGTCTGCAGCCGCTGTTCTGTGGCGTGCCGCGCGCCTCGGCGTGCGTCCTATCGAGGGTTCCGCCGCGAATTCGAGGGTTTAGCCCTTCTGGTCTGGGTATAACCCAAACTCAGCCGCCGGGGCCGGTTTTCGGCACATATGGGTTCCCCCGACCCTGCCCCGGCACTTAGCGATACGGGCCCGGACCACGGCATCCGGGCCCGTCGCATTTCTGGACCCGTTCACCAGGTGGATGACGTTCGTGGCGGAAAACGCAACGATTGTCATCCACCTGACGGGCGTCGCCCCCTCGGTGCTGTCGTTCGCGGGGGCCGCGACCCGGCTCAGCGGCCCACGAACTCCGGGTCGCGCTTCTCGAAGAAGGCGCGCGCGCCCTCGGCGAAGTCCTCCGTGGCGGCGAGCGTCTCCTGCGCGGCCACCTCCTGCTCGAGCGTCACGGCCAGCGCCGGCTTCGCGGCGGCGTCGAGCACGCGCTTCGCGAGGCCGACCGCGCGCGGCGCGCACGCGAGCAGCTCGTTCGCGAGCTGCTCGGTGGCCGCGTCGAGCCCGTCCGCGGGGGCGATCCGGTTCGCGAAGCCGATGCGATGCGCCTCGCGGCCGTCGATGACCTTGCCGGTCATGATCAGCTCCTTCGCGTTGCCGAGGCCCACGACCGCGGGCAGCCGCGAGCAGCCGCCCACGTCGGGGAGAAGCCCCACGCGCACCTCCATGATCCCGGCCACCGCGTCCTCGGCCATCGTCCGGAAGTCGCACGCGAGCGCGAGCTCGAAGGCGCCGCCGAGCGCCGCGCCGTGGATCTGGCAGATCGTGGGCTTCGGCATCTCCTCGAGCAGGTTCCAGATCGCCAGGATCTGGCGGCGCGCGTCGCGCACGTTCTCCGGGGCCTCCGACAGCTCGCGCAGGTCGTTCAGGTCCATCCCGGACGAGAACATCGCGCCCTCGCCGCGCACGACCACGACACGAACGGACGAGTCCGCCGCAGCGGCCCCCACGGCGACACCGAGCTCGCGGATCGTCTCCCCATTGAGTGCATTCCGTTTCTCCGGCCGGTTCAGAACCAGATGCCGAACGGCGCCGCGATCTTCTGTCAGCACAAGAGCCATGGTGTTTGGGGAGGCTATTGCAGCGGGAAGGAGGGGTCGGCATGAGGACGAACCGACCTCGCATGGAACCGCGTGACACCGCCGCACTCTTGATCGGGCTCGAGGCCGGGCTCGGCATTGGCCTGCTCGCGTTCGGCACCACGCTGCTCGCGCCGATGGCGATGGGCCTCCTCGGCGCCGGCGCCGGCTACGCAATTCGGCGCGGCCGCCTGCAGTTGATTCGCCGTGCGCTGCGCTCGCAGCTGCGCGCGGCCCGCTGATACGTTCCGGCCCATGTCGGACCTGAAGGACGCGCTCGAGCGCGCGCGCGGCGGCGGGCCGGAGCGCCACCACGAGAAGTCGCGCGACCAGGGGAAGCTGCCGGTACGCGAGCGCGTGGGGCGCCTCGTCGACGCCGACTCGTTCGTGGAGGACGCGCTGCTCGCGAACTGGGAGCAGGAGGGCTTCGGCGCCGACGGCGTGGTGACCGGCATGGCGACGATCGCCGGCCGGCCGGTGGCGCTGATGGCGAACGACCCGACCGTGAAGGCGGGCTCCTGGGGGCCGAAGACGGTCGAGAAGATCATCCGCATCCAGGAGCAGGCGCTGGAGCACCTCGTGCCGATGGTCTACCTGGTGGACTCGGCCGGCGCGCGCATCACCGACCAGGTGCAGATGTTCCCGGGCCGCCGCGGCGCGGGCCGGATCTTCCACACGCAGGTGAAGCTCTCGGGCGTCGTGCCGCAGGTGTGCGTGCTGTTCGGCCCGAGCGCGGCCGGAGGGGCGTACATCCCGGCCTTCTGCGACGTGGTGATCATGCGCGACGGCAACGCCTCGATGTACCTCGGCTCGCCGCGGATGGCGGAGATGGTGATCGGGGAGAAGGTCACGCTCGAGGAGATGGGCGGCGCGCGGATGCACACGGGCGTGTCGGGCTGTGGTCACTTCCTCGTGAAGTCGGACGAGGAGGGCATCGACCTCGCGAAGTCCTACCTCGGCTACTTCGGCTCGAACTGGCGTGAGCAGCCGCCGCTGGCGCCGCCCGCCGAGCCGGCGGCCGGGCTTCCAGAGATCCCCCCGGACGAGAACAAGCCATTCGACATGACCGGGTTGATCGACGCGCTGGTGGACGCGGACTCGTTCCTCGAGGTGCACAGGCGCTGGGCGAAGGAGCTGATCGTGGGCTACGCGCGGCTCGAGGGCCGCGCGATCGGGATCGTCGCCAATCAGCCGAAGCAGCGCGGCGGCGTGCTGTTCGTGGACAGCTCCGACAAGGCCGCGCGCTTCATCTGGACCTGCAACGCGTTCAACGTGCCGATCCTGTTCCTCGCGGACGTGCCCGGCTTCATGATCGGCACCCAGGTGGAGCGCCAGGGCATCATCCGCGCGGGCGCGAAGATGATCTCGGCGGTGTCCGAGGCGACGGTGCCGAAGATCTCGGTGATCGTCCGCAAGGCGTACGGCGCCGGGCTCTACGCGATGGCCGGACCCGCGTTCGAGCCGGACGCGTGCATAGCGCTCCCGAACGCGAAGATCGCGGTGATGGGCCCTCAGGCGGCGATCAACGCGGTCTTCTTCAACCAGCTTCAGGCGATCGAGGACGACGAGGAGCGCGCCCGCCGCACGGAGGAGCTGCGCGCGGAGTACAGCGAGGAGATCGACATCCTCCATCTCGCCTCGGAGCTCGTGATCGACGCGGTCGTGCAGCCCGCCGACCTCCGCCGCGAGCTGGTGCGGCGCTTCGCCGCGTACGAGTCGCGCGACCGCTCCTGGCCGCGCAAGCGCAACGCGGTCACGCCCGTCTAGCCTCAGAGGAGTGACCACACCGCCCACTTCGCCGCGCTACCGCTGGGTGGTGCTCGGCGTGGGGGCGGCGGCCACCGCGTCGCTCGCGGCCGTGCAGGGTGGCCTTCCGGCCCTCGCGCCGGCGATCCAGCGCGCCTACGACCTCTCGCTCGTGCAGGTCACTGCGGTCTTCACGGCGTTCGCGGTGGGCACGGTCGTGACGCTCCTCGCCTGGGGCATGGCCTCCGATCGGCGCGGCGAGCGCGCCGTGATCGCGGTGGGACTGGCCGGCGGCGCCGTCGCGATGTTCGCCGCCGCCCGCTCCGATGGCTATCTCGCCCTGCTCGCGTGGATGACGCTTGCCGGGCTGCTCGGCTCGAGCGCGATCGCGGCAAGCGGCCGCGCCGTCTTCGGATGGTTCCCGCGCGACGAGCGCGGGCTGGCGCTGGGACTACGGCAGACCGCGGTGCCCGTGGGCGCGGCGCTCGCCTCGTTCACGCTCCCGCCGCTCGCGGCCGCGACGAACGTGAACGCCGCGCTGTACGTGCTGGCGGCCGTGATGCTGCTCGCGGCGATCGCTTCGGCCATCTGGCTGCGCGACGGCCCGGCGGTCGAGTCGGCGGCGCCGGCGGCGCCGAACGCCGCGCGCGACCCGCGCATCTGGCGCCTGAGCGCCGCGTCCTCGCTGATGATCGTCGGACAGGTGGGCGTGACCTCGCTGCTCGTGCTCTACCTGTACGGCGAGCGCCACTGGACCGCCGCCCACGCCGCGCTGGCGCTCGGCGCCGTGCAGGTGGGCGCGGCGGTCGCGCGCGCGTCTGCCGGCCGTTGGTCGGACCTGCGCGACGAGCGCATCGACCCGTTCCGCAGGCTCGCCACGGTCGCCGGCGTGCTGTTGCTCGGCGCGGCCGTGGGCGGCCCGACCGCGGTGCCGCTCGTCATGGCCGGCGGCGTGGCGGCGATGAGCTGGAACGGGTTGTCGTTCACCGCCGCGGCGGAGATCTCGGGACGGCGCCAGGCGGGCAAGGCGATGGGGATCCAGAACACGGCGATGCGCGTCGTGGCCGCCGGCGTCCCGGTGGGCCTGGGCGCGCTCGCCTCCGCTGTCTCGTGGCACGCCGTGTTCCTGGTCATGGGTGCCACCCCGCTCGTGGCCCGGAGTTTGCTCGCTCCGCTCGTCGACGACGAGCGCCGCCGCCGTACCGACCGCAACGCGCGCCTAGAATCACGCCGCCATGCGGGAGGGACAGCTTCTATGGACGCCGCCGGATCCTGACGCCACCGAGCTGTCTCGCTTCATGCGCGCGCGGGGGTTCTCGAGCTACGACGAGCTGTGGCGCTGGTCGGTCGAGGATCTCGAGGGATTCTGGGGCGCGCTCTGGGACTGGTTCGAGATCGACGCGCCCTACGAGCGCGTGCTCGCCGGCCGCGAGATGCCCGGGGCCGAGTGGTTCCCCGGCGCGTCGCTGAACTACGCCGAGCGGCTCTTCCGGGGCGCGCGGCCGGGGGAGGTGGCGATCGTGCACGCCTCCGAGTCGAAGGAGCTGGCCGAGCTCAGCTGGGACGATCTGGCCGACCAGGTGGCGCGCTGCGCGGCCGGCCTGCGCCGCCTCGGCGTGGAACGCGGCGACCGCGTGGCCGCCTACATGCCGAATGTGCCCGAGACCGTCGTGGCCTTCCTCGCGTGCGCGAGCATCGGAGCGGTCTGGTCGAGCTGCGCGCCCGAGTTCGGCACGCCGACCGTCGTCGATCGCTTCAAGCAGATCGAGCCCAAGGTGCTGATCGCGACCGACGGCTACCGCTACGGCGGCAAGGACTTCGACAGGCGTGAGCGGGTGGCGGAGATCGTGGCCGCGATCCCGTCGATCGAGCACACCGTGATGGTGCCGGGCGGGTGGGGCGAGCTGCTCTCGGAGCCGGCCTCGCTGAGCTTCGAGCCGCTGCCGTTCGACCATCCGCTCTGGGTCCTGTACTCGTCCGGCACGACGGGGCTGCCGAAGGCGATCGTCCAGGGGCAGGGCGGGATCCTGCTCGAGCACATGAAGAAGGCGCGGCTCCACAGCGATCTCAGCCCCGGCGACCGCTTCTTCTGGTTCACGACGACCGGTTGGATGATGTGGAACTTCCTGGTCGGCAGCCTGCTCGCGGGCGCGGCGATCGTGCTGTACGACGGGCAGCCGGACCCGGAGCGGCTCTGGGAGTTCGCGCGCGAGGCCGGTGTCACGACCTTCGGGACGAGCGCGGGGTTCATCACCGCGTCGATGAAGGCGGGCGTCGAGCCGCCCGAGCTGCCCGCGCTGCGGAGCATCGGGTCGACCGGGTCGCCGCTGCCGGTCGAGGGCTTCGAGTGGGTCTACGAGCGGTTCCCCGACGTCTGGCTCTTCTCAACCAGCGGCGGCACGGACCTCTGCACCGCGTTCGTCGGCGCCTGCCCGATCCTGCCGGTGCACGCGGGGGAGCTCCAGGCGCGCTGCCTCGGCGCCGCCGTGGAGGCGTGGAGCGAGGACGGCCGCCCGCTCGTCGACGAGGTGGGCGAGCTCGTCATCACCCAGCCGATGCCGTCGATGCCGATCTACTTCTGGAACGACGAGGACGGGGAGCGCTACCGCACGAGCTACTTCGAGATGTTCCCCGGGGTGTGGCGCCACGGCGACTGGATCAAGATCACCGAGCGCGGCACCGCGGTGATCTACGGGCGCTCCGATTCCACGATCAACCGCGGCGGCGTGCGGATGGGGACGAGCGAGATCTACAGCGCGGTGGAGGGCGCGCCGGAGGTGCTCGACAGCCTGGTGGTGGACGTCCAGGACGAGATGATCCTGTTCGTGGTGCTGCGCGACGAGCTGACCGACGAGGTGGTGGGCGATATCCGCCGCCGCATCCGCGAGCACTGCTCGCCGCGACACGTGCCCAACCGGATCGTGCGCATCCCGGAGGTGCCGCGCACGCTCTCGAACAAGAAGCTCGAGGTGCCGGTGAAGAAGATCCTGCTGGGGGCGGCGCCGGAGAGCGCCGCGAGCCGCGACTCGCTCGCGAACCCCGAGGCGCTCGACTGGATCGCCGACTTCAGCGCGAAGCCGGCTAGCTGAGCTCCTCGTCGATCGCCTCGACGATTCCGGCGCAGACCTCCTCGGCCGCGGCGAGCGTGTCCTCCTCGAGACGGTCGTCGGTGCCGGTGACGGTGATCGAGGGGAGCCGCGCCGAGCCCGCGGCGTAGCCGTCGGTCGGCTCGCGGAGCGTGACCGTGTCGACGTCGGCCGCGTCGACCAGCCTCGGGTGCGAGCGGACGCCGAGCAGCGGGCCCTCCTTCTTCGTGAGCCGCACCTCGCCGCCGCCGGCGGCGTGGACGTTCAGCACCACGGTGTCGCTCGGCTTCAGCTCTTTGCGGTGCGCCTTGAGGAACGCGCGCATGCCCTGGGCCATCGCCTTCTGCGAGCCGGTGAAGAGCACGTGGACGCCGAAGTAGTCGAGCTCGCCGTCGAGCCGCTCCGCGAGCCGGAGCACCAGCCCCGCGCCGGAGGCGTTGTCGTTCTCACCCGCGCCGGCGGGGGAGAGGGCGATGTCGAACAGCAGCGCCACGTAGACGATCAGCGCCACCGTCGGGATGAACTGGATGACGGTGAGCGCGGTGCCGCTCATGCCGGCCGCGCGGAGCACGCAGCAGGCGAGCAGCACGAGCAGCGCGAGGAACATCGGGCGGAGCGGACGTGTGCGCACCGGCCCCGTGTCGCAGTGCGCGACGAGGATGAGCGCGCCCGCCATGTCGCGGTCGCCCCAGGAGACGACGTTCTGCGACGCCCGCCGGCCGAACAGCCTGCGCGTGGTGGGCGCGATGCCCGCGAGGTCGAGGAAGGTGAGGACCGTCGCGGCGAGGACGAGCCCGGTGCCGAGCTTCGCGCTCGACACGGCCAGCACGCTTCCGATCACCGCCAGGACGAGGTTCAGCGCATAGCCGGCCGCCCAGCCGGGCCAGACCGAGAACGACTCGATCTCCACCTCGCGCCCAAGCCCCTCGAGCCGCCCGGCGAGATGCCGCCCCGCCCGCCGCTCCGAATCGGAGCCCGGAGCCCGCGGCCCGAACTCGTCGACGAGCGCCTCCGCTTCGGCGAACGCGTCGATCACGGCCGGAGTATGCCCTTCAGCCGCGATCCGCAACCACTACGCCTTCGGGCCCGCCCGCCCGCCCGGGCGCGGCCCGCGCGCCGTCTTTCCCGAGGTGGGGCATAAATCAGGCGCATGCGGTCAGATTTCGTTGCCACCTCGGGCAATCGAGTTGTTCCAACCACGGCGGGCGGACGTGCGGCCGTCGGAAATGCCCGGGGTGGGATTCGAACCCACACGCCCTTTCGGGCAATCGATTTTGAGTCGATCGCGTATGCCGTTCCGCCACCCGGGCGCGCGAACCAATGGTAGGCGCAGCGCAGGCGGCGCGACTAGGCCGGCTGGGGCTCGCCGCCGGCGCGGGCGTCCGGGCCGTAGCGGTCGGCCTCGTCGCGCGATACCTCGATCTCCGTGTTCCACTGCTGCTGGAAGCCGCGCATCGCGAATGCCACCAGGAGCAGCTGGACGGGGACGAGGATGAGCGTCAGAAGGCCGAGGATCGAGGGCTCGAGCGCGGGGTCGGCGAAGCCGGCCTTGTCGCGGTCGAACCACGCCGGCCCGGCCACCGCGGCCACGACGGCGAACAGGACTGCCAATCCGGCGGCGACCGGAAGCACCCCGCGGTTCCACCTGCTCACGAAGTACGCCATCACCAGGTAGAGCAGCGCGTAGCCGATCGAGACGATCTCCATGCCCTGAAGCTCGGCCCATCCGCCGATCGTGATCACGAGGATCAGGACGGCGCTCGTCACGAGCAGCAGGATCACCACGGCCTTCGTGGCCTTCGACTCTGCCTTGTCCCTGTTGGGATGAACGAGGACGGTGTCGGCCATCGCGGTCACAATACCCTGGCCACGGCGTTTCTTGCGCCGTTTCCGCGGGCGTGGTGGAACTAGGTAGACACGCGAGCTTTAGGTGCTCGTGGCCGAAAGGCCGTGGGGGTTCGATTCCCTCCGCCCGCACTCCGCAGATGTGCGCCTCGCGCTCACGTTCGCGCTGGGCCAGCGGCCCCCGCTCGGGCATCGCTGCGAGGAAAGCTGACGCTACGATCACCGGCGGGGGCAGTAGCAGAATTGGTTAACGCCCCGGTCTCCAAAACCGGTGATTCCAGGTTCGAGTCCTGGCTGCCCCGCTGACACGTGGTTCGAGTTCCGCCCGGAAGGGAATGAACCGGCCGTGGGGATCACCGCCTACGTCCTGTTCTTCCTGGCCGGCCTCGGCTTCGGCTATGCCGCGCCGCCCAAGTGGCGCTGGGTTCCGTTCGTGTTCCCGCTGCTGCTCGCTCTGGCGGCGATCCTTCAGGACGGGGTCGATGCGTCGATCCTGCTGCGACTGGTCGTCGCGCTCGTCATCACCGCGGTCGGGATCGTCGTCGGGACGCTCATCGACGCTCGCAGCCGCGAGCAGAGCGACCATCCCCGTTACGCCTAGCGGCGTGGCCACCGTCGAGACAGTCAACGGGCCGCTGGAGCTCGATGAGCTCGGGCTCACGCTCATCCACGAGCATTTCCGCGCCACCGACGAGGCCACCCGCTTCCAGTTCCCGCACCTCTACGACGAGGATGCCGAGTGGGAGGCCGCGATGGCCGACGCGAACGGCGTCAGGGGCCACGGCGTCCAGACGATCGTCGAGCCGAGCGCGATGTTCCTCCACCGCGACGCCGCCTTCAGCAAGCGGGTGGCGGACGAGAGCGGGCTGAACGTGGTGCTCGCGACCGGGGTCTACACGTACGACCACCTGCCTCAGTCGCTCATGAACCGCAACGAGGACCAGCTCGCGGAGATCTTCGTCCACGACATCGAGAACGGCATCCAGGGCACCGGCATCAAGGCCGCGTTCATCAAGTGCGCCGCCGACGCGCCCGGAATGACGCCGAACGTCGAGAAGGTCCACCGCGCCGCCGCGCGCGCGTCGAAGCAGACCGGCCGCCCGATCATGGCCCACTCGCAGCCGGCGAGCGCCACCGGGCTCGAGCAGATGCGCGTCTTCGCCGACGAGGGGGTCGACCCGGCGAAGGTCCAGGTGGCCCATACCGGCGACACCGACGACCTCGACTACATCGAGCGACTCCTCGACACCGGCTGCTGGATCGGGATGGACCGCTACGGACTGGACATCTACCTGCCCACCGAGAAGCGGCAGGCGACCGTGCTCGCCCTGCTCGAGAAGGGCCACGCCGACCGCATGTTCCTCTCTCAGGACTGGTGCTCGACGCTTGACTGGTTCACGCCCGAGGTGGCAGAGCAGATGCAGGCCGCGGCGGCGCCGAACTGGAGCATGACCTTTTTGTTCGAGCAGGTCATCCCGGAGCTGAAGGAGCGCGGGATGAGCGACGAGCAGCTCGACCAGATGATGGTCGAGAATCCGAAGCGTTGGCTAGCCTAGGTCGCCACGCGGGCGTGGTGTAACGGCTGCACAAGAGCCTTCCAAGCTCTTAGTACGGGTTCGATCCCCGTCGCCCGCTTCAGCGCGCGATCGGATGCCGGCGCGCGCGCTTCGAGAACTTCGAGAGCTGGGAGATCACGAGTCTGAGCTCTTTGGCTCCGGCCGGGTCCTTCAGAGGTGCGATGAGAGTCGGCCCGGATCCCGATGACACGGTCTGGTCGAGTAGCCCGGCACGCAGCCGCTTGAGGTCCCTGCTGCCGACGCCGAGCGCGCCGAGGGCGGTCCGCAGGTCTGCCGGGATCGCACCTCGCCTGACCATCGCGAGGAAGGCGGTGACCTGATCCGCTGTTGCGGTGACCTCGGTCACGCCGCCCGCGCTGAGCGCGGTG
>DASYMP010000276.1:0-1863 GCA_036009005.1 Thermoleophilaceae bacterium | reverse complement strand
TCGAGCTTCGAGAAGTCGCCCGAGCGGTAGAGCTCGAGCTGCCCGCGGCGGCGCGCCTCGTCCGCGAATGCCTTCCAGTACTCGTCCACGGCCGCGTCGGTCATGGCGGGGCACTGCTGTCGCAGCACCGCAGCGAGGCCGTCGCGGTCGATCGCGTCGATCACCTGCTCGCCCGTCCCGGGCTCGCGCAAGGCCTTCGCCATGCCGTGCCACCTGCCGTCGGGGAAGAACCCGCTGGAGCTGATCACGAGCGCCTCCACCGCGTCCGCGTGCTCGCAGGCCCAGCGCAGGCCGATCAGCCCACCCCAGTCGTGCATCACGGGCACGCAGCGCTCGATGCCGAGCTCCGCGCGGAAGCGCTCGACCGACTCGACGTGCCGCTCCCACGTGCCGGGCGGGTCCGGCGGCGAGTCGCCGAAGCCGGCCAGATCCGGCGCGATCGCGCGCCAGCCCGCGGCGGCGATCGCCGGGATGACCGCCTCCCACATGTACGACGACTGCGGGTAGCCGTGCAGGAGGAGCGCCACCGGACCGTCCGCAGGACCGCTTTCGCGGAATGAGAGTCCGGCCGCGAGCATCTACCCTCAGGTTATGACGGTTTTGGACAAGCGGCGGGCGGCGCCCGCCGCGCAGTCATGACGTCCCCGGTTCCTGAGGACAAGCTGCGCCTGGGCGGCATGGCGCTTCGCAACGGCCTGCTCGTCCATGGCCCGACGCACTGGGCCGCGGCGGTGCGCACGCGCGATGGTGAGCTGAAGGTCGCCTCGGGCCGCAAGCCCGACCTGGGCGGCCGGGCCTCGGAGCGGCTGCCCGGCATCCGCGGTGTCGTGAAGCTCGCCGAGGCCATGGCCGTGATCCCGCTCGTGAAGCGTGCGCTGCCGGAGGCCCGCCTGCCGATGCAGGACCTGAAGACGCTCGGCTCGATGGGTGCCGCCGCCCTCGCGGGCCAGGCGATCCGCAGCGCGGGCGCCCGCAAGCCGGGCACGCGCACCGCCGGCCGAGAGGTCGCCGTGGCGCTCGTGAGCGTGGCACCGGCGCTGCTCGCGCTCCGGAGCGGCGACCTCGCCGCCTACCACGGCGTGGAGCACAAGTCGATCGCGGCCTACGAGGAGGACTCGGACGCCGCCGACGCGCTCAAGGAGCACGACCGCTGCGGCTCGCACCTGGTCGCGCCGATGCTCACGGCCGCGGCCGTGGGGAACGTCGCGCTTCGCCGGGCAGGCCTGCGCGGTCCCGCCGCCGAGGCCGCGGTTGGGCTCGGCAGCGCCGCGGTGGCCGTCGAGATGTTCGCCTGGGGCGAGCGCCACCCCGACTCAGCGGTCACGCGGATGCTGCGCCGGCCCGGTTTCGAGATCCAGCGCGTCGTGGGCACCCGCGAGCCGACCGCGGAACAGCTCGAGGTCGGGCGCGCGGCGCTCGCGGAGATCCTGCGCGTCGAGGCCGGCCAGGTCGAGGGTGGCGAGTAGCGCACCCACCCGCTCTCGCCTCGATCCCGAGGTCTTCCGGCTGCCCGTCGAGAAGATCCGCGAGGGCCACTACACCGACGCCTACTTCAACTTCACGCGCCAGCTGCTCGTCGAGACGGGCCGGCATCCGGTGGTGACCGTCCAGGTCTTCCAGAAGAAGCACGGCGTGCTCGGCGGCATCGACGAGGCGATCGCGGTGCTGAAGCTCTGCTCGGACGACTGGAGCGGGCTCGAGGTGCACGCGCTCCACGAGGCCGACGCGATCGAGCCCTGGGAGCCGGTGCTCCAGATCGACGGGGACTACTCGCTGTTCGCCCACCTCGAGCCCGTCTACCTCGGTACGCTCGCGCGGCGCACGCGGATCATGAGCAACGTCCAGGAGGTCGTGGACGCGGCG
>DASYMP010000275.1:0-2784 GCA_036009005.1 Thermoleophilaceae bacterium | reverse complement strand
CGGCGCGTGCGCCTGGGTCTCCGAGTGACGCGTGGCCTCGCGCCAGCTCGGCCATGTCGGTGCCGGCGTGTAGCCCGAGCCGCCCGAAGAACCCGCCCACCGCGCGCCCCACGCCCAGCAGCCGGGCGCTCGCGAGCAGCGGCAGCACCACCTCGGACAGCGGCAGCGTGGCGGCTCGCAGCAGCAGGTTCACCTCGCGGCCGAGCCCGCCGCTGTCCACGAGCACGAGGCGCTCGCAGCGCTCGGGGAACTGGTAGGCGAGCTGCATCACGACGCCGCCGCCGAGCGAGTGCCCCACGAACGTCGCGCTCTCATGGCCGAGCGCCACCATCAGGTCCCGGACCCCGCTGGCGTACGCGCCGAGCGAGTAGTCGCCGCGCGGCTTGGCGGACTGCCCGTGCCCGATCAGATCCGGCGCGATCACCGTGTACTTCGATGCCAGGTAGGGCAGCACCCGCTCCCACGTGGCCGACGTGGAGGTGATCCCGTGGACGAGCACGATCGCGGGGCCGCTGCCGGCGGAGCGGTACGCGACGCTGTGGCCGTGGAGCTGGATCTCCTTGAGCTCGAGGTCCTTGGCGGGGATCCGACGGGTGGTCGCGGAAGTCATGCGCGTGAGGGTAGGGGGAGCAGCCGGTCCACGAGCCCAAGGGCGGGACGCCCCTCGAACAGGGGCAGGATATCCGGGCGGTAGAGCATCAGCGCCAGGCTCGGCGCGACCATGAAGTCGGCCGCGTTCAGCTGCTCTCCGGCGAGGATCCCGTCGGCGATCCACCCGTCGATGCGGTCGAGCATTGCGGGCAGCTCTGCCAGCAGCTCGCGATCCGTGCCTCCATCGACGGCGAAGATGCGGCTGGCGATCCGCGGGATGATCAGGCGCCGTGCGAGCGCGGACCGGTAGAGGAGATGGCCCATCCGGCCATCGCCGGAGGTGCGGCTGAACCCCACGGGGTCGCGCACCACGCCCGCGCCGAGGACCCGGCGCGCGGCCATCTGAAGCTCCGTGTTCGCCCAGTGCTCCGCCTCCTCGACCGCCCGGCGCCGCTCCGGATCGGCGGGAAACAGCGACGGCTCGGGGTGGCGCTCGTCGAGGAAGCGAGCGATCGCGCGGTTCGTCGAGACGCGGCGGCCGTCCGCATTCAGGGCGGGCACGGTGCCGAGCCGGTCGCCCATCCGAAGCGGCGGCGGCCTGTGCGCGCCCGCGCGGCGCGTCTCACCGCCGGCGTCGAAGCCGTGCAGCCGGACGGCGATCGGGTGGAGCAGCGTCACGATGTCCACGCGCCGGTACGGCACCCGCTTGTGCTCCAGCATCAGCATCGCCGAGCGGCAGGCGTGCGAGCCGGGGATCACGTAGAGCCGGTACACGCCGGCCGGCTTACTCAGGCCAGCTCGCGTCGCCCGTCGTGGCGCCGCGCATCACCTTCAGCGACAGCAGCGCGCACTTGCGGCGCGTGGGGGAGATGTCGATGCCGAGCTGTTCGATGACCCAGTCGGCGCCCAGGCCCTCGATCTCCTCGATCGACATTCCGATCAGCTCGTCCGAGCTGATCGAGGCAGCGGCCTGCGAGATCGCGCAGCCCTGGCCGTGGAAGCGCAGGTCCTTGACCCTGCCGTCCTCCACCAGGATGTGAACGCCGAGCTCGTCGCCGCAGAGCGGGTTGTGGTCGTGGAAGTCGAGGTCGTGCTCGGGGATCTCCCCGAAGTTCCGCGGGTTCTTGTAGTGCTCGAGGATGTAGTCGCGATAGAGGGCGTCCATGGCTACAGCTCGAAGACCTCGCGCGCCTTGCCGAGGGCGCCGACCAGCCGGTCGACCTCGTCGCGCGAGTTGTAGACGTGGAAGGAGGCGCGGGCGGTCGCGCCCACGCCGAGGCAGCGCATCAGCGGCTGCGCGCAGTGGTGGCCGGCTCGCACGCAGACCGCCTCCCGGTCGCACAGCTCGGCTATGTCGTGGGGGTGCATGCCCTCGATCGCGAACGCCACCACGCCGCCGCGGTGGTCGAGGTCCGTGGGGCCGAACAGCTTGATCCCGTCAACCTCGGGGAGCCGCTCGAGCGCGTACTCGGTGAGGTCGCGCTCGTGCGCGCGCACGTGCTCCATTCCGATCGCGTCGAGGTAGTCCACCGCGGCGCCGAGCCCGACCGCCTCGGTGGCCGCCGACGTGCCGGCCTCGAACTTGTAGGGCAGCTCGTTCCAGGTCGAGTGGTCGCGCTCGACGCGCGAGATCATGTGCCCGCCGCCCAGGAACGGCGGCATCGAGTCGAGCAGCTCGCGCCGCCCGTGCAGCAGGCCGATCGTCGGCCCAAGCGCCTTGTGGCCGGTCCAGGCGTAGAAGTCGGCGTCGATCGCGCGCAGGTCGACCGGCATCTGCGGCACCGCCTGGGAGCCGTCGATCAGCGTGACCGCTCCGGCCGCGCGGGCGCGCCGGACGATCTCGGCCACGGGGTTGATCGTGCCGAGCACGTTCGAGACGTGCGCCACGGCCACGAGCTTCACCCGTCCCTCGGCGAGCACCGAGTCGAGCTCGTCGAGCGTCAATTCATGGGAGTCGGTGAGGCGGAGGTAGCGGAGCTTCGCGCCGGTCGCCTCGCAGAGGATCTGCCAGGGCACGATGTTCGAGTGGTGCTCCATCTCTGTGATGAGCACCTCGTCGCCCTTGCCCACGTGCTCGCGGCCCCACGTGTACGCCACCAGGTTGATCGCCTCGGTGGCGTTCCGCGTGAAGACCGAGCAGGCCGGGTCCCAGCCCACGAACTCCGCTATGCGCGTGCGTGCCGACTCGAACGC
>DASYMP010000274.1:0-1531 GCA_036009005.1 Thermoleophilaceae bacterium | reverse complement strand
TCGAGCAGGTCGAGGACGACGGGTCCGAGCGCGTCGGCCGCGGCGATGAGGTTTCGCTCGGTGATCCCCTTGGACGAGCCCTCGTGCACCGGCTTGGCGAACAGCGGGAACGTCAGGGCGCGCGCCTCGAGCGCCGCGAGGTCGCCGGCCGAGCGGACGAGCCACCAGTCGGCGGTGGGGACGTCGTGGGCGCGGAGGATCTCCTTGGTGCGCGCCTTGTCGAGACAGAGGGCGAGAGTGAACGGGTCGCTCCCCGAGTAGGGGATCCCGTAGAACTCGCAGATGGCGGGGACGTGCGCCTCGCGATTGGGACCGCGGAGGCCTTCGGCGATGTTGAAGACGATGTCGGGGTGCGCGTCGCGCAGGCGCTGCGGGAAGTCGTCGGTCGCCTCGAGGCGGACCACCTCTCCATGGCGGGCGAGGGCCCGCTCCACCGCGGCGATCGTCTCGGCCGAATCCCACTCCGCGTACTCGTCGTCGGGGGCGGTGGCGGGGGCGACGAGCGTCGCGGCGGCGCCGCTACTGGGCGGCTCCTCGTCGGCGCGCGCCAGCTCGGCCGCCGGAGCGGCGACGGGGTCGGGCTTCTGATTGTACGCGAAACCAATACGCGTCATCCCGTCCCTTGTCCTGGGTCCCGCGGCGGAGAGCGGTGTCGCTCGAAGTGCGGTCGCTCCGTAGTACACGCACGCGGGCAAGAGCTACGCCACGCACGACGTGGGGCGAAGATAGGGAGTCCGGTTTTTTCGCGCAATGAAAAATTTCCGCTCACGCAGAAATTTTTTCTCAGACCTTGTGATATACGACCCGCGCCGCCTCGCGGCGGTCGGCGGCCTCGTACACCTCGAAGTCCGAGAAGAAGCCCGGCGCCTCCTGCTGGAGGACGCGGAGGATGGCGACGGCGGCCCGGCGGATCTCCAGCTCGGCCCCTTCGCTCGAGCGGAGCTCCAGCATCGTGCGCCAGGCGCGGGCGTTCCCCGTGACGACGATCTTGGTCTCGGTGGAATTCGGGAGGACGCCCCGCGCCGCCTCGCGCGCCATCTTCCGGCGATGGACCCGGTCGGCCACCCAGCCGTAGCGCTCCATGAGCTGCGCCACGAGGGCGACGTAGGCCGACTGCGCGCTCTCGATCTGCGCGCGCCACGCCGCCTCGAGCGCCTCGTCGCCGGCGACGGCGGGGGGAACGACGAAGCTCGCCTCGCTCTCGTCCACGTATCGCTGCGAGAGCTGGGAGTAGGCGAAGCCGGCGCGATGGCGCACCAGCTCGTGGGTGAGGGAGCGGCTCACCCCCTCGAGGAGCAGGGAATAGTTCGCGTGCTCGAGGACGCTCCCGTGCCCCTGCTTCTTGATGTTCTCCAGATAGTCGCGCGTCGACCGGTTGGCCGGGTTGTGCTGGCTCATGTAGCACAGACGGCCGGCGAACTCCGCCAGCCGCTCGCCGTCGGTGCTCTCGCCGATCCACGAGACGCCGAGGTGCTCGGGCGTCGTGAAGGACGGACGGGAGAGCACGGTGATGCGCGGCTCGTAGAAGAGA
>DASYMP010000273.1:0-8402 GCA_036009005.1 Thermoleophilaceae bacterium | reverse complement strand
CGCGAGCACGCTGGGCTCGGTGACCGGAGCGCCGTCGTCGTCGATGTACTGGAAGCCCTTGCCACGCCGGCGCCGGCGAATGCCGGGACCGGAGCAGTCGGCTCTCTTGAGTCGGGCCATGGGGGGTACCAGTGCCCGCTCGGCCGCTACGTCAATCCCAGCCGACAGTCCTGGATAGGGGTCCATATAGAGCCCCTAGGCAGGACCGTCGCCTCCTTCGGTTCAGGCGAACGTGCGGCTCAGGCGGGCCAGCAGCTCCGTGTCGCGGGCTGCCAGCACGGGCGAGCGCATCTCGAGCGTGAGCTCGTCCGCCTGCGGGAATGCGACGGCTCCGCCCGCTTCTGTTACGAGCAGCTGCGCCGCCGCGGCGTCCACGGAGCGGATCGGGCGCAGTGAGAGCATCGCGTCGAGCTGGCCCGCCGCCACGAGGCAGAGCGTCATCGCCACCGAGCCGAGCGCGCGGATGCGGCGCGCCTCCACGGACTGGATCGCCGTCGCGGCCGCCGCCACGAGCTCGGGGCGGGCGGTTTCGATGCCGAGCACCTCGAGCGGACCGGGCCGCAGCGGCGGAAGCGGCTCGCCGTCGCGAAAAGCTCCCCCACCCTTCACCGCCCACCAATCGCGTCCAGCGCGCGGCTGGTCGGCGGCGGACAACCGTGGGTCGAGCTCCGCGACCCAGCCGACCTCGACGTCGCCCATCCGCGGCCCGGAGGCGACCGCGATCGAAACGCAGGCGAAGGGCAGGCCACGCTTGGCGTTGAGCGACCCATCGACGGGATCGATCACCACACGCACGAGCTCGCCCTCGTTGCCCGCCGTTGGCCCGATCGGCACCTCGCCGCGCTCCTCGGAGACGGCGCAGAGCGAAACGCCAAGCGCGTCGATCTCGCGGAAGATCGCGTCCTCGGCCGCCCTGTCGATCGCGTACGCCGTGTCGCCGCCCTCGCCGCGGCCGGTCTCGACGCCGCGCTCGGCGGTGCTTGCGAACGCGTGGACCGCGTCCCGCGCGGCAGCCGCCGCGCGGCGGCAGAAGCCGAGCCAATCGGTGCTGTCCGGCAGGGGCACGCTGCGGCGTATCCTAGGCCTCGATGCCCGAAGTCCTCGACGGCCTGAACCGCGCGCAGGAGGCGGCCGTCGCTCACGCCGACGGGCCGCTCATCGTCGTGGCGGGCGCGGGCACCGGCAAGACGCACACGGTCGTCCAGCGTTTCGCCTGGCTGGTGGACCAGGGGCTGCCCGCCGAGCGGATCCTCGCGCTCACGTTCTCGGCCCCCGCCGCGGCCGATCTGCGCGAGCGGATCGAGGCCGTTCTCGAGGATCCCTACGAGGAGCTCCACGTGGAGACGTTCCGCTCCTTCTCGCTGCGGCTCCTCCAGGAGGAGGCGCTCGAGGCCGGCGTGGACCCGTTCCTCTCGCCCGTTACTCCCGCCGACCGGCTCGCCCTGCTGCTCGAGCGGATAGGCGACCTCTCGCTGCGCGCGCACGAGATCCGCGGCAACCCCGCGCCGCTCCTGGCGAGCTTCGTGTCGCGCATCGATCGCCTGAAGCACGAGATGGTCTCGGCCGCGGACTACCGCGGCTACGCCGAGCAGATCGCCCGCGAGGCCACGAGCGACGCCGAGCGCGCCCACGCCGCGCGCGAGCTCGAGTTCGCGCGCCTGTACGGCGATCACGACCGTCTGCTCTCGGAGCGCGGCGCGCTCGACTTCGGCGACCTCGTGCTGCGCGCCTTCCAGCTCCTCCACGAGCGCCCGCACGTGCGCGCGCGCGTGGCGGAGCGCTTCCGGCACGTGCTCGTCGACGAGTACGCGGACGCCACCTTCGCCGAGGGGATGCTCCTGCGCCTGTTGATCGAGGAGCACGAGCAGGTGACGGTCGTGGGGCCCGACGCGCGCTTCCTGGAGGAGCTCCCCGACGCGCGCGTCGTGAAGCTGGAGCGCAGCTGCCGCTCGGGCCGGCGCATCCTCGACGCCGCCGCGGCGGTGCTGCCGGGGCGCCTCACAGGGCAGAGCGGTGGCCGCGTGCGCTTCTGGCGGGCGCGCTCCGAGCGCGCGCAGGCCCAGGCGGTCGCGGCCGAGGCCGAGCAGCTGATCGCGGGCGGCGTGCCGCCCGAGCAGATCGCGGTGCTCGTGCAGTCCGTGAAGAGCGAGGGCGCCGTGATCGCCTCCGCGCTCGAGGAGCGCGCGGTGCCGGCGCGCACCTGCGGGGCGGCGGCGTACTTCCAGCGCGCCGAGGTGCGCGACGTGCTCGCCTGGCTGCGCGCGCTCGCGGACCCGAACGACTCGGGCGCCGTGGTGCGCGCTCTGAGCCGCCCACCCGTGGAGCTGCGCTCGGTGGACGTGGCGCGGCTCACGCAGCTGGCGCGGCGCCGCAAGCTCGACATGCCCTCGGCCGTGGCGGCCGCGCTCGAGGGCCCGCAGCTCTCCGAGGAGGGCCGCGACCGCGCGCGTGTCTTCCTGCGCCTCTACCGCTCGGCGTCGAACGCGTTCGAGGACCGCCGGCCGGACGCGTTCGTCCTGCGCCTGATCGAGCGGATCGGCCTCCGGCGCCAGCAGGTCTTCGCCACGCACGCCGACACCGTCGAGCGGCTGCGCAACATCGCCAAGCTGTCCGAGCTCGCGGGCGCGTACATGCGCCGCGAGCCGCACGCGACGGCGCGCGACTTCACGCGCTACCTCGCGGCCGTGGCGGAATCGGGGCTGCGTGAGGAGGAGGCGGGCGGGACGGCGACGGCGCCGGCTGTCCAGGTGATGACGATGAGCGCCGCGCGCGGCCTCGAGTTCGACCACGTCTTCGTGCTCGGCCTCTCCGCGGCGCAGATGCCTGGGTCATACAGGCCCGATGCCGACGCCGTGCCGCCCGAGCTGCTGAAGCGCGCCGGCTCGGCGCCCGACGACCGCGAGGCGCACGAGCTGCGGATGCGCGAGCTCCTCTACCTCGCGATGACGCGCGCCCGCAAGGGCCTCGTGCTCGCATGGCCCGAGGCCGGCGAGCAGGCCGCGAACCCGCGGCCCTCGCCCTACTACGAGGCCGCCATGGAGGCGGTGGGCGTCGAGGAGGAGCTCTTCGAGGAGGAGCTGTTCGGTCCGGCGGAGGGACTCCACTCCACGTTCCGGATCATGCGCGACGAGCTCCTCGACACTGTCGCGCGGATGGGCGGGCGGCTCGGCGAGATGCGGCTCGACACCTACCTCGACGTAGACCAGGCGGTGTCGCGCTACCTCGAGCTGATCAAGGTCGGTGCGCTGATCGAGCGCGCGAAGGAGGGACAGTCGCTCGACGCGGCCCTGCCGGCGCTCAACGAGATCCTGCTCCAGTGCGCCACGCCGGAGCAGCGCGAGATCCTCGGCCAGTCCGGGCTCGACAGCTGGCTGAAGGACACCGAGCGCGACCCGGCCGAGCGCCCGAGCGCGGCACAGAACGGCGCCGAGCCCTCGCTCGACCCTTTCATCCCGCGCCGCGGGCGCGGGCTGATGCTGTCGGCGTCGGACATCGACACCTATCGGATCTGCCCGCTCAAGTACAAGTTCGCGCGCGTGTTCCGCATCCCGCAGGAGCCCACGATCTACCAGCGCTTCGGGATCGTGCTCCACCAGGTGCTGGAGCGCTTCCACCGCGACGGCGGCGGCTCACTCCAGTCCCTGATGGACCTGTTCGAGGCCGCCTGGCGACGCTCCGGGTTCGGCGACTCGGACGACGAGCTCCAGTTCCGCGGACGCGCGACGGACGCTCTCAAGAGCTACTGGCAGCGCGATCGCGAATCGGACACGGAGGCGGTCTGGTTCGAGCGCTCCTTCGCCTTCAGGATCGGCCCGCACCTGCTGCGCGGGCGCGTCGACCGCGTGGACAGGCACCCGGACGGCACGTTCGAGCTGATCGACTACAAGACCGGCCGCGCGAAGACCGAGCAGGAGCTGCGCGAGGACGTGCAGCTGTCCGTCTACCAGATGGGCGCGCGCGAATCCTGGGGAATCGAGACCTCGGCCCAGAGCTACTTCTACGTGCTCACCGGCGAGAGGGTGCCCGTCGAGCACTCCGACGAGGAGCTCGAGCGCGTGCGAGCGACCGTCTCCGAGATAGCCGGAGGGATCCTCAAGCAGCGCTTCGAGCCAACCCCCTCGCCGGAGATCTGCAGCTTCTGCGACTACCGCATCATCTGCCCTGCGGCAGAGAAGTAGCTAGCGCACCACCGGGCGATCGTCGACGACACGGTCGTCGTAGGCGACGCCACGGCGACGGTCGACCTGCGTGAGCAGGAACAGTCCGATGACGAGTCCGATCGCCCCAGCGATCATCAGGATGAGGCCGATCGTCTGGATCTCGATGCCCGAGACCGTCACGTCGACCGCGTACCTCAGAATCGCGCCGAGCGCGATCAGGAATATCGATGCTCCAATGGTCATGGAGTGATTGTGCCCGCGCTATGGGCGCCGCAAACTACGATCCTTGTCCAGGCCCCTCAGGCCCACGCTGGCGCAGAAAACGCTGGAAATCACGTGCAATCGTGTCTGCAGAGGGAAGCTGCCCCTCGTCCGGCGGGTTCTCCTCGAGCGCCTCGTCCATGTTCGACTCGAGCCGCTCCACGAAGGCCTTCACCTCCGGGTCGCTGGCCACGGCCGCCGTGACCTGGCGCTCGTAGTCCTCGGCGGCCTCCTCCAGCTCGGCGCCGTCCACCGCGAGTCCCGCGGTGCCCTCGAACGCACGGACGAGCGCGAGCGCGACCTTTGGGTTCGGCGCGGCCGCCACGTAGTGCGGCACCGACGCCCACAGGCTCACCGCCGGCAGGCCCTCCTCGGCGCAGGCGCGCTGGAGGACCCCGACGATGCCGGTGGGTCCCTCGTAGCTGGGCGGGTCGAAGCCGAGGCGGTCCACCAGCGCCTCGTCCGAGGTGATCCCGTTGATCGAGACGGGCCGGCTGTGCGGCACGTCCGCCAGCAGCGCGCCGAGCGTGATGACCATCTGCACGTTCAGCTCGCGCGCCGTGGTCATCACGTCGTCGGTGAAGCGCCGCCAGCGGAGCGATGGCTCGACTCCCTCGAGCAGGACGAGGTCGGCGTCCGCGCCGGGCACCGGCGCCACCGAGAACGAGTTCTCCGGCCACTCGATCTCGCGCACGCTGCCGTCGGTCAGCTTGACCGCCGGGCGCACGGCCGTGAAGTCGTAGAACTCCTCGGGATCGATGCCCGCGACCTCGCGTGCGTCGAACGAGTTCTTGATGTACGAAACGGCCGCGGAGGCCGCCTCGCCCGCGTCATTCCACCCCTTGAAGGCGCACACCATCACGGGTGCACGCAGCTTGGGACGCTCCCGCCAGGACACGTCGGTCATCGACCTCACGGTACCCGACGTCCGGTTCGACGATCACGATGGGAACCGTGACGATCGCTGAACTCCGCCCCGGTGGCGAGCTCGAGGGTGTGTTCGCGTGCACGCGCAAGGACCGCCTGACGGCCAAGAACGGCTCGCCCTACCTGGCCGTCGAGCTGCGCGACCGCACGGGCGCGATTCCGGGCCGCGCCTTCCGCGATGCCGACTTTCTCGCGGCCCAGTTCGAGCGCGGCGACCTCGTGTCCGTGCGCGGCCGCGTGGAGCGCTTCCGCGACGAGCTCCAGGTGGAGCTTCGCTCGATCAAGCGCGCGGCCGAGGAGGTGCCGGACCCGTCCGAGTTCCTGCCGGTCGCCTACCGCGACATGGAGGAGATGGAGGGCTTCCTGGAGCACCTCGCGCGCGAGGTCTACGACACCGACCTGCGGGCGCTCCTCGACGCCTTCCTCGGCGACGACGGCTTCCGAGCCGAGTTCAGGCGCGCCCCCTGCACGCGCTCGGGGCACCACGCCTACCTCGGCGGGCTGCTCGAGCACACGGTGGCCGTGGCCACGCTGGCCTTCGAGACGTGCGCGCTCCACCCGAGACTGAACTCCGACCTGCTGCTCACGGCGGCGATCCTCCACGACGTCGGGAAGACGCTGGAGTTCCAGCTCGGTGCCGAGATCGCCCTGAGCGAGGCGGGCGCGCTGGTGGGACACGTGGCGCTCGGGCAGCAGCTCGTGACGGAGCGCGCCCGCAGCCTCCGCGACTTCCCCGAAGCGAAGCTGCACGCGATCTCCCACTGCATACTGGCCCACCACGGGCCCGACGCGCTGCCGGGCCGCCGCTTCCGCTCCGCTGAGGCACTGGCTCTGTACCGCCTGAACGCGCTCGATTCGGGCGTAAAAGGCGCACTCGAGCATGGGCTTGCCGCGGGGCAGCAGCGGGCGGAGACCGCTGCGCAGCCAGGCCTTTAGCCATCTGGACGAATAGGCGATAGGCACCCGCCTCAGGTCGCGCCAAGAGCCGCCCGCGCCGACCCGGAGAGCAAGGTGTCGGTAGAAGAGTCGAGTCCCGCGACCGCCCAGGCGGAGGCCGTTGAGGAGCTGCTTCGTCAGCTCGTCGATGCCCGCTTCGTGCTCACGGACCGCGACGGCGCCGTAACGCGCTGGAGCCGGCCCGCCGAGGAGCTGTTCGGCTGGCCGAGCGCGCGCATGATCGGACGCCCGCTCGTGGAGACGCTCGCCCTGTCCGGTGACCTCCCCGAGTTCGGCGGCGTCAGCCAGACGATCGTCCGCCGCAAGGACGGAACCGAGCTCGAGCTGAAGCTCACGTTCGTGCCGGTCGGAATGAGCCAGAGCCTTGAGTTCAACGGCTTCCTCGAGGCGCTCGAGATCGCGGCGCCGCGCGGCAACGCGCTGAAGCGGCTACAGCAGAGCCATCGCACCGTCGTCGAGTGGGTTCACGCCGCGATGCGCGGCGAGGCACATCTGGAGGACGACGATTTGGCCGCCGGCACGATCGTCGCCTTCCGCCCGCTGGTCGAGCTGCCGCCCGCGCCGCCGCCCCCCACCGAGGAGGAGCTCGAAGCCGAGAGCGTGACCGCCGCCGCGGCCGGTCAGATCGCCGACGCCGTGGAGGCCGCACTGGGCCGCTCCGAGGAGCTCGAGCGCGTCGTGCAGGGCACGGCCGCGCAGCTCGAGGAGGCGCGCGGCGACGCTCTCAGCGCCCGTGGTGAGATCGCAGAGGCGACCGGGAGGATCGCGGAGCTCGGCGGGGAGCTGGCCGAGACGCGGCGCGTGCTCGAGGAGATCCGAGGGCAGGCCGACGAGGAGCGCGAGCGCACCCGCGCCGCGGTTGAGGCCACGCGCGAGCTGGCCGAGCGCCTGGAGCGCGAGCTGGCCGGCACGCCGCAGGCACAGGAGCACCTGAGCGCACAGCTCGAGGAGACGCGCGAGGCGCTTGCCGAGCTGCGGGCCACGCGCGAGAAGGTCGAGGCGCTGGAGGTCGAGCTCACGAAGGAGCGCGGCGCCGGCGAGGAGCGCCGCCGGCTCGAGGCCGAGCTGCGCGAGACGCGCACGCGCGTGGACCAGCTCGAGACCGCCGCCACGGAGACGCGCGAGCGGGCCACGGGCGAGGACGCGCGTAACGCCGCGCTCGACGGGCTGCGCGAGCGCGTGGAGACGCTCGCCGCAGAGCTGGCCTCCGCACGCGAGCCGACCCAGGACGCCGAGCTCGACGACTTGCGCGGCAGGCTTGCCGAGCTCGAGAGCGGCTCCGCCGAGGGGCCCGAGCAGCTGCGCGAGCGGCTCGCCACGGCGCTGACGAGGCTCGACGAGGTGGAGAGCGGGCTGGCGGAGGCGACCCAGAGCCCGGATCTGAGCGCGGCGCTCGCCGAGACGCGAGAGCGCGTCGAGGAGCTCGCGCTCAGCGTCGCCGCCGGCGCCGCCGAGCGCGACGAACGACTGAAGGACGCGGCCGAGCGCGAGCAGCGGCTCGTCGCCGAGATCGCCGAGACGCGCGAGCAGGTGGAGCGCCAGGAGCGCCTCCGTGAGGAGCTCGAGGGCCTCCGCAGCAAGCTGGAGTCGATCGCGGGCGACCGGATCGAGGAGCACCGCACCCTCTCCGGCCAGCTCGCCGACACACACGCCAGGCTCGAGTCGCTTCAGCGAGCGGTCGGAGACGAGCACGAGCGCTCGGACGAGCTCCGCGGCCTCGTGGCCGCGGTGCGAGAGGAGCTCGCGGACCTGCGCGCCGCGGCCACCTCGGCCCCGGTCGCCGGAACGAATGGCCAGGCCGCATCGGTGGCGCCCGAGGCGCTCGCCGCCGTCGAGCGGCTCACCTCACAGGCCGAGGAGGCCGCCGAGGCGGCGCGCACACATTCCGCGCGCGCCTCCGACGCCTCGGGCGAGGCCGAGGCGCGCGCCAGCCGCGCCGAGGAGGCTGCCGCCGCCGCTGAGGCTCAGGCCCTGCGCGCGTCGGAGAGCGTCTCGAACGTGGAGGAGCGCGTGGGTCAGGCCGAGCAGGCGCTCGCGGGCGTCGAGGGTGAGCTTGCGGGCGCGCGCAGCACCGCCGATGCCGTGCACGCTCGGGCG
>DASYMP010000272.1:0-3560 GCA_036009005.1 Thermoleophilaceae bacterium | reverse complement strand
CGTCGAGCAGCCCTTCCCCGCGGACGACGTCGATTCTTTCCTCGCGCTCAGGGAGCTCAGCCCGCGATTGCCGTTGATCGTCGACGAGGGCTGCCACGATCTCGCCGACGTGGCTCCGGCGGCGACATATGCGGACGGCATCAACGTGAAGCTCGCCAAGGCGGGAGGCGTGCGCGAGGCTGTGCGGATGATTCACGCCGCGCGAGCGCTGGGACTGCGTGTGATGCTCGGGTGCATGATCGAGTCGCAGCTCGGCGTGGCGCCCGCCGCCGCGATCGCGTCGCTGGCCGACTGGGTCGACCTCGACGGCCACCTGCTGCTGGCGGACGAGCCGTTCACGGGGCTCCGCTTCGAGGACGGCCACGTGCTCCCGAGCCACGAGCCGGGGCTCGGGGTGGCACCCGCATGAGCGAGAAGCTCGCGATCTTCGCGGAGGCGCTGTTCGCGAAGCACACCGGCAAGACCGCGCACGGCGTGATCCGCTACGGGAACCGCGACGTGGTGGCCGTGATCGACTCGACCTGCGCCGGCCGCACGGCCAACGAGGTCGAGCCCTTCTGCCTTCACCCCGCGCCGATCGTGGCGACGCTCGACGAGGCGATCGCGTACGGCGCCGAGGCGCTCCTGATCGGCGTGGCGCCGGCCGGCGGCAAGCTCGACGCGGCGTGGCGGCCGACGCTGCTCGCCGCGATCGAGGCGGGCCTGTCGCTAGAGGCGGGCCTCCACACGCAGCTGAACGCCGACCCGGAGCTGCGCGAGGCGGCCGAGCGCCGCGGCGTGGAGCTGCGCGACCTCCGCGAGGCGCCGCCCGACCTCAGCGTGCCCGAGGGCCCCTACAGCCGGCCCGACTCGGTGCGCGTGGTGCACAGCGTGGGCTCCGACACGGTCATCGGGAAGAAGGTCGTGACGCTCGAGCTCGACCGCGCGGCGCGCGAGCGCGGCCTGCGCTCCGTGTACGTGCCCACCGGCCAGACCGGCGTGGCGATCGCGGGCTGGGGCATCGCCGTGGACCACGTGATCTCGGACTACGTGGCCGGTGCCGCCGAGCGCCTCGTGCACGAGGGCGGCCGGCGCGGCGATCTCCTGTTCGTCGAGGGCCAGGGAGCGCTCTTCCACCCGGCCTACTCGGGAGTCACGCTCGGGCTGCTGCACGGCTCGGCGCCCGACCTGCTGGTACTCGTGCACAAGCCGAACGCGACTCACAACCGCAACTACCCGGACCTGCCGATCCCGCCCCTGAACGAGCTGATCGCGGCGTACGAGTCCGTCGGCTCTCGCGTGCGGCCGGTGAGCGTGGCGGCCATTGCGCTCAACACGTCCGACCTCGACGACGCCGAGGCCCGCGCCTCCATCGCCGAGGCCGAGCGCGAGACCGGCGTCGTGGCCGATGACGTGGTGCGCTTCGGCCCCGAGCGAGTGCTCGAGGCGGTGCTGTCGGCACTCGACACGCAGGCCATAAAGCCGGCCTGATCTTTCGACATAGGGCGGTAGTGAATATCGCCGCTTGCAGCGATATTGCGCCCTATGGAGCCGCGCCGCTACACGCTCGTACCGGACGACAGCCCGAAGAACGGCAGCGGCCCCAGCCCGGTCCGGCGCCGCTACTCACTGGCCCGCGTCGCGCCCTCGTCCCGCTCCGCGCTGGGCGTCGACCGCCTGGAGCGGATGGAGGAGATAGCCGCCCGCGAGCAGCGCAACGGCAAGCATTGAGGCGGGCTACACGGGGCCCGCGCTCCGATGTGGGGCATAAATCAGGCGCATACGGTCAGATTTATGCCCCACCTCCCCCCTCGATGCCGTCGTGTTGGGGCTCGGACCGGCGCTAGGCGGGGACGTCGGCGGCGCTCGGCACGTCGCCGCCGCGCTCGGTGCCCGCGATCAGCTCGTCGGGCGCCTTGTCCTTCGGCACGAAGCCGGACTTCATCCCGAAGTAGACGGCCTGCGGGTGGTGGGCGATGATCGCCACCGTCGACTGCTCGGGCGTCACGGCGTAGCCGTCCGAGAGCGTCATCCCGATCTGCTCGAGCCCGAGCAGGCGCCAGACCTTCTCGTGCTCGGACTGGTCGGGGCAGGCCGGGTAGCCCCAGGAGTAGCGGCGGCCCTGGTCGAGCTCGATGCCCAACCCGCGGCGCACCTCCGCGTGGAGCCACTCGGCGAGGCCCTCGGCGGCCTGCACCCCGAGCCCGTGCGTGAACAGCTGCTCGGCGAACTCGCCGTCCTTCTCGAGCTTCTCGATCAGCGCGGTGACCTCGGGACCGACCGTCACGCCCTGGAGCGCCACGACGTCGCGCTGGGGGGCGTCGGAGGAGGGGTCGAGCGGCCGGAAGAAGTCGGCGAGGCAGATGCGGTCGTGCTTCGGCTGGCGCGGGAAGCTGAGCCGCTCTAGCTCCACGTCCGGGTTCTCCGGATCGAAGACGACCAGCTCGTTGCCGTCCGCGTTGCAGGGGAAGTAGCCCACGCGCGCCTTCGGGTGGAGGTAGTCCTGCTCACGCCACATGCGCTCGAGCCGCGGCTCGAAGTCCTCGGAGAGGAGCCGGTCCCACTCCTCGCCCTTCACGCCGCGCCCGCCCCAGTGGAGCTTGAAGAGCACGTGGCGGTCGAGGTGGGGGTAGACGTCGTCCAGATCGGGGTCGAGCTCGCGCACGCCCCAGAAGGGCGGGTCCGGGATCGGCGCGTCCGTGCGCGTGGCCGAGCGCACCGAGTCGTCGGTCACCGGCGGCGAGTCGTCCACCACGACCGGCTTCTCGCGGAACGTGCGCGCCTCGTCGCGGAACTTCTGGACGAGGCCCTCGCGCGCGTCGGCGTCGACGAGCTGGTCGACCGTCGCAAGGCCGGCGAACGCGTCCTTGCAGTAGTAGACGCCGGGCTCGTAGATCTCGTCGGACTCCTTCCCCTTGGGGTAGAGGATCCGCCGGCCGAAGTCGCGGTTGATCGCCGCGCCGCCGATCAGCACCGGGAACGGCAATCCGCGCTCATGCAGCTCCTGGACCGCCGTCGGCATCTGCTTCGAGGTGGAGACGAGCAGCGCCGAGAGGCCGATCGCGTCCGCGTCGTGCTCGATCGCCGCGTTGATGATCGTGTCGACCGGGACCTGCTTGCCGAGATCGATCACCGTGTAGCCGTTGTTCGTGAGGATCGTGTTGACGAGCGACTTGCCGATGTCGTGCACGTCGCCGAACACGGTCGCGATCACGACCTTGCCCTTCGTGTGCCCCTCAATTCTGTCGAGGTAGTTCTCGAGCTGCGCGACGGCGCGCTTCATCACCTCGGCCGACTGGAGCACAAACGGCAGGATCAGCTCGCCGGCGCCGAACTTGTCGCCCACCTCCTTCATCGCCGGCAGCAGCACCTTGTTCAGCGTCGGGACCGCGCCGATCTTCTCGACCGAGCGGTCGATCCAGTCCTCCACGCCCTCCTTCTTGCGGCGCAGGATGTGGAAGTGGAGCGCCTCCTCGGGCTCCATGCCCTCGGTGGGGTCGGCGCCGCTCGTCTCCTCCTCGGCCTCGCCCTGCTGCTCGAAGTGGGCGATGAAGCGCTCGAGCGCGTCCTCGCGGCGGTTG
>DASYMP010000271.1:0-19006 GCA_036009005.1 Thermoleophilaceae bacterium | reverse complement strand
CGCGCCGACCGTCTCAACGTGCGCACGCGCGTGGGCATCGACGAGCCGCACGTGCCGAGCGTCGTCGACCTCCACCCGACCGCGGACTTCCAGGAGCGCGAGGTCTACGACATGTTCGGCGTGGTCTTCGACGGCCACCCGGACCTGCGCCGCATCCTGATGCCGGAGGACTACGAGGGCTTCCCGCAGCGACGCGACTTCCCGATGGGCGGCGAGCCGGTCATCTACACGTTCAACGAGCCGACGCTCCCGCGCTGGTATGACTGACGACCGGCGGGGCACCATGACCGAGCCGCTCAGCGTCCCCTACCGGGAGCGCGAGCGCTCGGTGACGATGGAGCCGATGGGCGAGGAGCACGACGAGCTCCTCACGATCAACATCGGCCCGCACCACCCGGCCACCCACGGCGTGCTGCGGCTGCTCACGACGCTCGAGGGCGAGATCGTGCGCGACGTCAAGCCGATCATCGGCTACGTGCACACCGGCATCGAGAAGAGCTGCGAGGACCAGCAGTACTGGAAGGTGATCCCGTTCGTCGAGCGGATGGACTACCTCTCCTACTACTTCAACGCGATGGCGTTCTGCATGTCCGTGGAGCGCCTGCTCGACGAGGAGGTGCCGGAGCGAGCCCAGTGGCTGCGGGTGATCCACATGGAGCTGAACCGCGTCTCCTCGCACCTGTTCTGGCTCGCGACCGGCTCGCTCGACATCGGCGCGATCACGATGCTGTGGTGGGGCTGCCGCGACCGCGACCTCGTGCTCGACCTGTTCGAGATGTCGGGTGGCCAGCGCTACCACACGCGCTACTTCCAGGTGGGTGGCGTGATCGAGGACATCCCGCCCGGGTTCGAGGAGATGACGCGCGGCTTCATCAAGACCATGCGCATGCGCATCCCGCAGTACCTGAGCCTGCTCGACCGCAACGAGATCTGGCTCCAGCGCACCAAGGGGACCGGCATCGTGCCCGTGGAGAAGCTGCTCGAGCTCGGCGTGACGGGGCCGCTCCTGCGCGCCGCCGGCCATCCGTGGGACCTCCGCAAGGCGATGCCCTACTCCGGCTACGAGCGGTTCGACTTCAACGTGCCGGTGGGCACGGTCGGCGACAACTACGACCGCTACCGCGTGCGCATCGACGAGATGCTCGAGTCGCTCAAGATCATCGAGCAGGCACTCGACGGGCTTCCCGAGGGGCCGTACATCACGCCGAACCGAAAGGTCGCGCTGCCGCCGCGCCACGAGCTCGCCACCTCGATGGAGGCGCTCATCCACCACTTCAAGCTCGTGACCGAGGGCTTCCGCGTGCCGCCCGGCGAGGCGTACACGGCCATCGAGTCGCCGCGCGGCGAGCTCGGCTGCTACGTGCTGGCGGACGGCTCGGCGAAGCCCGCGCGCGTGCACATGCGCGACCCGAGCTTCGTGAACCTTCAGTCGCTGCCCGAGATGGCGCGCGACCACCTGCTCGCCGACTTCATCACCTGCGTCGCGATGCTCGACCCGATCCTCGGGGGCGTGGACAGGTGAGCGACAAACAGAATCCCTCCGTCGCGGGCCCGCCCGCGACCTCGGGCACGGCGATGCAGCAGGTCCGCGACGAGGGGGCGCTCCGCGCCACGACGCTCCCCGCCGGCTGGGACGAGGGGGTCGACCTCGAGGCCGATCCCGCGACGATCCCGGATCCCGCCGACGTCGAGGTGCCGGACGGCCTGCGCAGCGAGATCGAGCGGCTGATGCGTCTCTATCCCGACCGCCACTCGGCCACGCTGCCGGCGCTCGGCGCCGCCCAGAAGCTGCACGGCTGGTGCTCGCCCGAGGCGCTTCGCCAGGTGGCCGCGGTGATGCAGGTCACACCCGCGTACCTCTCGAGCGTCGCCACGTTCTACGACATGTTGCGCACGACGCCGATCGGCAGCCGCTACGTGTACGTGTGCACGAGCGTGGCCTGCCACCTCCGCAACGCGCGCAGCGTGTACGAGGCGATCGCGGGCGAGGCCGGCGCGCAGGGCCTCGAGGACGTGGACCTGCGCGAGTTCGAGTGCCTGGGCGCGTGCGACATGGCGCCGATGGCATCGGTGGACGGCCGCTACGTGGGGCCGCTCTCGACGGACGACGCGTCCGAGTTCGTGCGCCAGCTGAAGGCCGGCGAGACCGTGATGCCGGGTCGCGGCCTGTCGGACCCGGGCTATCGCGTGCCGACGTCCGCGCCACAGGCCGACGAGCCTACGCTGCACCCGAAGATGGAGCCCGCGGGTGGAACCTGGCCCAGCGGCGAGGGGCTCGAGCCGCCGCCCGCGACGGGCCCGGCGCCACGCCCCGCACCGATCGCGGAGCCCTTCTCACCCGGAACGAGCCACGCGGGCGAGGAGCTCGACCCGCTCACGCGCGACGTGCGCGAGAACGACGACGAGGAGGACGCCGAATGAGCGAGACGCGCGTGATCCTCGCGAACATCGACGAGCCGAATCTCCATACGATGGAGGTGTACGAGCGGCTCGGCGGCTACCGCTCGATGCGCAAGGCGCTGCTCGAGATGGATTCCGACGCGGTGCTGCACGAGCTCGAGGAGTCGGGCCTTCGCGGCCGTGGCGGCGCGGGCTTCTCGATGGGCAAGAAGGCGAGCTTCATCCCGAAGGGCGCGATGGACAAGTACCTCTGCTGCAACGCCGACGAGTCCGAGCCGGGCACGTTCAAGGACCGCCTCCTGATGCAGAAGAACCCGCACCTGCTGGTGGAGGGCTGCATCATCGGCTCGATCGCCGCCGGCGCGAACAAGGGCTTCATCTTCATCCGCGGCGAGTACGAGCTCCAGGCCGACATCCTCGACGCGGCCGTGGCCGAGGCATACGAGAAGGGCTACCTCGGCGAGCGCATCCTCCACTCCGACCACAGCTTCGACCTCGTCGTGCACCGCGGCAAGGGCGCCTACATCTGCGGCGAGGAGACCGGCCTGCTCGACGCGCTCGAGGGCAAGCGCGGGAACCCGCGCCTGAAGCCGCCCTTCCCCGCCAACCAGGGCCTGTACCAGGGCCCGACGCTGATCAACAATGTCGAGACGCTCTGCAACACGCCGATCATCATCGAGCGCGGCGCCGACTGGTACAAGCAGAACGGCGAGGGCAACTCGACGGGCACGAAGCTCGTGTCGGTGTCCGGGAACGTGCAGCGGCCCGGCAACTACGAGATCGCGCTCGGCATGCCCGTGCGGGAGATCATCTACGGGCTCGCCGGCGGCCCGCCCGAGGGGCGCGACATCAAGTGCTTCTTCCCGGGTGGATCCTCCGCGCCGGTGCTCACGAAGGAGCACCTCGACCTGCCCTACACGTTCGAGGCGATGGCCGAGGCCGGCTCGATGCTCGGCTCCGGCGCGATCATCGTGGTGGACGACTCGGAGCCGCTCGTGCCGCTCGCGCTGCGGCTGGCCGAGTTCTACCGGCACGAGTCGTGCGGGAAGTGCGTGCCGTGCCGCGAGGGCACGAACTGGACCGTGAAGATGCTCGAGCGGGTGGACGAGGGCGAGGGCACGCCGATGGACCTCGACATCCTCGACCAGGTCCAGGGCAACATCATGGGCAACTGCCTGTGCGTGCTCGGCGACTCGATGGCGATGCCCGTCTCGTCGATGCTGAAGCACTTCCGCGAGGAGTTCGAGCAGCACATGGAGGCGGCACGGGCGCGCCGCGACCTCGAGGAGCTCGACGCGCTGAGCGCTCCGGAGCTCGCCTCGGTGGCGGAAGCGGGACCCGTCTAAGCCGATGGCCCGCCCCGAGCCGAACTTCATCACCTTCGAGATCGACGGCAAGGAGGTGCGCGCGCCCGAGGGGGCGATGCTGGTGGACGCCGCCAAGGGGGGCGACATCGAGATCCCATACTTCTGTTACGAGCCGAAGCTCGGGCAGCCGGTGGGCGCCTGCCGCATGTGCCTCGTCGAGATCGAGGGCATCCCGAAGCTCCAGACCTCGTGCTCGACCCCCGTGCGCGACGGCATGGTCGTGAACACCACCTCCGACCGGGTCAAGCACGCGCAGAACGCGGTGGTCGAGTTCCTGCTCGTGAACCACCCGCTCGACTGCCCGGTCTGCGACAAGGGCGGCGAGTGCCCGCTCCAGGACATCTCGTTCGGCTGGGGTGCCGGGCGCTCGCGCTACATCGAGCCGAAGCGCCACTTCAAGAAGCCGCTCGAGCTCTCGCCGCTCGTGGCGATCGACCGGGAGCGCTGCATCCTCTGCTACCGCTGCGTGCGCTTCTCGCAGGAGGTCGCGGAGGACCACCAGCTCGTGTTCCTCGACCGCGGCGACCACACGTTCGTCGGCACGCACGAGGGGCGCCCCTACGTCGCTCCGTTCAGCGGCAACATCATCGAGCTGTGTCCGGTGGGCGCGCTCACCTCGCGCGCCTACCGCTTCCGCGCGCGTCCCTGGGATATCGAGCAGTCGGGCACGGTCTGCGCGCTCTGCCCGTCGCAGTGCAACGTCCAGCTCACCGTACGTGACGACACGAAGGTCCTTCGCGTGCTCGCGCGTGACAACGACGAGGTCGACGACGGCTGGCTCTGCGACAAGGGCCGCTTCGGCTACCAGTGGTTCCACTCGCCCGAGCGGATCACGAAGCCGCTCGCGCGCATCGGCGGCTCCCTGCGCGAGACGACCTGGGAGCGCGCGCTCTCCGAGGCCGTATCGCTGCTCGAGCGCTCCGGCGAGAACACGGTCGCGCGCGTGGGCGGAGCGGCCACGAACGAGGAGGGCTTCCTCGTGCAGCACCTGCTCCGGAACGCCCTCGGCTCGCCGCACGTGAGCACCGCGGGCGAGGCCGCCGCGGGCGGGGCGTCGTCTCGCGGCGCGGGTCTCGACCCGTCCCTCGCGCGCGCGCTCGCGCGCGTGGACCTCGCGGCGCGCGTTTCCGACATCGACCATGCCGATGCGATCCTCGTGCTGGACACGGAGCTCGTCGACGAGGCGCCGGTGCTCGACCTGCGCGTCCGCAAGGCCGTGCGCCGCAACGGCGCCCGGCTCGCGGTGGCCTCGAGCCGCCCCTCCACGCTCGACGGCGCCGCCTCGGTGGCCCTGCGCTTCGCGCCCGGCGCCGGAGAGGCGGCGCTCGCCGCGCTTGCGGCCGCACTCGGCTCCCCGCGCGCGGACGCCGGAGCGCTCGACGAGCTCGCCCGGAGCGCGCGCGCAGAGCAGGGCTTCATCCCCGGCCGCCCCTCGACGAACGGCGACACTCCAAGCGATGGCGATGCAGTCTCGGCGATCGCGGATGTGCTCCGCGATGCCGGCGATGTCGTCGTGATCTTCGGTGAGCGCGTGCTCGGCGGGGAGCGCGGCTCGCAGGCGGGTGAGGCGCTCCTGGCCGTGGCCGATGCGCTCGGGATCGCCGGCATGGAGGAGTCGGGCATGATCGGGATTCCGGCCGAGACCAACGGTCGCGGGCTGCGCGAGGTGGGCTGCTCGCCGCAGCTGGCGCCCGGGCTCGCCGACGCGGAGAGCGCCGGCAACCCCGGCGAGGCACGCGGCGCGATGCTGCTCGTCGAGGCGGACGCAACGGAGGCCGAGCTCGCTCGCGCCAGCGGAGTGATCGCCTTCGCGCAGTTCGCATCCGAGGCGCTCGACGCGCAGGCCGACGTGATCTTCCCCGCCGAGGTCTACGCCGAGAAGGAGGGAACGCTCACCCATCCGGACGGCCGCCTCCAGCGCCTCCGCCAGGCGCTCGGCCGAAACGGCGAGGTGCAGGCCGGCTGGAGCGTGCTCGTGGAGCTGTGCGAGCGGCTCGGCGCCGGCACCGGCGCGCTCTCCTCACCGATGGTCACGGAGCTGATCGCCGAGGCCGTGCCGTTCTATGCCGGGATCACGCTCGACGAGATCGGCGGCGACGGCGTGCGCTGGCAGGACCGCGACGCCGCGGCCGCGCTGCCCGTCGAGGAGCTCTCGACGAGCTCGCTGGAGCGGCCCCCCGCACCCGCCGACGGGCTCGTGCTCGCCGGCGCCCCCACGCTCTGGAGCGGCCCGGCCGTGGAGCACTCGCCCTCGCTGCGCTTCCTCGGCACGGGCGAGCAGGCCCTGCTGTCGGTGGAGGACGCGCGGCGCTTCGAGATCGAGAACGGCGCGGAGGTCGAGCTCGTGGCGGGCGGCCGGAGCGTGCGCGCCACGGCCGTGATCCGCACCGGCGTGCCGGCGGGCAGCGTGTTCCTGTCGCCTCCGTCCCTCGCAGCGGGACCCGTCGAGCTCCGCAGCGCGCAGGCGGTGGCCTCCTGATGGACGGCGGGCTCGAGGCCACCTGGATCCTGATCGTCAAGGCGATCCTGATCTTCGCCTTCGTGCTCCAGATCGTGCCGATGATCCTGCTGCTCGAGCGCAAGCTGCTCGGCCGCTTCCAGTCGCGCATCGGGCCGAACCGCGTGGGTCCGAAGGGGGCCATGCAGCCGCTGGCCGACGTGCTGAAGCTCCTCTCCAAGGAGAACTCCACCCCGGAGACGGCGATCCCCTGGATGATGGCCATCGCGCCGGTGATCTCGATCGTGACCGCCGTCGCCACGCTCGCGATCATCCCCTGGGGCCCGAAGGACGCCTGGGGCGGCAACATCGGCCTGTACGGGATCGACGTCTCGATCGGGCTCCTCTACTTCTTCGCGTTCGGCTCGCTCGCCTTCTACGGGATGATGCTCGGCGGCTGGGCGTCCGGCTCGAAGTACTCGTTCCTCGGCGCGATGCGCTCCGCGGCGCAGCTGATCTCGTACGAGGTGGCACTCGGCCTGTCGCTGCTCGGCGTGGCGATGACGGCGGGCTCGCTCTCGATCGTCGACATCGTCGAATCGCAGGACGGCATCTGGTACGTCATCCCGCAGTTCGTGGGCTTCTGCATCTTCCTGGTGGCCGGCTTCGCCGAGACCGCACGCGCGCCGTTCGACCTTCCCGAGGCGGACGCCGAGATCGTCTCGGGCTACAACACGGAGTTCGGCGGGATGCGCTTCGGCTCGTTCTTCATGGCCGAGTACATCGAGGTCGTGATCATCTCGGCGCTCGCCGCGGCCTGCTTCCTCGGCGGCTGGCACGGCCCCGGCCCGGACGCGCTCGGGCCGCTCTGGATGCTGCTCAAGCTGATGCTCGGCGTGATCTTCTTCATCTGGATCCGCGCGTCGCTGCCGAGGCTGCGCTACGACCAGCTCATGTCGTTCGGCTGGAAGATCCTGCTTCCGCTGGCGACCCTCAATGTCCTCGGAACCGCAATCGTCCTGGTGGTGACCTGATGAGCCCATTCGCATGGGAGAACGACGTCGTGCAGGTGGAACGAGGCCCTGAGCCGGGCGGATTCGGCGGCGCCTACCGCGCCTTCGGCGAGACGCTCCGCGGCCTGCGCACGACCTTCGGCCGCGTGGCCGAGGGCCACCACACGATCCAGTACCCGGAGGAGAAGACGCCGGTCTACCCGCGCTTCCGCGGCCGCCACAAGCTGCACCGCTTCGAGGACACCGGGCTCGAGAAGTGCGTGGGCTGCTCGCTCTGCGCGGCGGCCTGCCCGGCCAAGTGCATCCGCGTGGTCGCGGCCGAGAACACGCCCGAGCATCAGGTGTCGGGCGGCGAGCGCTACGCCGCCGTGTACGAGATCAACCTCAGCCGTTGCATCTTCTGCGGCTACTGCGAGCTGGCCTGCCCGTTCGACGCGATCACGATGGGCAACGACTACGAGCTGGCCGACTACAGCCGCAGCGACCTGATCTTCACGAAGGAGATGCTGCTGGCCGATCCGCCCGAGCACACGCCGCTGCGGCGCGAGGGGGAGTAGCCGCCGGCATGTGGTTCGAGCAGGTCCTGTTCTTCATCGCGGGTATCGGCGCGCTCGCCGGCGCGCTCGGCGTGGTGCTGCTCCAGAACCCGTTCTACAGCGTGCTCTCGCTCGTAGGGCACCTGCTCGGGCTGGCGGTGTTGTTCCTGCTGCTCCACGCCGAGTTCATCGCGGCCGCCCAGGTCGTGGTCTACGCAGGCGCGGTGATGGTGCTCTACCTGTTCGTGGTGGCCTACATCGGCGGCACCGACGACCCGCTGCGCCCTGAGAGCGGCGGCGTGGCGCTGTTCGGCCCCATCTTCGCCCTGGCCGTGGCCGTCGAGCTCTGCATCGCGTTCATCTCGAGCGGGCTTCAGTCGCTCGACACTCGTGGCGCGGACGTGGGTGCCGGCTTCGGCTCGCCCGGGCAGATCGGCGAGCTGCTCCTCACGAACTTCCTGGTTCCGTTCGAGGCGGCGTCGTTCCTGCTGCTCGTGGCCGCCGTGGGAGCCGTGGTGCTCGCGCGGCGTCGCCGCGGGCTGGAGGAGATCTAGGCCTTGGACATCACCTGGTACCTCGTCCTCTCGGCCTTCATCTTCGCGATCGGCGTGGCGGGCGTGATCACGCGTCGCAACCCGCTGGTCGTGCTGCTCTGCCTCGAGCTGATGCTGAACGCCGGCAACCTCGCGCTGGTCGCGTTCTCGCGCATGCACGGCGGCGAGGCGGGGCAGGTGTTCGCGCTGATCGTGATGGTGATCGCCGCGTGTGAGGTCGTGATCGGCCTCGGGATCATCGTCGCGATGTACCGCAACAAGCTCCCGATCGACATCGACGAGATGTCACAGCTGCGCGGATGAGCGCCACCTCCTACGGCTGGCTCGTGTTGGCGTTCCCGCTCGCCGGGACGCTCGTGATCGCGCTCGGCTGGCGCGTGCTGCCGGGCCGCCTGCCCGGCTGGATCGGCACGGCCGCGATCTTCCTCGCGTTCCTGTCCGCGATCGGCGCGCTGTTCGACCTGCTCGACCAGCCCGAGGAGAAGCGCCAGCTCGTGGACAGCGCCTGGACCTACGCGGCCACCTCGGACCTCCACGTGGACCTGGCGATCCTGGTCGACCCGCTGTCGCTGTTCATGTGCCTCGTGGTGTCGGGCGTGTCGTTCCTGATCCACCTCTACTCGGTCGCCTACATGTCGGGCGACCGCGGCTACCCGCGCTACTTCGCCTACCTCAACTTCTTCGTCTTCTCGATGCTGCTGCTCGTCCTCGCGGCGAACTTCGTGATCCTGATCGTCGGGTGGGCGTTCGTGGGCGCGGCCTCGTACCTGCTGATCTCCTACTGGTACCGGCGCACCACCGCGGTCGCCGCCGGGATCAAGGCGTTCGTGATCAACGTGATCGGCGACGTGGGCCTAGTGATCGCCACCTTCCTGATCCTCGACAAGGTCGGCTCGGTCGACTTCCTCCCGGTGTTCGACCAGGCCTCCGACTCGTTCGGGCGCAACGACGGGACGCTCGTGGCCGCCTGTCTCCTGCTCCTGGTGGGCGCGTTCGCGAAGTCGGCGCAGCTGCCGCTCCACACCTGGCTCCCCGACGCCATGGAGGGCCCCACCCCGGTCTCGGCCCTGATCCACGCCGCGACCATGGTCACGGCCGGCGTCTACCTGATCGCGCGCATGCACCCGCTGTTCGAGCTCGCGCCCACCGCGGCGGACGTGGGCGCGATCGTCGGCTGCGCCACGCTCCTGTTCGCGGGCACCGTGGCGCTCGTCCAGACCGACCTCAAACGCGTGATCGCGTATTCGACGATCTCGCAGATCGGCTACATGGTGATGGGCGTCTCGTTCGCCGCGTACGGCGCCGGGCTGTTCCACCTGATGACGCACGCGTTCTTCAAGGCGCTGCTGTTCATGGGCGCCGGCTCGATCATCGGCGCGATGGCCGGGGTGCAGGACATGGACCGGATGGGCGGCTTCAGGCGCGCGATGCCGTTCACGTTCCTGACCTTCGCCGTCGGTGCGCTCGCGCTCGCCGGCTTTCCGCTCACGGCGGGCTTCTTCTCGAAGGACGAGATCATCGCGTTCGGGCTCCACCGCGGGGGCCTCTATGCCGTGCTGGCGGTGCTCGGCTACATCGGGGCGTTCCTGACCGCCTTCTACTCGTTCCGGATGGTCTTCCGCGTCTTCTTCGGCGACCCCGTGCCCGAGGCGCTCGAGCTCGAGCGCGGCCACGTGGCCCACGGCGAGCCGATGAACCCGATGACGGGCGAGCCCGAGGACACCGACGTGGGCTTCCCGGGTCCCGAGCACCATGTGGCCGAGCGGGCGTGGCCGATGAAGGCGGCGATGGGCCCTCTGGCTCTGCTGGCGATCGTGGGCGGCTACCTCGCGGTGCCGGGCCTGACCGACGTGATCGAGAAGTTCCTCGAGCCGACCTTCCAGGACTCCCGCTTCCACGACACGGCGCCCACGAACGGCTCCGAGGTGCTGGGCCTCGTCGCCGGCGGCATCATCTCGGTGCTCGGCATCGCGGGCGCCTGGTGGATCTACCGGCGCAGGCCGGGGACGACCGCGCGGCTGGTCGAGCGGTTCCCGCGCGCCCACCGCTTCCTCGGGAACAAGTGGTACTTCGACGAGCTCTACGACTCGCTGTTCGTACGCCCCGTGACCGGCGCCGCGTCGTTCAGCCGCCGCGTGATCGAGCACAACTTCGTGCAGGGCACGATCGTGGGCGGCGCCACCGGAATCGTGCGCGTGGGCACGTCGTTCGCGCGCGCGATCCAGACCGGCTACCTGCGCGCCTACGCGCTGCTGCTCCTGCTCGGCGCCGCGGGCCTGACCCTCTACTTCCTGATCACCAGCTCGTGACGATCCACCTGTCGATCGTGCTGTTCCTGCCGCTCGCCGCCGGCCTCGTCGGCGTGTTCCTCCCGCGCGGGCTGGCCCGCTTCGCCGCGCTGGCCGGCACGGTCGCCGTGCTCGCCTACGTCGTGGCGATGGTCGTGGACTTCGACTCGTCCGGCGGGCTCCAGTGGATCACGGACGACACGTGGATCTCGGATCTCGGCATCCGCTACTCGCTCGGCGTGGACGGCCTCAACCTGTTCATGATCGCGCTCACCGCGATCGCCTGGGTGCCGTGCACGCTCGTCGCGGCCTTCTCCGACGTGGACCGGCCGCGCCTCTACTTCTTCAGCCTCGCCCTGGCCGAGACAGCCGTCCTCGGCGCGTTCATGGCGCAGGATCTCGCACTCTTCATCGTCTTCTTCGACCTGATGCTGGTGCCGTTCTACTTCCTGATCGGCGGCTGGGGGACCGGCGACCGGGTGCGCGCGACGACGAAGTTCGTGATCTACACGCTCGCCGGCTCGCTCCTGATGCTCGCGGCCGCGGTGGCGCTCGGCGTGCTCGCCACGCCCGACGGCGGCGAGCTCTCGTTCGCGCTCGCGGACCTGAGGGAGCGGGCCGTCCCGGACGGCTCGCAGAACTGGATCGTGCTCCTGTTCGCGCTCGCGTTCTTCGTGAAGGCGCCGCTGTTCCCGCTCCACGGCTGGGTCCCGGACACCTACCGCTCGACGTCGATCCCGGTGCTGGCGCTCCTGTCCGGCGTGCTGTCCAAGGTCGGCGTCTACGGCTTCCTGCGGATCGTGCTGCCGGTGATGCCGGACGGCGCCCAGTACTGGCAGGAGCTGTTCATCATCCTGGCGGTCTTCTCGATCCTGTACGGGTCGATCCTCGCCTTCTCCCAGGACAACATCCGGCTGGTGCTGGCGTACTCGTCGATCGCGCAGCTGGGCTTCATCGTCCTTGGGATCTTCGCCTTCGAGGAGAAGGGCGCCCAGGGCGCGCTCCTTCAGATGCTGAACCACGGCCTGGTCGTGGTGGCGCTGTTCCTGATCGTCGGGGCGATCGCGCTGCGCGCGCGCGGGAGCGAGTCGCTCCGCGAACTCGGGGGCATGGCGTTCAGGGCGCCCGTGCTGGCGGGGCTCTTCCTCGTGGTCGCACTGGCCACGCTCGCGATGCCCGGGTCGGGCAACTTCGTCGGCGAGATCCTGATCCTGTTCGGGGCGTTCGAGGACCAGCTCGTCTACGGCCTCGTGGCGTCGATCGGCGTCGTGCTCGCCGCCGTGTACATGATCCGGCTCTACCAGGGCACCATGCACGGCCGCGTGGGGCCCGCCGTCGAGTCGCGTGAGATCGACGGCGTGAACCTGGCCGCGGTGGTGCCGCTCGTCGCGATCGTGATCGCGCTCGGCGTGTACCCGCACTTCGTGGTGAGCCGCAGCGAGCGCGACACCGGGCAGTCGATCGCGAAGGCGCGCCAGGCGGGCGGGCAGGAGGCGGCGATCCGATGAGCACGCTGCTCGCCGCCGCGCAGATCCAGGCGCCGAAGATCGACTACAAGGAGCTGTCGCCGCTGTTCGCGCTCGCGGGCGGGTCGATCGTCGTGCTGATGGTCGGCCTGCTGCGCTCGCGCTTCGCACGCTGCAACGTGGTGCCGGCGCTGGCCGCGGTCGCGCTGCTGATCGCCGCCGGGCTCAGCGTCTGGATCTGGGAGCCCGGGAACCGCGACCCGATCGTCGAGGGCGCCCTCGGCGTGGACGCGCTCGCGCTCGGCGCGTCGATGCTCTTCTACGCCGCCGGCCTGGTGACCGTGGCGTTGTCGCTCCGCTCGACCGCCGCGCTCGAGGCCGGGCACGGCGAGTACCACTCGCTGCTGCTCGGCTCGATCGCCGGCATGGTCGTGCTCGTGGAGGCCGAGAGCCTGATGACGCTCTTCATCGGCTTCGAGCTGCTCTCGATACCGCTGTACGTGCTGTGCTCGACGCTGCTGCGCCAGCGCGTCTCGCTCGAGGCCGGGCTGAAGTACCTGGTGGTGGGCTCGGTGGGCTCCGCGACGCTGCTCTACGGCCTCGCTCTCATCTACGGCGCGACCGGGTCCATGCAGTTCGACGGGATCCACGCCGCGCTTGCCGGAGACGAGCTGAGCGCGTCCGACCCGCTCCTGCTCGCGGGCGTCGCGCTCGCCCTCACAGGCCTTGCCTTCAAGGCGTCGGTGGCGCCCTTCCACCAGTGGACGCCCGACGTCTACCAGGGCGCCCCCACGCCGATCACCACCTTCATGGCCGTGGCCACCAAGGCAGCCGCGTTCGCGGTCCTGATCCGGCTCTTCGACCACGCGCTCGGGCTCGCGCAGCTCGACTGGGGCCCCGCGCTGGCCGTGCTCGCCGCCGTGACGATCGTGATCGGCAACGTGGGCGCGCTCGCGCAGCGCTCGCTGAAGCGGATGCTCGCCTGGTCGAGCGTCGCGCAGGCCGGCTACCTGCTCGTGGGCGTCGTCGTGGGCACCCAGCTCGGCGTGCGCGCCACGGCCTTCTACCTCGCGGTCTATCTCGTGATGAACGTGGCCGCCTTCGCCGTGGTGGTGGCGCGCGAGCGCGTGTCCGAGTTCGGCGACGACCTCCGCACGTTCGAGGACCTCGGCCGCAGCTCGCCCTGGCTGGCCTGGCCGATGACGATCGCCATGCTCTCGCTCGCCGGCTTCCCCGCGACCGGCGGCTTCATCGGCAAGTTCTTCCTGATCGACGCCTCGGTCGCGGGCGACTACACCTGGCTCGGCATCGCGATCGTCGTGGGGTCGGTGCTCTCGCTCGCCTACTACCTGCGCGTGATCGCCGTGATGTGGATGGGCCGCTACGAGGTGGAGCTGCCGAGCGTCCCGCCGCGGCGCGTGCAGCCCGTGGCGGGCTGGTCGCCCGAGGCCGACGCCTGGGCGCAGCCGGAGGTGGTCGCGGTGGCGGTCATCGCCGCCGTCCTGACGATCGCACTCGGGATAGTGCCCGGCCCGCTCTTCGACGTCGCGCGCGACGTGGCGAGCTCGCTGCCGAGCCTGCACTAGCGCGGGGCGGCGTCCCGCACGCCTGACCCGGGTACGCTGCGCCCATGAGCGCGAACCTGGCGACAATTCTCACGGACAGCGCCGAGAAGAACGGCGAGCAGACCGCCTTCAAGCTGGATGACGTCGAGCTGAGCTACGCGCTCCTCGACGAGGGCAGCGCGCGCATAGCCGCGCTCCTGAAGTCGAAGGGCATCGAGCCCGGCGACCGGGTGGGGCTGATGATGCCGAACGTCCCCTACTTCCCGGTCATCTACTACGGGATCCTGCGCGCGGGGGCGGTCGTGGTGCCTATGAACGTCCTGCTCAAGGGTCGCGAGGTGGGGTTCTACCTCGAGGATCCCGGCGCCAAGCTGCTGTTCGCCTGGGGCGACTTCGGCGAGGCCGCAGAGGCGGGAGCGGAGAAGGCAGGCGCCGAGGTCATCCTCGTGAAGCCGGGCGAGTTCGAGAAGCTCGTGGCCGAGCACGAGCCGGACACCGAGATGGTCGACCGCGAGGGCGACGACACCGCGGTGATCCTCTACACGTCGGGCACCACCGGGCAGCCCAAGGGCGCGGAGCTCACCCACTCGAACCTGCACAAGAACTCGGCGGGCGTGTCCGCGAACCTCGGCGAGCTCACCGACGCGGACGTGCTGCTCGGCGCGCTCCCGCTGTTCCACTCGTTCGGGCAGACCTGCACGATGAACAGCGCCGTGTTCGTTGGCGCCACCGTCACGATGCTGCCGCGCTTCGACCCCGAGAAGGCGCTCGAGATCATCGCGCGCGACAAGGTGACGATCTTCCAGGGCGTGCCGACGATGTACAACGCGATGCTGCACTGCGACTCGGCCGACGGCGCCGACTGCTCGACGCTCCGCACCTGCATGTCCGGTGGCGCCGCCATGCCGGCGGAGCTCATGCGGGCCTTCGAGGAGAAGTTCGGCTGCATCATCCTGGAGGGCTACGGCCTCTCGGAGACCTCTCCCGTCGCCTCGTTCAACCATCCGGACAAGGAGCGCAAGCCGGGGTCCATCGGCACGCCGATCGAGGGCGTGGAGATGCAGGTTTGGGACGACGACGGGAACGAGGTCGACCAGGGCGAGGTCGGCGAGATCGTCATCCGCGGCCACAACATCATGAAGGGCTACTGGAACCGTGAGGACGCCAACAAGGAGGCGATCACGGACGAGGGCTGGTTCCGCACCGGCGACATGGCCAAGGTGGACGAGGACGGCTACTTCTTCATCGTCGACCGCAAGAAGGACCTGATCATCAGGGGCGGCTACAACGTCTACCCGCGCGAGATCGAGGAGGTGCTCTACGAGCATCCCGCGATCCAGGAGGCCGCCGTCGTGGGCGTGCCCCACGACGAGCTCGGCGAGGAGGTGGGCGCCGCGGTGGTGCTGAAGCAGGGCGAGTCGGTCGACGCGGACGAGCTGAAGAGCTACGTGAAGGAGCAGGTGGCCGCCTACAAGTACCCGCGCGAGGTCTGGTTCGTGGACGAGCTGCCGAAGGGCCCGACCGGCAAGATCCTGAAGCGCGAGATCGAGGTGCCGCAGGAAGCAAGCGCCTCCGCTGAGTCCTAGCGCTTAGGTTCGTAAGCTAGCCTGCCGCCCCGGATGCGGTCGGGGAACGGCTTCACACGTCGGGGGCTCTTTGGCGCCGGCGCCGCGGGTGCCGCGGCCGCCGGGCTGTCCGCCTGCGGCGACGACTACTTCGAGCCCGCCACCTCGCACGGCAAGGACGCCCCCAACGTCCTCCTGATCTTCACGGACTCCACGCGCGCCGACTACATCGGCCACTGGAACCCCCACGGCCGGCTCGTGGACACGCCGAACCTCGACGCGCTCGGCAGGGACTCGCTCGCGTTCAAGGTGGCGGTTCCCGAGGCCATGCCCACGGGCCCGGCGCGGCGCGGGCTGCTCACGGGCGTGCGCTCGTTCCCGTTTCGCAACTACGTGCCCACCAAGGGGCTCCCGATCGGTCCCGGCTGGATCCCGATCCAGGACAACCAGCCGATCGTCACCGAGGTCCTGGGCGAGGCCGGCGTGGAGACCGGCTACTGCACCGACAACCCGTTCCTGGTCGGCCCGCGCTTCGCGAACTTCCGCCGCACGCTCGACTTCGTGCGCCCGAGCTACTCGCAGGGCGCCTACCGCTTCCTCAACAAGCCGTTCAAGCGGCCCGCCCCGCGCAGCGCGATCGAGCGCTACCTGCTGCCGGAGCTGAGCGACTCGGTCGAGGTGGGCCGGCTGCGCTCGATGGTCGGCTGGAACTCGATCTACCGCGACAGCGACAACGACTACCCGACCGCGCGCGTCGTGAGGTCCGGCATCAACATCGTCGACGACCTGAAGAAGAAGGGTCCGTTCTTCCTCGGGGTCGACTGCTTCGACCCGCACGAGCCGCTCGACGCCCCGCGCGTCTTCCAGAACAAGTTCGGCGGCCCGAAGGGGATCGAGAAGACGCAGGGCATCACCCCGATCCAGCCCTTCGAGACGCCCTATTCGTGGGTGATCGAGATGGACCTGGACGACGAGACGATCGAGCGCGTGCGCGAGCTGTACGCGGCGGAGATCAGCTTCATGGACGAGTGGGTCGGCAGGCTGATGACCCGGATGGACGACCTGAAGCTGCTCGACAACACGGTCGTCATCTACTCCTCCGACCACGGGCTGACGCTGGGCGAGGACGGCATCGTCGGCAAGCACGGCTCGGTGGCCAAGTGGCACATCTACCACGTGCCGTTCATGATCCGTCATCCCGAGGGGAAGCTCGCGGGCGAGTGGCACGACTACTTCGCCTCGAACCACGACATCGCCCGCACGGCGCTGTCCTTCATGGGCGTGCGAGCGCCGGGGATGATGACCGGCGAGGACCTCTCGGTCATCTTCGACGGCAAGGACCCGCCACCGCGGCCGCACTTCACCTCGTGCTACGACGACCACGTCCTGGCCGGCGACCACGACTGGTTCCTGCTCGCCGACAGCGCGGGGCTCCGCAAGCGCCTCTACGACAAGAGGAACGACCCCAAGGAGCTCGTCGACGTGTCCGCGGACCACCCCGAGATCGTGGACAGGTACTGGCGCATCCTCTCCGAGGAGGCCGGCGGCACGCTGCCGCAGTTCAGCCGCAGGGGCGCCAAGCCGGTGCTCGGCGGATGAGCCTCACTCGCAGGAGCCTGCTGCGCCGCGGCGGGGCGAGCGCGGCCGGCGCGGGCGTGCTCGGTTCGCTCGCCGCGGCCGGGAGCGCCTCCGCCCAGCTCGGTGACGATCGCGGTCACGGCGCGCTGGTTGTGGTCCTGCCGCTCGTGCGCGCCGACCACGTGAAGGCCTTCGAGGGCGGCTCGCCCGCGAAGACGCCGAACCTCAACGAGCTCACGAAGAGGTCGCTGCGCTTCGACCGCGCGATCCCGGAGACGATGCCGGCTGTCTCGGCGCGCCGCGCGCTCGTGACCGGCATGCGCGCGTTCCCGTTCCGCGACTGGCGCCGGCTCGAGGGCTTCCCCTCCGTGCCGGGCTTCAACCCCGTCTGGGACTACCAGCCGCTCGTCATGGAGCGGACGCGCGACGCCGGCATCGAGACGATCTACGTGACCGACAACCCGCTCTTCGCCGGGCCGCGCTTCGCCGATGTGCGACGCCCGCCGGCGGGCGGGGCTGGCGCATCGCCCGGCGACACGCTCCCGACCGGCATCGACCAGGAGCTGCTCAAGTCGTTCGCGCGCCTGACCGACGCCACGCGGCGCACGTTCGGCGAGGGTCGCAGGGCGCTCGCCCAGGTGAAGCGGGCCGGCTCGTTCTTCGTGGGCGTGGACCCGTTCGATCCGGTCGACGCCTACGCGGCGCCGCCGTTCTACGTGCGGCCGGGGCGCGTGGAGGACGACGGCGTCGGGCCCACCGACGGCCGCCTCGTCGAGCTTCAGTTCTCCGACAAGGACGTCGACCGCGTGCGCGAGGCGTACGTGGCACACGTGGAGGCGGTCGACGACGAGCTCGGCAAGCTCATGGACGCGGTGCCCGACGACACCGCCGTGTTCGTGCTGGGCGACCACGGGCTTGCGCTCGGCGAGCACGGCTACCTCGGGCGGGCCGCGCCGACGTCGCACCGGCTCTCGTACGAGATCCCGTTCCTGATCCGCCATCCGAACGGCCAGAAGGCCGGCGACGACGTCGACTGGTACGCCAGCACGCACGACGTGGCCCCGACGCTGCTGTCCTTCCTCGGGGTGACGATCCCCGGCAAGATGGACGGCGAGGACCTCACGGCGCTGTTCGACGACGTGGATCAGGACGACCTGCCGAAGCGCGAGAAGTCGATCACCGCGGTCGGGTCGCAGATCATCATCCGCGATCGCCGCTGGCTCGTCGTGGCCGATCGCGAGCGGATCATCAGGCGGATGTTCGACGACGACGAGGACGTCGAGGACAACATCAAGCGCTACGACAACATCGCGAACGAGGACACCGGCAAGCTGACCGAGCTGTCGGTGGCATCGCTCGTGCTGGCCGGCGGCACGCTGCCCGAGTTCGGCCCCGACGGCGCGCTGCGGCCGCCGCGCGAGCACGGGAACGACGACACGGACGACGACGGCATCCCGAACGAGTTCGACCCGTTCGACAACGACCACCCGGAGGACGGCGTCACGAAGAAGGACCTCCTCTTCGACGGGCGCATGCCCGAGGGCGGCGAGCTGCCGTCGGTGGCGAAGCCGTGACCGAGCGCCAGAACCCCTCCACCGAGTTCCTCTACGCGAACAAGTGGCGCATCTTCGGCGTGATGATGATCGGCTGGGCGATGTCCCTGCTCGACGTGTCGATCGTGAACATCTCGATCCCGGAGCTGCAGGACGAGATGACCACGGACATCGCCAACGTCACCTGGGTCATCAACGCCTACAACATCGTCTTCGCGGTGCTGCTGGTCTCGATGGGCCGGCTGGCCGACCAGTTCGGGCGTCGCCGCTTCTTCGTTATCGGGCTCGCCGTCTTCACGGTCGGCTCGGCGCTCTGCGCGGTCGCCTGGTCGATCGAGTGGCTGATCATCTTCCGGGTGGTCCAGGGCATCGGCGCAGGCATCCTCGCGCCGCTCGGGTTCGCGATGACCATCCTCGTCTTCCCGCCGCAGCAGCGCGGCTTCGGGCTCGCGCTGATCGCGGTCGTGGCGCTGGTGTCGTCGGCCGCCGGGCCGGTGCTGGGCGGCGTGCTGATCGAGCTCGCCAGCTGGCACTGGATCTTCCTCATCAACATCCCCTTCGGGATCCTCGGCATCGTGCTGGCGCTGCGCTGGTGGCCCGAGACCTGGGACCTCAGCGCGGTCGGCAAGCAGGTGGACGTGCGCGGCATGCTGCTGCTCGGCGGCGCGGTCCTGTTCCTGACGA
>DASYMP010000270.1:0-17294 GCA_036009005.1 Thermoleophilaceae bacterium | reverse complement strand
AGCGCATTGACACCCGGACGGGTGCTTTCGCAGGCCGCTGGCGCCTCTGCTAGCCTGCCCCTTCTCCTATCCCGGACGCAAACGGAGTTTCGACCGCACAATGACCACCGTTCTCGCTTATCTGGATCCCGGCAGCGGGAGCATGATCCTGCAGATCATCGCCGGTGGAGTTGCTGCTGTGGCCGTTACCGCGAAGCTCTACTGGAACCGCCTCCTGCGCTTCCTCCGCATCCGCAAGGACGAGCCGGAGGCGCCTCAGCCGGACACCGCGCGCAGCGGCGACGCGGCCTAGCTACTTTTCCGCGGGCGTGTCCACCTCGTCCTCGCCCGCAGGCCTCGAGCCTGGGTCCTTTCGTGACCCCGAGAGCCGCGTCTTCTACGCCGGCGACGATGTCTTCCGCGCGCTCTCGGCCGACGGGCTGAGCGACTTCGAGGCACTCGAGGCCACCGGCCTGCTCGACGGCGAGCGCGTGGTGCCGACCGAGCGCACCGACGGGCTGGCCGCGGCGTCCGGCCTGCTCGTGCACGAGCCCGCCGCGGTGCTGCGGCACGAGCGCATCCCGTTCGTCTCGTATCCGTACGAGTGGACCTTCTCGATGCTGAAGGACGCGGCGCTCCTCCAGCTCGACCTGCTGCTGGCGTCGCTCGAGCACGACATGGTGCTGAAGGACTCGACGCCCTACAACGTCCAGTTCAAGGGCGCGCGCCCCACGTTCGTGGACGTGGGCTCGTTCGAGCGCATGCGCGAGGGCGAGCCCTGGGTGGGCTACCGCCAGTTCTGCATGCTCTACCTGTATCCGCTGCTCCTCCAGTCGGCCAAGAGCGTGCCGTTCCACCCCTGGCTGCGCGGCTCGATCGACGGCATCACGCCGCTCCAGATGCGCAACGTGATGTCGTTCCGCGATCGCTTCCGCAAGGGCGTCTTCACCAACGTCTTCCTGCACGCGAAGCTCGAGGAGCGCTACGCGGGCCGCCCGGCCCAGGTGAAGGCGGAGGTCCGGCGCGTCTTCAAGAAGGAGCTCCTCGTGGCGAACGTGCGCAAGATGCGCAAGCTCGTCCAGCGGCTCGACTGGAGCCCGCCGGAGGGCGTCTGGACCGCGTACGGCGAGCGCAACAGCTACACGGACGACGACGCCCGCCGCAAGGACGACTTCGTGCGCGAGGTGGCCACGAGCCGCGACTGGAAGCTCGTCTGGGACATCGGCTGCAACAACGGGCGCTACTCGAGGATCGCCGCCGAGGGCGCGAAGACGGTCGTGGCCGTCGACGCTGACCAGGGACCGGTGGAGCTGCTCTACCGCGACCTTCGCTCCGAGGGCAACGAGGACATCCTCACGCTGACGATGAACCTCGCCGACCCGTCGCCCGGCCTCGGCTGGCGCGGGCTCGAGCGCAGGTCGATGCCGGACCGCGGCAAGCCCGACCTGGTGCTGGCGCTCGCGCTCGTGCACCACGTCGCGATCAGCGCGAACGTGCCCGTCAAGGAGTTCATCGACTGGCTGGCCTCGCTCGGCAGCGCGCTCGTCATCGAGTTCCCGACGCGCGAGGACCCGATGGTGAAGCAGCTGCTCGCGCCGAAGCGCGACGGGCTGCACCCGGACTACGAGCTCGGCTTCTTCGAGCGCACGCTGAACGAGGCGTTCGAGGTGGAGCGCAGCGAGCGGCTCGAGTCGGGCACGCGGGTGCTCTACTACGCGCGTCCCAAGAGGGGATGAGCACCGAGCGAGGGTGGAAGTCCGCCGCCTGGTCGTACCTGAACCTGGCGGTTCTCTGGACCTTCGCCGTCGCCCAGCCGCTGTTCGACCTGCTGAAGGACAACCCCGAGTTCTTCGCCGCGCGCGGCTCGTCGGGGTTCGACATCGTGAGCTTCTCGGTGCTGCTCGTGGTGCTCCCGCCGGCGCTCCTGCTTGCCATCGAGCTGCTGATCGGGCTGGCCGGCCCGCGCGCGCGAACGGGCGCGCACGTGGTGCTCGTGGGCGGGCTGATCGCGCTGATCGCCGCGCAGGCGCTGAAGAAGTCGATCGGCGCGTCCGACGTCGTGCTGATCGTGCTCGCGGTGGCCGTGGGCACGGCCGTGGCCGCGCTCTGGGCGCGCGCCGAGCCGGTGCGGTCGTTCCTGAACGTGCTGTCGCCCGCGCCGCTCGTGTTCCTGCTGCTCTTCCTCCTCAGCGGGCAGATCTCCGAGCTGGCCTTCCCCAGCGAGGCCAAGGCGCGCTCGATCGGCGGCGTGGCGCGCGCCCCGATCGTGGTCGTGCTGCTGGACGAGCTGCCCTCCAACACGCTCGTCGACGACCACGACCGCCTCGACGCCAAGCGCTATCCGGGCTTCGGCGAGCTGGCGAGGAACGCCACCTGGTTCCGGAACGCGTACACGGTCTACGACTCGACCGAGCGCGCACAGCCCGCGATCATGGACGGCAACCTGCCGGAGAAGGACCGCCAGCCGATCTCCTCCGACCACCCGAACAGCATCTTCTCGCTGTTCGCGAAGTCGCATCGGATGAACGTCGACGAGGAGGCCACGGCGGTCTGCTCGCGCGATCTCTGCAAGGACACGCTGGGCGATGACGGCTATGGAAAGCGCGTGTCGTCGATGGCCGAGGACCTCGGGCTCGTGTGGCTACACGTCGTGTCGCCGCCCGACATCGAGAACAACCTCGCGAGCGTCTCGGAGAACTGGGGCAACTTCGGCGGCGGCGACACCACGGAGGTGCAGCAGCCGAGCGGTGCGGGCTCGGCGGTGAACACGCGCGCCAACCTGAACCGCGGGCGCGCGGCGCGCTTCCAGGAGTGGATCGACCGGATCGTCCCGGGGCGGCGTCCCGCGCTCAACTTCAAGCACACGCTGATGCCGCATGTCCCGTGGCAGTACCTCCCGTCGGGCCGGCTGTACCGGCGCCAGCCGAACGACGCGATCGCCGGGCTCTCGAACCAGGCCTACAAGGACCAGGGCCAGCTCGACGTGCTGCTCCAGCGCCACTTCCTCCAGACCGGCTTCGCGGACTACGAGCTCCAGCAGCTCTGGAAGCGCCTGAAGTCCGAGGGCCTCTGGGACAAGTCGCTGATCGTGGTGGCCGCCGACCACGGCGTCGCGTTCCCGCAGGCGCGCGAGCGGCGGCGGCTGAGCCGCCAGACCGCGCGCGAGATCGCGCCGATCCCGCTGTTCATCAAGGCGCCCGGCCAGAACAGCGCCAAGGTGAACAACTCGTGGGTCGAGACGATCGACATCCTCCCGACGATCTTCGACGTCCTGAACCTCGACCCGCGCGTGAAGATGGACGGACGGTCCGCCTACAGCGCCACGGTCAAGAACCGCGACGAGCTGCGCTTCGAGATCCGCAACACGTTCGAGACGCTGCGGATCCCGGCGTCCGACTTCGAGCGCGAGCGGCAGCAGATCATCGACCGCAACAATCGCCTCTTCGGCACCGGCGCCGACGGTCCCGACCGCATCTACGCGATCGGCTCGCACCCGGAGCTGATCGGCCAGCCGGCCTCGGCCGCCGGCGCGCCGCTCGACGTGACGCTCGCGGACGCCGGCGACTTCGACCACGTGGACGCGGCGTCCGGCTTCGTACCGGTGCACATCGTGGCGAGCGTGAACGGCCCGGACCGCCACCCGCGCGACATCGCCGTCGCGGTGAACGGCACGATCCGTGCGGTCGGCAACACGTTCACCCTCGCGGTGGGCAACGCGGGCGAGCTGGTCTCGGTGATGGTCCCCGAGTCCGCCTTCCACAAGGGGCGGAACCGGGTCCAGGTGCTACAGGTCGGCTAGGCAGATCTCGACGTCGTGCAGGGTGTCGTCCTGCTGCTTCGTCGTCTCGGGATCCACGAACAGGAGCGCGCTCCCGATCTGCTCGGCGCCCTCGCCCTTGCCCTGGAACTGAGCCGCCTCGGCCTCCGCGGCCGTGAGGTAGAACTTGATCTTCTGGCCCGAGTCGAGCACGAGCTGGTTGTCGTTCTCGCCCGTGCGCGTGGCCTTGATGCCGCTCTGCTCGAGGCAGGCGAGCGCCACTCCGGGCGTGTCCGACTCGTCGACCTTCGGCCCGGCGTCGCTCGAGCCGCAGCCTGAGGCAGCGATCAGCACGAGCGGCAGGGCGAGGAGCGGGCGCTTCACGGGCGGAGCAGGCTAGCGCAGCGGCTTCGTGCGGCGGAACTGCTTCGCGACGGCGCGGAAGGCCGGCTTTCGCTGGTTCGTCTCCTCGAGCAGGCTCTTGTTGTGCCAGGGCGGCTGGGCGTACTCGGCCGGCGCGCCGCCCTGCCAGGTCTGGTTCACGCGGAAGTCGCGCAGGGCCCAGTAGATCGAGCCGTTCACGAACGGCTTCGAGCCGTGGATGGCGATGTGGTCGAGCGCGTACTTGCGCTGGAACTCGTAGGTGCCCTTCTGGGCGACCGAGCCGTAGCGCGTGGCCTCGGCACCGAACTCGGTGATCACGAGCGGAAGGTCCGGGTTCGCCGCGTGCAGCTGGTCGAGGAAGCCGCTCAGGTCGCCCGTAGTCGACCAGGGGAGGTCGGGCCGGTTCTCGATCACGGAGCGGTACCAGCCGAAGTACTCGTTCACGCCGAGCACGTCGAGGTACTGGTGCGCCCCGGTGGTGAGCGGCTCGCCGATGCGCGACTGGCGGTCCATGCCCACGAGCCGCGTGTCGTCCAGCTCGCGCACGGCCGCGGCGGCGTCGCGGATGTAGCGCACGACGTCCGGTGCGTAGTTGCCGAGGTTCGCCCCCGCCTCGGCGGGCTCGTTGGCGAGCGACCAGGTGAGGATCGACGGGTTGTTCACGTTGTTCTTGACGGTCAGCGTCGCGGCGCGCTTCGCCATCGCCTGCACGCCGGAGCGCTCCCAGAGGTCCGTCGGCACCTGGTACACGGGCGCGTCGACCCAGTACATGATCCCCGCGCGGTCGAACGCCTCGAGGAACGCGGGGTGGAGCGGATAGTGCGAGCGCGTGAGCGTGGCGCCGAGGTTCTTCAGCCGGTTGACGAGCAGCGTGCGGGTGCGCTGCGATAGTGCGCCGCCCTCGCGGACGTCGTCCTCGTGGAGGCTCGCGCCGCGCAGGTTGAGCCGCTTGCCGTTCAGCAGGATCACGCCGCCGCGGCGCGTCTCGATCTTGCGGACGCCGAAGCTCACCCGGTAGGTGCTGCGCTCCGCGTTGCCGGTGATCGCGCCCACGGTCATGTCGTAGAGCTCGGGCTTTCGCGGCGCCCACAGCCGCGGCTCGTCGAGCGTGAACGTCGTGCTGAGCTCCCGCCGGCCGAGCGCCGGGACCGTCTCCGGATCGAGCTGGATGCGGCGGCCGTCCACGCGCAGGACGAGCGCCACGTCGCGGTCGCGGTTCGTGAAGTTGCGGAGCACGGTGCGCACCTCGACCTTCGCCGCGCGGCCCACGCGCCGCAGGCGCGGCAGCACGTTCACGTCCTCCACGTCGACCGTGTCCACGCGGCGCATGTAGACCTCGCGGAGGATCCCGCCGAAGTTCCACCAGCCGCCCGTGCCGAAGCCGTTGAACGCGGCCGGGCGCCAGTGCGTGAGGTCCGAGTTGCTGCGCAGCGAGGACACCTCGACGACAAGCGTGTTGCGCCCCTTCTTCAGGTTCTTCAGGAAGACCTCGAACGGGAAGTAGCCCGTGAAGAACGCCAGCCGCTTCCCGTTCAGCCACACCTTCGAGCGGTAGTTGTTGCCCTCGAAGCGCACCTTCCAGAAGTGGCGCGCCTTCTTCGGCGAGGCCGGGAGGGTGAACTCCTTGCGGTACCAGCCCACGTTCGGCTTGTTCTCGGTCGTGTCGGTGGCGTTCCAGTTGTGCGGCACGCTGATCGGGCTCCAGCCGCCGAGGTCCTCCTGCGCGTACCAGGCCTCGTCCTCGCCGACGAAGCTGTCGTCCTGGCGGAAGTACCAGGTGCCGCCGAGCAGCTGCCGGTTCACCTGCCCCTCGCGGATCAGTGGCTTGCCGCCCGGCCGCTCCACCTTGAGCTCGGGCGCGGGGGGCAGGGGCGTGCCGCCCGGAGGCGCCTCGCCGCCGCCCTGGGCGTGGGCGCTCAGAGGGCAGACCGCGGCGATGGCGAGACAGGCGAGGAGGGGGGCGAACTTGGGCAAGCGCCGGAGGGTAGCCGGGTATCAAGACGCCGCTTCGGGGGTAGTTGCAACTGCTACGGTCCGCCCGGGATTTTCCCGGCCCGCCGCCGTCTTCGCCATGAACCGTCGCTTCGCGCTCATCCAGGCTTTGGTATCGGTCGTCGCGCTCGCGGCGGTCGTCTGGTGGGCGAGCCACCAGGAGTCGCCGCACATCCCCACGGGCGGCGACGCGCTCGCCTGGATCGCCACCGCGATCGGGCTCTACGTGCTCGCCACGTTGGTTCGTGCGGAGCGCTGGCACCAGATCCTCGAGCACACGGGCGTGAGCTCCCAGCGGATCGACTGCTACGCGCTGACCACGGTCGGCTACATGGGCAACAACGTGCTCCCCGCGCGTGCGGGCGAGGCCCTGCGCGTGGTCCTGCTTGCGCCGCGCTGCGGGGCGAGCAAGCGCACGGTGATCAGCTCGATCGTCGCGGAGCGGCTGCTCGACGTGATCGCGCTCATGGCGATCTTCCTCGTAACGGTCTACGGCGTGCTCAGCACGGCCGAGGTGCTTCCCACCCGCCGCCCGCTGCTCGTGACCGCGCTCGGCATCTGCGTGCTGGTGGCCGGCGCGATCGCGATCTGGGTGCTCCGCAGCCATGACTTCTTCGAGCGCGTGCGCAACTGGCTGCGGCCGCTCGCCGACGCCCCGCGCGCGCTGCTCGCGCCCTGGGGGCTCGTGCTGCTCGCCGTCACGTTCGTGCTGTGGACGCTCGAGGCGACCGTGTACTGGAGCGTCGCCCGCGCCATCAGCATGGACATCAGCATCAGCGGCGCGCTCTACCTGGTGGCGCTCACGAACTTCGTCGCGGCGCTGCCCGCGGCGCCCGGATCGCTCGGGACCTTCGACGCCGCCGTCGCGTGGGGCGCGAACCGGCTCGGGGCGGCCGGCTCGGTGGCGCTCTCCTACGTGATCCTGATCCGCTTCGTGCTGTACGTGCCGATCACGATCGTCGGCCTGGTTGTACTCGTCACTCGCTACGGAGGCTGGTCACGGCTGCGCTCGGCCACGCGGCTCGAAGCGTCACGGGCGTAAGGCCGTCGATGGCAGCGCTGGAGCGGCACGGCACCCAGATGGTGCTGATCATCTCCGGGTGTCTCGCGATCTCCGCGCTCACGCTCCTGTTCCCGTCGACGCCCACGTACGACCCGTGGGCGTGGATCCTGTGGGGCCGCGAGATCGTGCACCTCGACCTGGTGACCGAGGGCGGTCCGTCGTGGAAGCCGTTCCCGATCTTCTTCACGGCGCCGTTCTCGCTGTTCGGCCAGGACCTCGCCCCGTACCTGTGGCTGTGGGTCGCGCGCGCGGGCGGGCTGCTCGGGTGCGTGATGGCGTATCGGATGGCGAGCCGCCTGGCTGGTGGACCGGTGTCGCAGGCGGCCGCAGGCCGCCATCGATCCGTCTACGGCGCGCTCGCGGGGATCTCCGCGTTCGCCGCGCTGCTCTCCTCGAACAAGTACGTGCGCGACGCCGCGCTCGGCAACTCCGAGCCGATCCTCGCGGCCGTGGTGCTGTGGGCGTTCGAGCGCCATCTCGACGGACGGCGCGACCACGCGCTCTACCTCGGCGTCGCGGCCGCGATGCTGAGGCCGGAGGCCTGGCCCTTCCTCGGGCTCTACGGGCTCTGGCTGTGGGTGTACGAGCCGCACCTGCGCAAGCGGCTGATCGCGTTCGCCGTGCTCGTGCCGGCCTGCTGGTTCCTGCCGGAGTGGTGGGGCGCGAACGATCCGTTCCGCGCGGGCTCGCGCGCCAACGCTCCCAACCCGGGCAGCGCCGCGTTCGCGGCGCATCCCGCCCTCGAGCTGTTCAAGCGCTTCGCCGAGAGCACCGTCGCGCCGGTCGAGCTCGGAACGGTGGTGGCGGTCGGGGTGGCGGCGGTGGCCTGGTTCCGCCGCCACGGCGAGGCGGCCCTGCTCGCGCTCGCGGCGCTCGGCTTCGCGTGGTTCGCGCTCGTGGCCGTGATGACCGAGGCCGGCTTCGCGGGCAACCAGCGCTACCTGATGGTCACCACCGCGGCGGTGTCGGTGCTCGGAGGTGTCGGCGCCGTGCGCGTGCTCCAGGGCGTGGAGCTGCTCGGCACGCGCCGGCTCGGCAGCGCGCGCGCCGGCGCCCGCGCCGCGGCCGTGGCACTCGTGGCCGGCATCGCGATCGCGTCGCCCACGATCGTCGCGAAGGCCGACAACACCGGCCGCGTGCAGGGCGGCATCGAGCACGAGGCCTACCTCTGGCACGACCTCAAGGCGCTGATCGACGCGAACGGAGGCAAGGAGCGCCTGCTCGCCTGCGGCGGCGTGTTCAGCGGCCCCTTCCAGACGCAGATGGTGGCCTACGAGCTCGGCGTGCACGGGATCAACGTGGGCTGGAAGGTCACGCCGCCCCCCGGCGTGGCGTTCCGCACGCGCACTGTTCCCGACGGGCCGCTCGTCACGAAGCCCACCGACGACCGCTACCGGCTCGTCGACCAGCAGGGCAAGTGGCGCCTCCTGACGGTGCCCCCCGAGGGCAACCAGCGCGGCGCCTGCCCGGCCGCCGGGCCGAACGCGCCGACGGCGCCCGCCCCGCCGGGATCGTCGCTCGGCAAGCGCCCCGTCGAGGTCATCGGCCATTGATGTGGACTGACTAGGATCGCCCGGTGGCAAGCATCGCTTCCCGTTCACGAGTCCTGCCGCGGCTCGCCTCGTTCCCGAACAGCTTCGTGTTCCCGCTGCTGCTCGTGCTCGGCCTGCTCCTGGTGTCGGGCTACCTGCGCACGAACTCGCTGGGCGAGTCGCTCTGGATGGACGAGGGGCTCTCGATCGGGATCGCATCGCAGCCGCTGTTCGACATTCCCGGCATCCTGCGGATGGACGGCTCGCCGCCGCTCTATTACATGCTGCTGTCGGTCTGGATGGACCTCGTGGGCGACGGGCCCGCCGCCACGCAGGCGCTCTCCGCCGCGATCTCGCTGATCGCCATCCCGGGCGGGCTCTGGGCCGGCTGGAGCCTCTTCGGCCGCCGCGCCGGGCTCTTCTGCGCCGCGCTCTGCGCGGTCAACCCGTTCCTCACGGCGTACGCGCAGGAGACGCGCATGTACGCGCTCATGCTCGTGATGTCGCTGCTCGCGACCGCCGCCTTCCTGCACGTGTTCGCGTTCGGCCGGCGGCGCTACCTGCCGCTCTTCATGCTGCTCCAGGCGGGGATGCTCTACACGCACAACTGGGGCCTCTTCCTCGGCGCGGGGCTGGCGCTCGGGCTGATCCCGTGCTGGTACGTGTCCGAGGTGCGCTCGAGCTTCTGGCGCGACGCGCTGATCGGCTTCGGCGGAGCCGGGCTCCTCTACCTGCCGTGGCTGCCGACGCTGCTCCACCAGGTGCAGCACACCGGGGCGCCCTGGCTGAACCCGCCGAACTTCGGCGCGCCGGTGCAGATCACGAAGTCGCTGCTCGGCGGCGGCACGCCGACCGTCTCGCTCGTGCTGGCCGGAGGCTCCGGCATCGCCGCGATCCTGTCGCGCCGCGTGGACGACAAGGAGCGCACCGCGCTCCTGGCGGGGGCCACGATCGTGCTCGGCACGCTGGTCGTGGCCTGGATCGTGTCGCAGGTCTCACCGGCGTGGACCACGCGCTACCTCGGCGTGCTGCTCGGCCCGATGCTGCTGCTCGGCGCGCTCGGGCTCGCGCGGGCGGGGAACCTCGGACTCGTCGCGCTCGTGATCATCGTCGGCGTCTGGGCGATCCCGAAGAGCTACGGGCTCGAGAACAAGTCGAACGCCTCGGACCTCCGCAAGGACGCCGTGCCGGAGCTCCACAGGGGCGACCTCGTGCTGTCGATGCAGCCGGAGCAGGGACCGCTGCTCGCCTACCACCTGGAGCAGCTCGGCGGGGCGCCGGAGCTGCGCTTCGGCAACCCCATGGGCGTGTCGAAGAACGACATGATCATGGATTGGACCGACGCCTACGACAAGCTCAAGGCCGCGACCCCATCGGCGAATCTCGAGCCGTTGATTGCTAGTCTGCCGCGCGGCGGACGCGTCCTCATCGTCAACCCGGTGACCTCACGTGCGGATGACTGGGATGCGCCCTGGACGGAGCTCGTCAGGCGCCGTGCGGCCCAGTGGGGTGCGGCGCTTGCGCACGATCCCCGGCTCGAGCGAGTCAAGGCCGTGCCGCTCCATTACCGCCGCGCCACCCGCATCGGGGTCCGCGGCGTGATCTACGAGAAGACCGGATGAACGAGAACGACACCAAGCCACAGCCCCCCGCAGACCTCGCACGGCCGGACATGGCCGAGAAGCCGACCGTGATCCTCGGCGGCGGCCCCGCCGGGCTGACCGCCGGCTACCTGCTGTCCAAGAAGGGCCTTCCGGTGATCGTGCTGGAGGCCGAGGACCAGGTGGGCGGCATCGCGAAGACCGCCGTGCGCGACGGCTACCGCTTCGACCTCGGCGGGCACCGCTTCTTCACGAAGGTGAAGGAGGTGGACGACCTCTGGCACGAGATCATGCGCGAGGACTTCCTCGAGCGCCCGCGCATGTCGCGCATCTACTGGCGCGACCGCCACGGCAAGGCGAAGTTCCTCGACTACCCGCTGCGCGGCCCCGACGTGATGAAGAAGCTCGGGCCGATCGACCTCACGAAGGCGCTCTTCTCCTACCTCTGGGCCGCCGTCAAGCCGAAGGGCAAGGAGGACACCTACGAGGAGTGGGTGGCCAACCGCTTCGGCCGCTGGCTCTTCAACCAGTTCTTCAAGTCCTACACCGAGAAGGTCTGGGGCGTTCCGACGTCCGAGATCCGCGCCGACTGGGCCGCCCAGCGGATCAAGAACCTGTCCTTCTTCCGCGCCGCGTGGTCCGCGTTCTTCGGCAACAAGGACAACAAGGTCACGAGCCTGATCTCGAAGTTCAACTATCCCCGCTACGGCCCCGGCCAGATGTGGGAGACGATGACCGACGACATCCAGAAGCTCGGCGGCCAGGTGCTTCTGAACCACAAGGTCACGCAGCTCGACTTCGAGGGCGAGCGCTGCGTGCGCGTGCACGTGGGCGACAAGGTGTTCGAGCCGTCGGCCGTGATCTCGTCGCTGCCGCTGCGGAACGCGGTGGGCATGGCGAGCCCGCATCCGCGGCCCGAGGTGATCGCCGCGGCGAAGGGCATGCGCTACCGCGACTTCCTGACCGTCGCGGTCGTGCTGGACGGCGAGGACCTGTTCCCCGACAACTGGATCTACATCCACGACCCGAACGTGAACGTGGGCCGGATCCAGAACTTCCGCTCGTGGAGCCCGTGGATGGTGCCGGACCCCTCGAAGGCGTGCGTCGGGCTCGAGTTCTTCTGCTTCGCCGGCGACGAGCTCTGGGAGACCGACGACGACGCGCTGGTGCAGCTCGGCATGCGCGAGCTGGAGCAGCTCGGCCTGGCGCGGCGCGACCAGCTCGAGTTCGGCTTCGTGGAGCGTGTCCCGAAGGCCTACCCGATGTACGACGCGGAGTACGACTCGCGCGTGTCGACGATCCGCTCCTGGCTCGACGGGCTCGACAACTACATCCAGGTCGGCCGCAACGGGCTGCACAGGTACAACAACTCGGACCACTCGATGCTCACGGCGATGCGCGCCGTGGACAACCTCGTATCGGGCGCCGACCACGACATCTGGTCGATCAACGCCGAGTCCGCGTACCACGAAGAGGGCAAGGACAACGAGGAGAAGCAGCCCTACATCAAGGCCCCGGAGACCGAGGCCATGAAGGAGCCGCTCCACTCGTAGGCCGCGATAGCGTCGGCGCGTGCCCCTGTCCGCCGTCGCTCTCGCCCTCGGCGCCGCGTTCCTCCACGCGGGCTGGAACGTGCTGCTGGCGGGCTCGCGCGATACGCGCCGCTCCACCGCCGGCCTCCTCATATTGGGCGCGGCAATGCTCGCGCCGCTCGCGCTGGTCACCGGTGGGGTGTCGAGCTCGGCGCTGCCGTACATCGGCGCCTCCACGGCGCTCGAGCTCGCCTATTTCGTGCTGCTCGCGCGGGCGTACGACGGCGGCGAGGTCAGCGTCGTCTATCCGATTGCCCGCGGCTCGGCGCCTGTCGTGGTGCTCGTCTTCGGCGCAGTCGCGCTGAGCGAGAGCGTCTCCGCGGGCGCCGCGGTGGGGGTCGTCCTCGTCGCCTCGGGAGTGCTGCTCGTCGGGCTCCGCCGCGCGCTGCCCACGAGGGACGTGTGGTTCGGGCTTGCGATCGGGCTCGTGATCGCCGCCTACACGCTCGTCGACTCGGAGGGGGTCGAGCGGGCGGATCCGATCGCGTACCTCGCGCTCATCGTCGCTCCGTGCGCCGTGCTGTACCCGGCGGTAACGAGGGTGCGCCCGGACGTGAGCCCGAGGACGGCGCTCACGGCGGCGGCCACGTTCGGGGCGTTCCTAATGGTCCTCGCTGCGTTCCGGCTCGCGCCCGCGGCGCCCGTGGCCGCGGTGAGGGAGACGAGCGTCGTGATCGCGGCGCTCCTCAGTGCCGTCGTCCTGCGCGAGCGTGTGGACGCGAGAAGGCTCGCCGGGGCGATCGCGGTGGTCGCCGGAGTGGGGCTGATCGCCTACTCGTAGTAGGGCAGCGGGCCGCCGGCGGCGTCCAGGATGGTCTCGTAGAGCTCCTTCGAGACCTTCGGGTTCGCCTTGACGACGTTGTCGTACTCGTGCGGGTCCACGCGCAGGTCGCAGAGCGTGCGCTCGTTGCCCTGGTTGTCGCCGATCAGCACCCAGTCGTCGGTGCGGATGTAGAAGCGGTTGTACATGCCGCCGTAGTGGAAGTCGCGCCGCTCGGCGGGCTCCTCGCCGTCGAGCGTGACGGCGAGGTTCGTGCCCCCCATCCAGTCCGGCGGCTCGATGCCGACGAGCGAGAGCACGGTCGGGCCCACGTCGTGGGTCGAGGCGAAGTACTGGCTTACGCTGCCGGACGCGCGCCCGTCCGGGTGGGCGATCACGAACGGCACCTGGGCGAGCTCTGGGTGTAGCTGCGAGGGAACCTTGCCCGTGTAGCCGCGCTCGCCGAGCAGGTAGCCGTGGTCTGACAGCAGCACCACGACCGTGTTCTTGTGGAGCTCCAGCTCGTGGAAGCGCTCCATGAAGTGGCCGAGCCAGTGGTCCATCATCGTGACCTCGCCCGCGTAGGCGGCGTGGGCGCGGCGCAGCAGCTCCGGGGTGAAGTTGCGCGCAAAGCCGTACGGGGTCACGCCCACCTCGGGGCCCTCGTAGTCCTTGTCGCCGTACATGTCGAGGTACTTCTTCGGGGTGCTCCACGGCTCGTGGGGGTCGAAGCAGTCGACGGTCAGCGCGAACGGCTGGCGGCGGCGCGCGTCGTCGAGCAGCTCGCGCGCGCCCTTGAAGACGCGCGCGGCGCAGGTCTCCTCCTCGTCACGGCCCTCGCCCGTGTTCGCCAGGTACTTGCGCATGCCGGGCACGTAGCGCTCGTCGCGCATGAACGTGGGCAGCCAGTGGTTCACCTCGTCCAGCGAGACGTTCTCCGGGTTGTGGCGGAAGCCGGACTGCCCGACGATCGTGCGCCACTCGTGGAACGTCTTCCTGAACGGCTCGTAGGCCTTCATGAACGCGATGAACGGGTTGTCCGAGATCTGCGCGGTCCAGTAGCCGTGGTCGCGGAGGGCGGTGGTGAAGGTCTTCTGCGGATCGTCGATCGGCAGCCAGCCGGGGCTCGTGCCGATCTCCGGGTTCGGCTTCCAGTTCCTGAACGGGAAGATGCGCCGGCTGCCGAAGATCGAGCGCCGGGCCGGCACCGTGACCATCGCCTCCGGGAAGGCGCGGTTGAAGCGCAGCCCGCGCCCGGCGAGCGCGTCGATGTTGGGCGTCTGGACCTGCGGAGAGCCGTACACGCCCACGTGATCGGGCCGGAGGCTGTCGATGATCAGGACGAGCACGTTCAGCTGACCGCCGTCGGCCGAGGCACTGCCATCGTCGTTGCAGCCGACCGCGGGGAGGATCGCGGCGCCCGCGGCACCGGCGGCGCCGGCCTGCAGCAGTCGCCGGCGGCTCAGGCGCGTATCCACGCGGCCGGAGAGTAGCTGGGCGCCAGGAGAGGCGGAAGGGGCTCAAAGAAGCGGCGAATCTGCCGATGAGGAGTGAGTGATGTCGCGTACTCGCTTCCTTCTTCTGACTCTCATCTTCGTGATCGTGCTCCCCGCCGCGGCGAGCGCGCAGAGCTACTACCCGACGGGGCGGCTCGTCGACCCGGCCATGATCAACCCGCCGGAGTCGGTTCCGCCCGGGCCGCGCGGCGAGTACCCCGAGGATTGGGCGAAGTGCGTGGCCGAGACCAATCCGGCCTGGCCCACCGCTCCCGCGGGGATCGATCCGAGGGCCGTCGATCCGGCGCTTCCCAACCCGCTGCTCGGCCAGCGCTTCTTCGTGGACCGCATGGAGCCCGCCTACATCCAGTGGGCGCACTGGAAGCGCGCCGGCCAGACGGACAACGCCAACACGATCTGGAAGCTCGCCCGCGAGCCCCGCTTCCGCTGGTTCGGCAAGTTCACGAGCCCGCGCATGCAGAAGAAGATCCGCGGCTATCTCGACCGCGTGCAGTGCGACCAGCCCGGCAGCGTGCCGCTGATGGTCGTCATGCGCCACCAGGGCAAGGGCTGCAGCGGCACCTACCGCGCGGGCGGCAAGGCCGAGGACCGCCGCACGATGAAGTGGTACGACGACTTCGCTCAGTCGGTCGGCAACGCGCGCGTCGTGATCGCCTTCGAGCCGGACTCGCTCGGCACGGTGGACTGTCTGGCCTACGACCGCCGCAAGGACCGCCTGGACGTGCTGCGCTACGGCGTCAACGTGCTGTCACAGCTGCCGAACGCGACGATCTACCTCGAGGCCGGTGCCTCCGACTGGGAGGCCGCCACGCGCACCGCGAAGCAGCTGCGCTACATCGGCATCAGCAAGGTCCGCGGCTTCATGCTGAACGTGACCCACCACGACTGGACCCGCAACAACATCCTGCACGGGCGTCAGATCTCCCGGATGGTGGGCGGGAAGCACTTCATCATCAACACGTCGTACAACGGCCGCGGGCCGCTCCACTACCGCAGGTGGCTGAACAGGGCCCAGCACAAGTGGCGCACCATCAACGTGTGGTGCCACCCGGGCCTGCGTGGTCTCGGCCCGGCTCCCACGACGGCCACCTCGGACCCGCTGGTGGACGCGTACATGTACATCAACCGCCCCGGCTACTCGGCCGGCTCGTGCAACGGCGGTCCGCTGCCGGTGGGCACTTGGTGGGCCGCCCGCGGCCTGATGTACGCGCGCTACGCGACCGACTGGGAGGCCGCGCCCAGGGGCACGAAGTACGGCCACTTCAAGCACTACTCGCTGCGCGAGCTCGGCGCCTTCGGCTAGAAGGGCGCCGGCTCCCGCGCACGCGGGATGCGGACGATCGGCGGGCCGGTGGCCTGGCGGCAGTCGTTCAGCCTGTAGACCCTCACGGTCGGTCCCGGCCGGTTGTACTCGGTCGGGTAGTAGTTGTAGGAGAGGTCGAAGTTGAACGGGACCGGCTCGGCGCCGGTGTCGTAGGGGCTGAACGTCTTCACGACCCGTGCCTCGCGGTCCAGTCGCGCGTAGTAGGCGCGGGCGTCACGGTCGCCGGTCCGGAGGGCGCGGTCGCGGACCACGTCGGCGGTCAGGACGAGGCAGTAGCCGTAGAGCCGGTAGTCGTCGATCACCTCCGGGCCGAGCACCGCGTGGTAGGCCGACGCCCTGATGCCGCCGTCCGGCCGCGCCACGAGCCCGGGCTTGTACTGGGCACAGAGGCGCTGTCCGCCGGCGTCCACGTATGACCAGCCCGGTTCGGTCCAGCCCGTCCTCCGCTCGCAGCGCGTGAGCCAGCTGGGCGGGTCGCCCTCGGGATTCGAGCGGAACCACCGCCCCGGCACCGCCGGCTCGACCGCGGCCCGCAGCTCGGGCGGATAGTGCGCCTCGAGCCAGTCACGCGCCTGCTGGCGCGTATCGTCGCGCCCGAGCACCCGCGCGCTGCGGACATCGGCGGCAAGCGGCTGGACCAAAACCGCCGCCGTGAGGAGCGCAGCAACAACCGCGCCCCGGGTCGACGGTCCTGGATAGGTGGTCGTATAGGACCACCAGGCAGGACTGTCCTCTTTCGATTTGGGGCTCCGCCAGCGCGCCGCCAGGTCCGCCAGCTGGCCGATCGCGGCGGCCGCGAGCATCGCGAGCGCGGGGTAGGCCGGGAGGAGCCAGCGGCCGAAGTAACGCGACTGCGTGCTCAGGTAGACGAACAGCGCCACCGGCACCGCGATCAGCATCAGGCCGCGCACGAGATCGCGACGGAGCGCGAGCGCCGCGCCCGCCAGCGCGGCGAGGGCGGCGGCCCAGCCGAGTCCCCAGGTGAGGCTGTCGAGGTAGTAGGAGAGCCCGCCCGATTCCTGTCCGGGCTTTGGCTGGTCCGCGGCCACCTGGGCCTGGTCGCGGAGGTCGCTCCACCAGGCGTCGATGGAGCCGAACAGGTACGGGTTGAGGACGACGAACACGAGCGCGGCGGCAGCGCAGCCGAGAGCGAGCCCGGCCAGCGCGCGCACGCCGTCCACGCGCAGCCGCGCGAGCGCCGCGATCGCGAGCGGCAGGAGCGCGAGCCCGGCCGTGTACTTGAACGACACCGCGAGCCCCGCGGCGGCACCCGCGAGCGCGAAGTCGCGCAGCCGGCCGCGCTCGTGGGCGTAGACCGCACCGCCCAGCGAGAGGGCCATCCCCATCAGTGCCCCCACGTCGGTCACCGCAACGCGCGAGTACGCAACGGGCAGGAACGCGAACGCGAGCACGGCCGCGGCCACCAAGCCCTCGCGAACGCCCCAGAGCCTGCGGGCGGCCCAGTAGGTGGCCGCCACGCCGGCCACGCAGAGCGTGGCCGCCAGCGTGCGGGCGGCGATCCAGATCTCGGTCGGGTCCTTGTCGAACTGGTCTGTGACGTTCCCGAAGGGGAGGTGGAACACGAAGCCGAGCGGGCCGTACATCACGCGCAGCACCAGGTAGACGAAGTACGTGTAGGCGGAGGGGTTCTGGTAGTAGCCGGGATCGAGGTCCTGCCAGAACATCTCGACCGCGCGGCTCGTGAAATGGGCGCCCTCGTCGATCGAGTACACGAACGGCAGCCCGTAGTCGATGTTCCAGACGCGGAGTGCGAGGCCCGCCGCAAGGATCAG
>DASYMP010000269.1:0-10409 GCA_036009005.1 Thermoleophilaceae bacterium | reverse complement strand
CACCACGTAGGGCGAGTCGGTCAGCTGGACTCCGATGTGCGACTTGTCCGAGCCAAGCGGCCCCATCGAGAACGGGACGACGTACATCGTCCGGCCGCGCATGGACCCCCGGAACAGCTCGGTGAGCGTCTCGCGCATCTCGGCCGGGTCGCGCCAGTGGTTGGTCGGACCCGCGTCGTCCTCGCTCTCCGAGCAGATGAAGGTCCGGTCCTCGACGCGCGCCACGTCGCTCGGACTGGAGCGCGCGAGATAGGAGTTCGGCCGCTTCGCGTCCGAGAGACGCTCGAACGTGCCCGCGTCGACCAGCTGCCGAGCGAGATCGTCGTACTCCTCCGCCGAGCCGTCGCACCAGTGGATCTCGTCGGGCTGGCTGAGCTCCGCCGCGCGCTCGACCCATGCGAGCAGCTTCTGGTGGGTGGTTGGGGCGGTCGTGGCCTGCGTCACGGGGTTGCGACTCTCCTTGTCTCCGGCATTTGAGGCCGGTAAGCCTATATCCGCCGCTCCCTAGACTGCCCCGGGTGCGCGCCGTGCTGCGTTTTGTGGCTTCCGTGATGATGGTCAGCGGGACGCTCCTCATCGCCGACGCCGCCGTGACGATGCTCTGGCAGGAGCCCGTGTCCGCCTACGTCGCCGTGCAGAAGCAGGGAGACCTGAAGAAGGCCTTCTTCGACCCGCCCAAACGAGTCATCCGGCGCATGCCGCTGAAGGGCGATTCGATCGCCAGGATCGAGATCCCGGCCATCGGCGTGTTCGACTACGTGGTGGAGGGCACCGACCTGGACAGCCTCCGCAAGGGCCCCGGGCACTACCCGGAAACGCCCCTGCCCGGCGAGCGCGGCACGACCGCCATCGCCGGCCACAGGACCACCTACGGCGCCCCGTTCCGGCGCATCGACGAGCTGAAGCCCGGCGACCGCATTTCCATCGACATGCCGGACGGCCACTTCGTCTACCGGGTAGAGCGGACCAAGATCGTGGACGACCAGGACCTGTCCGTGCTCGACCGGGTCGGGTACCAGCGGCTCGTACTGAGCGCGTGCCACCCGCTATACAGCGCCGCCCAGCGCGTCGTGGTCTTCTCACGGTTCGTGAAGCGCGCGCCGCCGCGGGTCAAGCAAAGCTGAACAGAAGCGCGGCGCCGGACTCGACCGACGACTGGTCACGCGACTCGAAGAACAGGATAAGCGCCACCACGAGGGCGAGTGAGATCACGATGACCGCCAGCCAGTAGAGAATCTTCAGGACCATGGCCAAAGCGCGACGGTACCTGCTGTCCCGGCCGAGCGACGCGGTCGCGGAGCTCCTGCGCGGCAGCCCGGCGCTTCCGAGCCAGGTTGCGGCGGTCGGCACCTTCCTCGCGCTGGGTACCGCTGAGGGCGGCTATTACCCGAAGGCCTGGTACGCCGCCGGCGTCTTCCTGACCGCGCTCCTGCTGCTGACCTTCCTGACCGCCGAGCGGCCGCGCCCGGGCCGCGTGGTGGCCGTCGCCGTGCTGTTGTTCGCGGCCTACGCCGCCTGGTGCCACCTGTCGATCCTGTGGAGCCAATCGGATGGCCTCGCGCTCGAGGGAGCGGGCCGCGCGCTCGTGTATCTCGCCGTGGTCGCGCTGTTCGCGCTCTGGCGGGTCGACGCCGCCGGGGCGCGTGTGCTGCTCGGCCTGCTCGGCCTCGGCATCGCGACGATCGGGGTCGTGGAGCTGCTGCGCGTGGACGCCGCCGCACAGCCACTCGAATACTTCGACGACATCCGCTTCTCGGAGCCGCTCGGCTACATGAACGGCAACGTCGCCATGTGGGCGATCGGCATGCTCGCCTGCCTCGCGACCGCGGCCACGCGGGAGGTCCCGGCGGCCGTCCGCGCGCTGGCGCTGGGCGGAGCGGCGGTGCTTGGGCCGCTGTCGCTCATGGGACAGAGCCGCGGCTGGGCGCTCGCGCTGCCGCTGGCGCTCCTCTGCTTCGTCTCGCTCGGGCCCGGGCGACCGCGAAAGCTGATCGTGGTCCTGGCCGCCGCGGCATGCACCGCGCTGGCGGCGGACGCCGCGCTCGCGCTCCACGACCAGTTCGACCCCGGGAGCTTCGACTCGGAGCTCTCCGACGCCGTTCGCGCGACGCTGCTCGCCGGTCTGGCCGGGACGGTTCTGGGGCTGGCCGGCAGCCTCGCCGACCGGCGACTCGCCCCCCGCCCGGGCCCTCCACTCCGCACGCGCCGGCTCGTGGGGGGCGGCGTCGCGGCCGCGGCGGTGCTCGTGGCCGCCGCGCTGCTCGTGACGGGGGACCTGGGCGGTCGGGTGGGCGACGCCTGGGACTCCTTCAAGAAGGGCGAGGCTCACGCCCCGAAGGGCACGTCGCGATTCAGCACGGCGGGCACGAACCGCTACGACGTATGGCGCGTGGCCTGGAACGTCACGAAGGAGCACCCCCTTGCAGGCGTGGGCGCCGACGCGTTCCAGCCGGAGTACCTGAGACGCGGAAGGAGCACCGAGGAGCCGCGCTTCGCGCATTCGCTCGAGCTCGGCGTGCTCGCCCAGACCGGCCTGGTGGGCGCCGCGCTCCTGTTCGGCGCCCTCGCGTGCCTGGTGTTGCAGGCGCTTCGGACGATCCGCCGCGCCCCGCCCGCTGCCCGGGCTGCGGCGGGCGCCGCGCTCACGATCTTCGCGTACTGGTTCCTGCACGGCTCGGTGGACTGGTTCTGGGAGCTTCCGGCGCTTGCCGGCCCGGCGCTGGCGATGCTCGCGCTGGCCGGCGCGCTCGGCAGCGCACGTTCCCCGGCGCGAACCGGGTCGCTGAGCGGGCGCGCGCGGATCGCCGTGAGCGCCGCGGCCATGCTCGCGGCGCTCTCGTTCGCGCTGCCCGCCGTCGCCGAGCGGAACATCTCCAGGGCCACCAAGACCTGGAGGACGGATCGAGCCGCCGCATACGACCTCCTGGACCGGGCCGCTGCCCTGAACCCGCTCGCGGCCCGAGCGAACCTCACGGCCGGCACGATCGCCCTTCGGACGCGCGACCTGGCCCGCGCCGAGCGCGAATTCGAGGAGGCACGCTCGCGTGAGCCGTACGACAACTACGCATGGTTGGAGCTGGGCCTGATCGCCTCGGCTCAGGGCGAGCGAGACCGCTCGGCCGCCTATCTCGCGCGCGCTGATGCGCTCACGCCAAGGGACGAGATCGTCCAAGACGCCCTTCGTGCCGCGCGGCGCGGACGCCGCCTCAACCCCGCTACTGTCAACGCACGCCTGCTCAAGCGAGCCCGGCTCCGCCAGAGCGACGCGCCATAAGTCTCTCAGAAGCAGTTTGGGCGTGGCGAGCAGGGGAAAAGCGTGGTATTAAAACCTGGTAGGTCCCGGCGGCGGGACGCCTCCGACCAAAGATGAAGGATGGGATGAAGAAACTTATTTTCCTCGTGGTTCTGTTGGCCATGACGATGAGCATCACGGGTTCCGCCATGGCGCAGGGCTCGAGCGATCCCTACCTCAACCTCGCGGGACAGGTGCAGGGGCAGGTGGATAGTGCGGACGATGCCAGTGGCAGCCTTCCGTTCACGGGCCTTGACATCGCACTGGTGGCCGGTGGCGGCCTTCTCCTCTTGGGAGCCGGCATTGCGATGCGCCGGATCGCTCCGGGAACGCGCTCGGCGTAACCAAGCCGTTTCCCTGCGGGGGGGCACACTGACTTGACCAGCGCGAGCTCGGTCAGCGCTCACGGATGAGATTGCGATGATCGACCGCCAACTACAGGATGTGCTGCCGGTAAGCGCGCCGACGCTTGCGCCGGTCGGCGCCGGGCAGGAGCCGCTGCCGCGGCCTCTCCTCGCACGGCTCCTTCAGGGGCATCCGTGGGCGCTGCTGCGTCTCGGGGTCGACTTCGGAATGCTCGCGCTGGGCCTTGCGGCGGCCCTCGTGGGCGCCGCGGCCGCGGGCGCGGACCTCGCCCAGGGCGGCTCGACCGTGTGGGTCATGCCGCCTCTGACGATCCTGTTCCTCTCGCTCTGGCGCATGTACGGGGACACCGTGCAGGTGCGCGCGATCGACGGGCTCGCACAGCTTGTCGGCGCCACCTCGCTCGCCGCGATCTCGCTTATAGCCGCGGCGGACCTGTTCGCGCCGGGCATCGATCCCGCTCGGCTGATCGCGCGAGCCTGGTTCTTCGGCACGATCTACCTCGTCGGCGGCCGGCTGCTCCTGTGGTGGGCGCAGCACCAGGCGCGCCTGGCGCGGATAGTCGCCAAGCCCACGCTGATCGTCGGCGCCGGCCAGATCGGCGCGCGAGTCGAGCGACGCCTGATGGCGCAGCCGGGTCTCGGTCTGCTCCCGGTCGGCTACCTGGACTCCGACCCGCCGCCGCAGCAGATGATTCCCGAGCGCTCCCTGCCCGTCCTCGGCGGCCTCGACGACCTGGCGGCCGTCGCCGACCGAACCGGCAGCAAGCACGTCGTGCTCGGATTCAGCTCCGCGCCAGACAGCACGATGCTCCCGCTCGTTCGCGAGTGCGAGGCGCGCGGCCTCGAGGTGTCGCTCGTGCCGCGCCTGTTCGAGAGCGTGAACGTGCATGTGGCCGTGGAGCACCTCGGCGGCCTTCCGCTCATGGGGCTCCACTGGATCGATCCCAAGGGCTGGCAGTTCGCGGTGAAGCACGCAATCGACCGGATCGGCGCCGGGGTGCTGCTGCTCGCGCTGCTTCCCATGCTGCTCACCCTTGCCGCGCTCGTGCGGCTGAGCTCGCCGGGACCCGCCCTATTCCGGCAGCGCAGGGTCGGCCGCGACGGGCGTGAGTTCGAGATGCTTAAGTTCCGGACCATGCGGCTTCCGGAGCACGAGGAGGGCGAGCCCATGCTCGTGGCCCTGCCTCCGGACCTCGGCCCCGGCGGCGTCGAGGGCGCTGATCGGCGCACCTGGATCGGGAGCTTCATGCGGGCCAGCTCGCTCGACGAGGTGCCCCAGCTCATCAACGTCCTCCGCGGCGAGATGAGCCTGGTCGGCCCGCGCCCGGAACGGCCTCAGTACGCAGAGCTGTTCGGCTCCCAGGTGGCGCGCTACACCGACAGGCACCGCGTCAAGTCGGGCATCACCGGCTGGGCACAGGTATGTGGCCTCCGCGGACGTACCTCGCTCAGCGACCGGGTGGAGTGGGACAACCACTACATCGAGAACTGGTCGCTCGGGCTCGACGTCAAGATCGTGCTGATGACGCTGGCCGCGCCGTTCCACAGGGCCGAGTAGCGCCGACCGAGCCATGAAGGTCACGGTCACAGGGGGGGCCGGCTACGTCGGCGGGTGCGTGGTCGAGGAGCTCACGGCTCGGGGTCACGACGTCCGCGTCCTCGACGTGCTGCTGCACGGTCAGGACGACGTCGTCGCCGCCCTCGAAGCTCAGGGCGCGCAGCTGATCCAGGGCGATATCCGCGACGAGGGCGCGCGCCGGGAGGCCCTCAGCGGCGCGGACGCGGTCGTACATCTCGCCGCCATCGTCGGCGACCCGGCCTGCGCGCGCGACCCCGACGAGTCTCAGGACGTGAACGTGCGCGGCAGCCAGGCGCTCGTGCAGGACGTGGCCTCGCTCGGGGTCGGCCGGCTCGTGTTCGCGTCGACGTGCTCGAACTACGGGAGGATGGCCGACCCGACCGTTCCCATCGACGAGAACGGAACGCTCGCGCCGGTGTCGCTGTACGCGGAGCAGAAGGTGGGGATCGAGCAGGCGCTCCTGTCCGACGCCCCCGAGGGCGTGGACGCCACCTGCCTGCGCTTCGCGACCGTCTACGGCGCCGCGCCGCGCATGCGCTTCGACCTCACCGTCAACGAGTTCACCCGCGATCTCTGGGCGAGCCGGCCGCTCGAGGTGTTCGGCGAGCATTTCTGGCGCCCGTACGTCCACGTGCGCGATGCCGGGCGCGCTGTCGCCCTGGTCCTTGCTCAGCCCGAGGAGCGCGTGGCGGGAGCGGTCTTCAACGTGGGCCACAGCGACGAGAACTACCGCAAGCTCGACCTGGTCGAGCTGATCACCGCGCGCCTTGGCCGCGGGGACGTGAGCTTCGTGCACCGCGACGAGGACCCGCGCGACTACAAGGTCAGCTTCGAGAAGATTCGCGCCGAGCTGGGCTTCGAGCCGGAGCTGCGTGTGCCGGACGGCATCGACGAGATCGTCGAGACGCTGGAGGCTGGCGGCTTCGGCGACCCGTTCGACGCCCGCTACTCGAACCTGACCTCGACGCCGGCCTAGTCCGCGCCCTCGGCCTCGGGGCCGGTCGGCGAGAAGGGCAGCTCCTCCTGCCGCAGCAGGCGCGGCAGGATGTCCTCGTAGTCCTGGAGGGCCTGCTCGTAGTCGTCGTGGCGCCCGATGTCGAGCCAGTAGCCGTCGAACGGGTAGGCGCCCACAGGCAGCCCCGCGGCGATCAGCGCGAGCACCAGGTCCGGGATGTCGAAGCGCCCCTCGGGGATGTGCTCCATGACCACCGGGGCGAGCGCGTACACCCCCATGCTCACGGTGTAGGCGACCTCGGGCTTCTCGTCGTACCCGTGCACCGGCAGGATCGCGCCGCCCGCCGACCCGTCGACGTGCAGGACGCCGTAGTCCGTGCGCACCGTGCGCGTGTGGGTGGCGATCGTCATCGCGTTGCCGGACCGCTCGTGCTCCTCGAAGAAGGCCGCGTAGTCGAGCGTCGTGAGGATGTCGCCGTTCATCGCGAGGAAGCTGCTGTCGTCGAGGCCCTCGATCGTCGCGAACGGCCCGGCGGTGCCGAGCGGCTGCTCCTCCACGTGGTAGCGGATCTCCACCCCGTGGCTGTCGCCGTCGCCGAGGACCGCCCGGATGATGTGCGCGAGATAGCCGACGGCGATCGTCAGTGGCCCGAACCCGTTGTCGCGCAGCTGCCGGACCACGATGTCGAGGATCGCGCGGTCGCCGAGCGGCATGAGCGGCTTCGGCAGGACGGTCGTGTACGGCCCCAGGCGCGAGCCCTTGCCGCCCGCGAGGATGACGGCGTGCCTGCTCAACCGGTCTCCGGGCGTGGCGTGGCGGTCGAGGGGGGTGTGGGACGCAGGTGCCGCAGGAGCGAGCGGAAGCGCGCGAAGTCCTCCGGATAGAGCAGGCGCTCGGCGGCGATCAGCGCCACCAGGTACACCAGCGAGCCGACGGCGACGCTCACGACCAGCTGCTGGCCGGTGGCGACGATGGCCAGCGCTGAGGCGGCGCCGGCCAGCAGCGGTGTGCCGAGCGAGCGCACCGGATTCACGCGCCCGACCGCGCGCCCGACGAAGACCTGCGCCAGTGCGGCGAGCGCGACGCCGGATATCAGCGCCGCCAGCGCCGCGCCCGTGGCGCCCATGGGCGGGATCAGGATGACGTTCAGCGCCACGTTCAGGACGATCATCGCGATCAGGCTGCGCGAGAAGAGCCCCGGCCGGTCACGCGCGATCAGCGCCATGGCGGCGAACCCGTTGATCCCGAAGAAGAGTGTCATGGCGCCAAGTAGCTGAAGCGACGGCACGGCCTCCGAGTAGTCGGCGCCGTAGACCAGGGTGACGATCGGATCCGCCAACAGGACGAATATCACGGCGACCGGCGTCAGGACCGCTGCGAGCGCCTTCTGGCCCATCTCGTAGCCGTCCGCCATCGCCCGGTCGCCTGCGTCCTCGCCCCTCGCCAGCCACGGCAGCATCGCCTGCGAGAACGACCACGAGACGAACAGCGTCGCCTCCACGAGCCGGAACGCCGCCGCATAGAAGCCCACCTCGCGGTTGTTGCCGCCGGACAGGTACGAGATCAGGGTCTGATCGAGGCGGAGCAGCAGGCTGAACAGCAGCGTCAGCAGCCCGATCGGCACGCCCGCCTTGATGATCGGCACCCAGCGGGACGTGTCGATCCTCCAGTTCGGGCGGACGATGAACCCGCGGAGCAGCAGCACTCCGACGAGGAAGCCCACGAGCGTGGCGCCCGCGTACACGGCCGAGACGTCCACGAGCCCGCCGCCGAGCGCGAGCGCGATCGCACCGCCGGCGGCGGTGAGGATGCGCTGGAGTATCAGCACCACGGAGATGAACTCCATGCGCTCCCACGCCTGGAAGACCGCGGCCCACGTGCGTCCGAAGTTCTCGAGGCACGCACCCAGCCCGACCAGGAACACCGCCGCGCGGACATCCGACGGGTAGTCCCCGACGACCATGACCAGGTAGGCCAGGCCGAACAGGAGCACGGACATGACGGCCTTAACCGCCACGACGTTGCTCAGGTACGCGTGCACGCGCTCGCGGTCCCGCGAGACCTCGCGGGCCATCAGCTCGTCTGTGCCGAAGCCCGACACGATGAACAGGACGGCCGTGAACGAGACGGCGAACATGAAGTCGCCGAAGTTCTGCTCACCGAGCACCCGCGCGACGGCTACGAAGAAGACGACCGAGGCGAGCTTGGCGACGATCTCGCCGCCGGTGCGCGCGGCGGCGTTGCGGGCCACCACCCCGCCACCGCCGAGGGGGGCGTCGCCGACCCGCTCGGTCATCCGCGGCGCACAGCCGCTACCGGGGCGCCTCGGCCTCGCTGAGCAGCGGCGGGCGCCTGGAGAGGTAGTACGGCGAGGCCTCGCCGCGCGCGCCGATCACGACCACGCCGAGGATCGGCGTGTCGAGTCCGTCGATGATCTCGCGCAGCCCGGCGACGTTGTCGAGCGACAGCCGGTCCAGGCGGTTCACGAGGATGATGTGGTCCACGTGCCGCGCCATCACCTGGCTGTCGGCGATCCCGAGCAGCGGCGGGGCATCCACGAGTATGTAGTCGTAGTCGAGGGCCTTGATCTGGTTGAGGAGCATCCCCATCGAGGGCCCGGAGACGAGGCTGCCAGGATCCTTGTACTCGGCGCCGGTGGCGATCACGTGGAGGCATCCCTCGCCGCGCATTCCCGACCCGGCGGGCAGCACCTCGAAGGTCGCCTGCCTGATCAGGTCCGGCTCGAGGGTGTCGCCCTCGAGGTCCATCGCGACCAGCAGGTCCCCCACCCCGATCTCGCCGTACGACTGGGCGAGCATGTGCAGGCGCGGGACGCGCAGGTCCGCCGACAGGAGCAGGGTGCGGTGGCCGGCGCGGGCCAGTCCGTTCCCGAGGCGCCACGTAACCGTGGTCTTGCCCTCGCCATGCACAGCGCCCGTCACGAGGATCGTGCGGCCGCGCTCCGGCGGCACGGATACCTCCAGCGCGGCCCGCAGGGTCTGGTAGGCCTCGGCCTCTGCTCCGGTCATGAGCCGCCGCGCGCGACGCCGTGACCCGCGGATGTAGGGCACGCCGGCGAGCACGCGCAGGTCGAGGAGGCGGCCAAGCTCGCGCGGGCTCCGCACGCGGGGGGACAGCTGATCGCGTCCCAGGGCGATCAGGAGTCCGAGGAAGAGGGCGCCGAAGGCCGCGAGCACGGCGTTCCGGAAGGGACGGGGCGAGCTCGGCGAAGACGGCGGCTCGGCCTTGCCGACGACCTGCATGTCGGTGCCCGCGCCGAGCTCCTGCACGCTGAGCTGGCTGATGCGGTCGCGCAGCGCCGCGGTCTGAGCCTGCGTCCCGGGCACCGTCTGGAGGCGATCGAGCTCGTCCTGCAACTGCTGGCGAGCTCTGGTGATGCGGCGCACCTCGTCACGCGCGCGTTCGGCCAGGAAGGTCTCGGTGACGGTGTTGGCGATCGCCGCGGCGCGACTCGGACGCTCGGAGCTCGCGGTTACGTCGACGATGTCCGCGTCGGGATTCACCTCGGCGGTGACGCTCGCCTCCAGGGAGTCCGCGGTCTCGCCGGGCAGCTTGCTCGCGGCCTGCTCGAGCACCGTCCTCGAGGTGATCAGCTCACGGGTCGTGTTGAGCCGGCGGACGGTTGTCTGGGGATCCGTGCTCCCGAGCGCCGAGCCGTCCTCCTCGATCACGATCGAGGTCCCGGCCTCGAATTTGTCGGGGAGGATGAGCGAGATCGCCACGACCGTTCCAGTCACGAGGAACAGGATCAGGAGGATCAGACGCTTGCTCTGTCCGATCGCCGCGAGGTAGCGGCGAACGTCGACGTTCTCTTCGGGCGTCATTGCGCTGGATGGTACTTAGCTCAGCGGCGGGGATCTCCGCTTTTTCAGGGACATCCGTCCACTTCTCTGCACGATTCGCTGCACGATTCAGCGCACGAACCGACATGAACGGTGAGGGACGCGCTCGCGTCCACGACAAGGGCAAACCCGTCGTGAGGCGGGGGCGCAAAGCCAGGGGTCTTCGGGTGAAGACGGCCCAGCTGCCGAAAGGAACTCTCGCGTGTCTTGTGCGTCGCGTGTGTTGTGCGCGTTGTTTGTGTGTGTGGTTGGTGTGCTTTGCTTCGGCGGGGTGGCTGTCGCGGCGTCGGATGAGGCTGGGCGGGTTCGCTTCGTGAAGGAGGCGGACAGCGGTTTCGAGTCGTTTGTGCGTGCG
>DASYMP010000268.1:0-4724 GCA_036009005.1 Thermoleophilaceae bacterium | reverse complement strand
TCGCGTGTGTTGTGCGCGTTGTTTGTGTGTGTGGTTGGTGTGCTTTGCTTCGGCGGGGTGGCTGTCGCGGCGTCGGATGAGGCTGGGCGGGTTCGCTTCGTGAAGGAGGCGGACAGCGGTTTCGAGTCGTTTGTGCGTGCGCCGTCTGTTGAGCAGCAGGCGTGGATGCGCGCGCATTTCTTTCGCCAGAAGACCTACGCCCCGTTTTTCGACTCGCGCACGGACTGGTATCCGAACGCGTGGAGCTACCGCGACGCCTACGCGATCTACGGCGACAGCGACCCGGCGCAGAAGTGGGTGCTGCGCGACAGCGCGGGCCGGCGGCTCTACATCCCGTGGGGCTGCCAGGGCGGCAGCTGCCCCCAGTTCGCCGCCGACATCGGCAACCCCGAGTTCCGGCGCTGGTGGATCGACGAGGCGCTGCGCACCCTCAAAAACGGCTACCGCGGCCTCTTCATCGACGACGTCAACCTCTGGATGAAGGTCTCTGACGGCAACGGCAACGACGTCGCCCCGATCGACCCGCGCACCGGCCAGCCGATGACAGACGCCGACTGGCGGCGCTACATGGCCGAGTTCGTCGAACAGGTCAGCAGCGAGATCAAGGCCGCGCTGCCCGGCCACGAGATCGCCCACAACCCGCTCTGGTTCGCCGGCCACAGCGACCCCTACACCCAGCGCGCGCTGCTCGCCGCCGACTACATCGACCTCGAACGCGGCGTCTCGGACAACTTCTCCGCAGGCACAGGCACCTACGGCCTCGAGACCTTCTTCGAGCACATCGACTGGCTCCACCAACACGGCAAAGCCGTCATCTACGACTCCTACGCCAACACCAAAGACACAGCCGAATACAACCTCGCCGCCTACTTCCTGACAGCCCAAGACAGAGACGGCTTCCGCACCAACTACCGCCACACCCCCGACGACTGGTGGAGCGCCTACAACGTCGAACTAGGCGCCCCCACCGGCCCCCGCTACCACTGGAACGGCCTCCTCCGCCGCGACTTCCAAAACGGCTACGCCCTCCTCAACCAACCCGGCAACCCCACAAAGACACTCGACCTCGGCGCCACCACCAAAGCACCCGACAACACCCCCCGCCCCACCACCACCATCCCGGCCGCGGGCGGACGGGTGATCCTGACCGACGCACAGCCGGTGGAGCCAGCATCCCCCGAACCTGCCCCCGCCCCCGCGCCGGAGCCGCCCCCAGCCCCCGCGCCTGAGCTGCCCCCAAGCCCCGCGCCGGAGCCGGCCCCCACCCCCGCGCCGGATCCGGCCCCAACTCCCGCGCCGGAGCCGCCCCCAAGCCCCGCGCCGGAGCCGCCCCCCGCCCCCGCTCCTGCGCCCGCGGTGGATGACCCGGCTCCCGCGGGGCAGAGCAAGGCTGTCGGGCGTCCCGCCACGGCTTCCAGCACGCACGTCGACGGCTTCGCGCCCGGGCTTGCGACGGACGGCAAGGCCACCACGCGCTGGAGCTCGGAGTACAGCGATGGCCAGTGGTGGCAGGTGGACCTCGGCCGGACACGGCTCGTGGACGCGGTGCGCCTGCGCTGGGAGCACGCCTACGCCTCGCGCTATCGCATCCTCACCTCGACAGACGGTCAGAACTTCCAGGCCGCGGCCGAGGTCACCCTCGGGGCAGCGGTCGCCAAGACCACCACGTTCTCGCTGCGCGACGCCCGCTACGTGCGCGTGCAAGCGCTGGAGCGCGCAACCCAGTACGGCGTGTCGCTCTGGGAGGGCGAGGTCTACGGCCCGCCGGACCTCGTGGCGGCGCCGATTCCACCGCTTGCATCCCCGCCCCCCACCGGCGGCGGCAAGAGCCCGGCTCCCGCGCCGCGGCGGACGCGCGCCACGACGGCGGCCGGCATCCTCACGCTCGCGGTCGAGCGCCGCCGGCCTCGCGTCCGCGCAGTGCACGTATCGGGACGCGCCGCCGCGACGCACGGGACCGTCCGGCTCATGCTCCAGCGCTACGGCGACGGTCGCTGGAGGAACGTCGTCGAGGCCTCCGCGCGGCTGCGCTCCGGCAGCTTCGCGCGCTCCTTCCGAGCCCTTCGCCGCGGCCGCTACCGCGTGCGTGCGATTGCCCACCGGGGCCGTGCCGCGCCGGCGTACAGGGCGTTCCGGGTCTAGGCCGCGCGCCGGCCGACGGCCGCGAGCGCCTGCTCGACGGCCTCGGCCACGATGTCGAGCTCGGCCGGCCCCAGCGTTGCTGCCATCGGCAGCGCGCAGTGGCGGTCCGCCACCGCCTCCGTGTGCGGCAGCTCGAGCTGCCCGGCGAGGCGCCGGTAGTCCGTGAAGCCGTGCACCGCCGGGTACCAGGTGGTCTGGATCCCGCGCGCCTGAAGCTCCTCGCGGAACGCGTCGCGCGCGGCGCGATCCGCCACCAGCACCGGGAAGGCGAAGTGCGAGGAGGCGTCCACGGCAGCATCGTCGAACGGAAGCTCGAGGCCGGCCATGCCGGCGAGCCGCGCGCGGTAGCCGCGCGCCACCTCGCGGCGCGCCTCGATGTCGTCCGCGAGCCGCCCCAGCCGCGAGTGGCCCAGCGCGGCTCGCGGCTCGTCGATCCGGAAGTTGAAGCCCGGCTCGACGATGTCGTAGGTCTCGGCGTGCCCGCGGTGGCGATCCCAGGTGACGGTCGTCATGCCGTGCGAGCGCAGGGAGCGCACCCTGTCCGCGAGCGCGACGTCATCCGTCAGGACGGCGCCGCCCTCGCCCACGCATAGCTGCTTCTTGGAGAAGAACGACAGGCAGCCGAGCTCGCCCACCGTCCCGGCCATCCCACCCGTGTCGGTGAGGCCGCCGATCGCCTCGGCGGCGTCCTCGATCAGGACGAGCCCGTGCTCGTCGCAGAGCTCGCGGAGACGGCCCACCGGGGCCGGATAACCCCAGAAGTGGACGGCCAGCACGGCCTTCGTGCGCGGCCCGATCCGTCGTGCCACGTCGTCGGGATCGAGCTGGGGGTCGAGCGGCGAAGACACGTCGCAGAAGACCGGCGTCGCTCCGGCGTAGCGGATCGCGTTCGGGGTGGCCACGAAGGTGAACGAGGGGACGATCGCCTCGTCGTCCGGGCCGAGCCCGGCAGCGAGGCAGGCCAGGTGGAGCGCTGCCGTGCCGCTCGAGACGACGACCACGTTGCGCGCCCCGGTGTACTCCTCGAGCGCCCGCTCGAACGCCTGGGTGCGCGGCCCCATCGTGAGCCAGCCGCTCTCGAGGCACTCGACCACGGCCGCCACGTCCTCCTCGGGCATGGGCAGGTCACTCAGGGGCACACGCCAGCTCACGCCGCAAGCACCTCGTCGAGCCCCGCGATCACGCGGTCCTGTTCCTCGGCGGTCATGTGCGGATACAGCGGGATCGTGATCTCGCTGCGCGCGGCGCGCTCGGTGTGCGGGAGGCTCACGCCCGCGGCGCGCTCGCGGTACGCGGTGAACTCGTGAACGGCTGGGTAGAAGACGCTCGTCTGGATGCCGTGATCCTCGCGCAGCCGGCGGCGCGCCTCGTCCCGGCGCTCGCTGTCGCGCACGATGATCGGCATCACGTAGCAGCTCGAATCCGCCACCTGCTCGTCGCGGAACGGGACGGTCAGGTCGTCGCGGCCGCCCAGCCGGCGCCGGTACTCCCGCACGAGCTCGCGGCGCCGCGCGATGTCGTCCTCCAGTCGCGCCAGGCGTGATAGCGCCAGCGCCGCCCGCGGCTCGTCCAGCCGGTAGTTGAAGCCGAGGGCGGTCACGTCGTAGGTGCTGGTGCGGCCCGTGTGCCGCTCCCAGCTCCCCGAGCTCATCGCGTGCGAGCGGAGCGAGCGGGCCAGCTCGGCGACCCGGTCGTCGTCGGTCGCGAGGAGGCCGCCCTCGCCGACAGAGAGGATCTTGTTCGAGAACAGCGAGAAGGCGCCGGCCAGCCCGAACCTGCCGAGCTTCCTGTCACCGAGAACAGCGCTCGGAGCGTGCGCCACGTCCTCGATCAGCGCGAGCCCGTGCTCGCGGCACAGCTCGGCCAGGGCGTCCGCCGGCGCCGCATAGCCGGCGAAGTGCACGACGGAGACCGCCTTGGTGCGCGGCCCGATCCGCCGGGCCACGTCCTCCGGGTCGAGCGATAGGTCGTGCATCCCGATGATGTCGGCGAAGACGGGCGTGCCGCCGCAGTAGAGGACGGCGGTCGCGGTCGCGGCGAACGTGTACGAGGGCACGATCACCTCGTCACCGGGGCCGATCCCGGCCGCCAGGTAGGCGAGGTGCAGCGCCGCGGTGCACGACGACACCGCCACGGCGTGCCTGGCGCCGAGCTGGGCGGCGAACGCCTCCTCGAACGCCTCGGTGCGCGGCCCCATCGTGAGCCAGCCCGAGCGCAGCGTCTCGGCGACGGCCTCGATGTCCTCCGGGAGGAGACGCACGTCGGTGAACGCGATGGCGGGCTCCATGGTCCCGGCAGCTTAAAGAGAGGGCGTCTGGACGTTTGTTCGATGGGTCCCCCATCCATCGAGCGCGCATGGCAGTTCCTGCCGATCAAAACGTGGGGGGAGTCAAACGGCTCCCGGGCGTTTCGAAAGGGAGCTGTCCTTCGTGTCTTGTGGCTCGCGTGTGTTGTGCGCGTTGTTTGTGTGTGTGGTTGGTGTGCTTTGCTTCGGCGGGGTGGCTGTCGCGGCGTCGGATGAGGCTGGGCGGGTTCGCTTCGTGAAGGAGGCGGACAGCGGTTTCGAGTCGTTTGTGCGTGCG
>DASYMP010000267.1:0-2768 GCA_036009005.1 Thermoleophilaceae bacterium | reverse complement strand
GGAGCACGTAGGCGCCGCGCCCGCCCAACGCGAGCCCTCGCTCGAGTGCGGCGTGCCCGAGTGCGATCTGGCCGGAGTCCCACAACGAGCGGTCCTGATCGCGCAGCAGCACCACCTCACCGCCCGCGAAGCGCGCCTCGCGCCGAGCGTCGTTCAGCAGCATCAGCGCCAGCAGGCCGTGGACCTCCGGCTCGTCCGGCATCAGCTCCGCCAGCGCACGCCCGAGGCGGATCGCCTCGGCAGCCAGGTCGCCGCGCCCGCCGTAGCCCTCGTTGAAGATCAGGTAGACGACCGCCAGCACCGCCGCAAGCCGGTCTGGCAAGAGGTGCGCCGGCGGGACTCGAAACGGGATCCCCGCCGCCGCGATCTTGTGCTTGGCACGCACGAGCCGCTTCGCCATCGTCGGCTCGGGCATGAGGAACGCGCGCGCGATCTCGTCGGTCCGAAGCCCGCCCAGCGTGCGCAACGTGAGGGCGACCTGCGCGTCGAGCGCCAGCGCCGGATGGCAGCACGTGAAGACCAGCTCGAGCCGCTCGTCGGGGATCATTGTCTCGTCGTCCTCCACTGAGCCCTCCGTGGCCTCCTGCACCTCGAGCAGGCGCGTCTTCGCCTCGAGCGTGCGGTCGCGGCGGATGCGGTCGATGGCGCGGTTGCGTGCGGTCGTGACGAGCCACGCGCGCGGGTTGTCGGGCATTCCCTCCCGGGGCCAACGCTCCGCAGCCAGAGCGAACGCCTCCTGAGTGGCCTCCTCGGCGAGGTCGAAGTCGCCGAGGAAGCCGATCAGGCGAGCGAGCACGCGGCCCCACTCGCCGCGGAAGACCTGCTCGAGGGGAAGCGCTACCACTGCACGATCGGGCGCACCTCTACCGCGCCGCCCATGCGCGCGGCCGGCACCCGGGCGGCCAGCTCGATCGCGGCGTCGAGGTCGTCGGCCTCGAAGAAGAAGTAGCCGCCGAGCGCTTCCTTCACGGCGACGAACGGCCCGTCGGTGGTGAGCGTCCTGCCGTCCTCCACGCGAACCGTCGTGGCAGTGCCGGGGTCCTCCATCTGCTCGCCGGGGGTCACGCCCGGGGTCTCGTTGATCGCCTTGTAGTCGGCGAACACGGCGTTCTTCTCGTCCTCAGGCAGGCGCTCCCACTCGTCCGGCGTACGCGGCGTCGGGGTGGTGCCCTGGTGGATCAGCAGCATGTACTTCATGGCTTCCTCCTTCTCTTGCGGGATGGTCGCCTTGAGGACGAACGGCGGGCGCGCAGATGGACACCCCATCATGCTTTGCAGAGTGACGATCCCGGAATGGATGACCCTCGTGAGCCTGCGGCTGCCGCTCCCGGGCGGCGAGCTGCGCCTGCTCCAGCCCAGCGAGGCTGCTGAGCTGCCCGACGACGGACCGGTCGAATGGGCGCCGCTCGTGCCCTACTGGTCGGTCCTCTGGCGCAGCGGCGTGGCGCTCGGCCGGGAGCTCGCGGAGCCGGCAGGGTCGGCGCGACTCGCGGGCCTGCGCGTGATCGAGCTCGGCTGCGGGCTCGGGGTGCCGAGCGTGACGGCGGCGCGGGCGGGTGCCACCGTGCTTGCGACCGACGCGAGCGAGGAGGCGCTTCACATGACCGAGCGCAACGCCCACGAGAACGGGCTCACCGTGGAGACCGCGCAGCTCGACTGGGACGCCCCCGACGCGCTCGTCGCCCGCGCGCCGTTCGACCTCGTGCTCGCGGCCGACGTGCTGTACGAGCGCGCAGCGGTGGCGCAACTGCTGTCGCTCCTGCCGCGGCTCGCCGGCGAGGTGTGGCTCGCCGACCCGGGCCGGCCGGCGGCGGAGGCATTCCTGGAACAGGCGCGGCGCGAGTGGTCGGTCGCGACCAGCGAGCGCGACGGCGTCCGGATTCACCGACTGCAGGCGCGCTAGCTCTCGCCCGGCGCGGGCACGCCGCTGATCCCGCTCACCGACGGGCGCACGCCGGACTGCCCGAGCCCGAGGAAGATCTCCGGGTTGATGTCGAGCGCCGCGATCGCGAGCTCCGCGAACAGCGACGCGCGCGACACGTCGTTCGGCCCGTAGGGGCCGCCGTCGCGCCTGTCGAGGACAGAGAGCACGCCGATCGTCTGCCCGCCGCGCCGCAGCGGCACCACGACCATCGTGTGCGGCACGTAGCCGGTGCCGGCTGCGATCTGGGCCGCGAAGCGCGGGTCGTTGCGGCACTCCGGCACGGCCTGGCCGTCGCCCGACGCCACCACGGCGCCCGCGATGCCCACTCCCGGCGGCAGCCGCACGCCCACGATCTCGTTGGCGCCCGAACCCCAGGCCGCCTGGAACACGAGCTCGCCCGTCGTGCGGTCGATCAGCGCGATCGACGCCGCCGCGGCCTCGAACACGCCGGCAGCGGTGCGCACCACGGCCTCGATCAGGTTTGCGGGCGCGTCGGCCTCCTGTAGCGACTGGGCCAGCGACTCACCCTCGCGCTCCAGTGCCCCGGCACCGAGGGCCAGCGCAAAGGCCTCGATCGACGCCACCCGCCGCTCCGGGATGATCTCGAGCCCGGCGCGCAGCGTCTCCTCGAGCTCCGCCGTGACCTCGGGGAACGTCTCGTGCAGCTTGGTGTCGTCCGCGTAGACGGGCGGCTCGCCGGTGATCAGGTTCCAGACGGTCGCAGCGAGGCTGAACACGTCGCTCCGTGCCGACGCCACCCCGCCCGCGAACACCTCCGGCGCCATGAAGCGCGGCGTGCCGATGCCGACGGTGCCGGTGTCGGTCGCGGTGAGCTGGGTCGCCA
>DASYMP010000266.1:0-10613 GCA_036009005.1 Thermoleophilaceae bacterium | reverse complement strand
ATCTACAAGAGCACATGTCCAGCCGGCGACCGAGCGTTGCAGCCCCCCTCCGCTCAGCCGATGGCGCCGCCGAACGAGACCTCGTTGCCGTCGGCGTCGCGATAGATCGCCTTGCGCGCCTTGCCGGGATAGGTCTCCCATTCGTCCGGTTCGATGCCGCGCGAGGCGATCTCCGCAACGCGCGCATCGAGGTCCTCGAGGAAGACCGTGTGGGTGGCCGCACCGGCCCGTTCGGCGTCCTCCACGATGAACAGGAAGCGATGCTCGGCGAGCTCCCAGACCGCCTCGGTGGCATGCGGCGTGAAGGACGGCTCCGCGCCGAGCAGCCGCTCGTACCAGGCCCGCGCCGCCGCGAAGTCGGTCACGCGGATCCCGGCGAAGAGGTCGAGGGCCACCGCGTGGCCCGTCAGGTGACCACGCCCGCCGCAGCGGCCGCCTGGCGCGATGCGGCGACGAGCTGGGCGCGGTAGAGCGCGAGCAGGAACAGGAGCGGATGGCGTGCCACGAAGTCCTCGTCCAGGACGGTGATCGCGAGCGGCTTCTCGCTCCAGACCGACGGGTCGACCCGAGCAAGCTCGCGCTCGCCGTGTAGCAGGAGGAACGAAGGGCGGCGGCCGAGCAGGCCTTGGTGCGGCGTCGTGATCTCGACCGCGACGTCGCCGGACTCGACGCCGTCGCCCACAAAGGCGGCGACCGTCGTCCCGGCCGCGTCCGACACCGCGACGCCGCGGCGGCTGCGCACGACGCGCCACTCGCCTTGACCGGGTGCCGTGAGCCGCAGCTTCGTGCCCCAGAGGTTCTCGAAGCGCACGCTGCCGACCCCGGCTAGGTCGAGCCGCCGCTTGTCCTCCTTCGAGCGCGTGAGCTGGAGCTCGAGCATCGCGGCGCTAGTCCGCCCACCAGTCGCGCCGACCCTCCACGTCGTCGCGCGGATTGTCGCCGAGGTTGGGCGCACCGAATACGAGGATCTCGAGGCCCTCCGGCCCCGCCTCGTAGCCTCGCCACGTGCCGGGCGGGACGCGCACCACGTCGTACTCCTCGACCTCGACGATCTCTTCGTCGAGCTTCATCCTCCCGCTCCCGCGCACGACCACATACAGCTCCTCCTGCTCCCGATGAGTGTGGCCGTACGGGAAGCGATAGCCGGGCGGGATGCGCTGATAGCTGAGACCGGACCGCTCGAGCCCGAGCGCCCCGGTCGCGAGGCGGAACTCCAGGTCGGGCGCGCCGTCGAAGTTGGACCCGAGATCGTCCAGGTCCTCCCTGAGGTTCCTGAGCGTGAACGGCACGGCGCGATTCTAATGTCGAGGCTCCGCGCTGCGGGGCCCGCTGGAGTTCTCTGAGCGCGCCCGACAGGATTCGAACCTGTGACCTTCGGTTCCGTAGACCGACGCTCTATCCAGCTGAGCTACGGGCGCTCGGCGTGCAAGGGTAGCGGTCGGGGGGCGACCTGCGAACCTCGAAGGACGCGTGGAAATCGGGCTCTACACGTTCGCTGAGCTCAGTCCGGACCCGGCTACCGGGACCACGGTCACCCCGGCTAGGCGCATGCGCGATCTCGTGGAAGAGATCGAGCTAGCCGACCAGGTCGTGCTCGGCGCGGCTGCGGTCAGGACGGAGCGCATCCGCCTCTCGCGCGCGGTGACGGTCCTCTCCTCGCGCAGATCAGCGTGGGCCACCTCCCGCACGCCCAGGCGATGCGCGCGATCGAGCTGCTCGGGACGGAGGTCGCGCCGGTCGTGCGGGCCGAGGTCGCGCGCCGCACGGCGTCCGCCGCTTGACCCAGCCGCCCCGGGCCCGTAGGCGGCGGCGACCCCGAAGGGTCGCCGCCGAGTGTTGATCTACGGCAGGATGATCGGCGGGGGCGTGAAGACCGGCGGTGTCACCGCCGCGTCCTTGCACAGCCCGGGCCGATTCTGGGTTTCGCCGAAGTTGCCGATCCAGAAATTCGCCGTCCCGGCCGTGTTGCTGCCGACCGAGTCGTCGTGGCAGTCGTGCTCACCGTTGTCTCGCATGCGGTTGCCCTTGATCCGGTTCTCGGAAGAGGTCACCTCCGCGAACATCCCGTCGCCGTCATTGTCCTTGGAGTAGTTGTGCTCCACGTCGGCGCCCTTGCCGTCCAGGTAGATGCCGGTGTCGTTCTTGACCACCAGGTTGTCCTCCACGTCGAGCTTGCCGTAGTCGAACAGGATCAGCCCCGAGGCCTGGAAGCCGGGCGGGATGTAGTTGTTGTCCGCCACGAGGTTCTCGACGACCTTCGCCCCGGCTCCGCGTCCGACCTGGATGCCGTTCTGGGCGACGACCGTGGTCGGGCCCTCGCCGTAGATGGCGTTGTCGCGAATCCACGCGAACGAGCCCGAGTTGTCAATCGTGGGCCCGTTCTTCTCGTAGAGGTCGATCAGGTTGCGATAGATCCCGGCCCGGCCGACCTGACCCTCGAACTGCCGGCCGACCTGCACTGCGATGCCGTTCTGGCAGCCGCGCAGAGCCGGGTCGGCGTTACGGATCTCGGTGATCCGGTTGCGATCGAGCTTGAGCGAGCCGTTCCCGTCGACCCTCACGCCGTAGGTCCGGTCGAGCGCCACCGCGCACCCCGAGAACACGTACGGACCCGTGATCCTGAAGCCCGTGACGCGGACCCGCTCCGCATTCCGAACCAGCACCAGCGCCCTCGGATTCGTGGGAAGCGTCACGGCCGGGAACTTGATGATCGCCTCCCTCGAGGGGTTGGCGGCCACGTCACGACGGAGCCTCGTGGGCTGTTTTGCCTCCAGCACCAGCCGGTCCTGGGAGGGTCCTTCGATCCGGACCTGCTCCTGATACAGGCCGGGGCACACCTCGATCTCGTCTCTACCGGGACGCGCACCCGCGGCCGTCACCGCGGCCTGTATCGAGGTGAAGTCGGCATGACGACACTGGGCCTTGTCGTCGTCGACCTGAAACTCCTTGGCCATCGCCGGGCTCGCGGTCAACGCAAGCGCGACGGTTACGAGCACGCCACTCAACAGCCCGCCCCTGGGCAGGCAAGTCAGTCTCCTCATGTGGAGATCCCCCAATTACGTCGTTGGCACCGCGACGTATCCCTGCCTGGCCCGGTGCGGCCCTTAGCCGCGTCCTGCCCGGGACGTCCATGTAGCAAACCGGACAACCTGAGCGGAGAGGGATGGATTCGAACCCTCGATGGAGGTTTCCCCATTAGGCTCGGCCGTGCATGGCGGTGAGCGATGCCCTGGGTGAGCGGCGCACCGTGCGGGTGCCGGCCGGGACGCTCGAGTACCGGGAGCGCGGCAGCGGCCCGCCGCTCGTGTTCGTGCACGGCGCGGCTGTGAATGGCGACCTGTGGCGCAAGGTCGTGCCGGGGCTGGCGAGCGAGTATCGCTGCATCACGCTCGACGTGCCGCTCGGCGGGCACGGCATTGCGCTCGACGGTAAGCCGGACCTGTCGCTGGTCGGCGTGGCGCGCATCGTGGCGGACTTTCTCGAGGCGCTCGAGCTCTCGGAGGTCACCGTCGTGGCAAACGACACCGGCGGGGCGGTCTCACAGGCGCTGGTGGGCCGCCACCCCGAGCGGGTGGGCCGGCTCGTGCTCACCTCGTGCGACGCCTTCGAGAACTTCCCGCCCAAGGCCGTCGCGTACCTGCCCTGGCTGGCGCGGGTGCCCGGCTCGTTCAGGATCGTGGGGCACGCGCTGCGGCTCCGCTCGCTCCAGCGGTTGCCTTTCACCTACGGCTGGGCGACCGAGCGGCCGATCCCGGCCCCGATCGTCGACTCCTACCTGACCGGCATGCGCACCAGCGCCGGCGTGCGGCGCGACTTCGCGCGCATGCTGCGCGCGGCGGACCCGAGGGACACGCTCGCGGCCGCCGAGCTGCTCCGCGGCTTCGACAAGCCCGCGCTCGTGGCGTGGGCCGCTGGCGACAGGTTCTTCCCGCGCGAGCACGGCAGGCGCCTCGCGGAGCTGCTGCCACAGGGGCGCTTCGAGCTCGTCGAGGGCTCACGCACCTTCATCCCCGAGGACAATCCGGAGGCGCTCCTCGAGCTTCTGCACGGGTTCCTCTAGGCACGGCGCGCGAGCGGAGAGGGAGGGATTCGAACCCTCGATGGAGGTTTCCCCCCATACTCGCTTAGCAGGCGAGTGCCTTCAGCCACTCGGCCACCTCTCCGGGGGGCCGATGCTAGAGCAGCATGCCCTCCAGGCGCAGTAGGAATTCCTTGCGCTCGAGGCCGCCGGTGTAGCCGCCGAGGGAGCCGCCCGTGCGGAGCACGCGATGGCATGGCACGACCACCGGCATCGGGTTCGCGCCGAGTGCGTTCCCTGCCGCCCGGACCGCGCGCGGGCTGCCCGCGGCCTCCGCCACGCCGGCGTAGGTCGAGACCTCGCCGAAGCGGATCGCCGCCGTGGCGCGCAGCACCTCGCGCGTGAAGCCGGCGAGGTGCGACCAGTCGATCGGGGTGTCGAAGTCCTGGCGCCGGCCGTCGAAGTACTCGTCCAGCTCGCGCCTCACGCCGTCGAGGCGGGCGGGCGCCTCGAGCACTCGCGGCGAGACGCGCCGCGCCAGCTCCTCCAGCACGTCCTCCTCACCGCGGAACTCGGAGTACGACACGCGCACGAGCCCCTTCGGCGTGGCGGCCACCACGAGCGGGCCGAGCGGGGAGTCGACCGACGTGTAGGCCACGTCGAGCAGTCCCTCCTCGTCCGCGCGCTCGGCCACGGCCGGGGCGTCCCCGGGCAGCTCCAGCGCCGCCTCTCTCAGTCGCCGTTCCACGTCAATCATCAGCCAGTTCCTCTCTCAGACGTTTCAGCCCCTCGTGCACGTTCCGGCGCGCGGCTTCCTCGCTCGACTCGAGCAGCACCGCCAGCTCCTCGTAGGGCATGCCGAGCACGGAGCGGCAGTACACGGCCGTGCGCTGCTTCTCGGGCAGCTCGCGGACGTGGGCCCACAGCTCCGGGGCCTCGTCGGGCAGGGCCTCGGACCGCTCCGGCACGCTCGCCACGGGCACGGCACGGCGACCGCGTGCGCGGTGGGCGTCAATCGACTTGTTCTGCGCGATTCGGAACACCCAGGCCCGCAGGTTGTCGGCGCGACGCAGGCTCGGGTAGGCGCGGAGCGCCGCGATCCAGGTCTCCTGGAAGGCGTCGTCCGCGTCCGACGGGCCGGCCGTGGCGACGAGAAAGCGGTACACGTCCGCACGGTGCGCGTCGAGCAGCGCTTGGAAGGGGGGCAGGTTCACGCTCATAGAACGAACCGGCGCCCCCGTCCGTGAGATCAGGCCCTGACGAACAGCGGTGCGCCGAGTGGGATCGTCTTGATCAGCCAGCGGGCCTGCGTCGACGTTACGCGCATGCAGCCGAGGCTCGCCGGCCGGCCGAGGCTCGACAGCTCCTTCGTGGCGTGCACGGCCAGCCTGTCGCCGCCGGGCCAGCTCGCCGGCAGGCGCGACTGGTGACCGGTCAGGGCGAGAACGCAGCAGCCGTAGGGCGAGCCCGGGTCGGACACGCGCAGCTTGTCGGTCACCGTGAAGCGGCCCCTGGGGGTCGGGTTGCCCTTCCTGCCGACCGCGATCTCGAACCTCCGCACCGTGGTGCCGTCGCGCTCGACCGTCATGCGCCGCCGCGAGAGGTCCACGTGCATCGACCAGCGAACGCAGTCGAGCCGGGCGCGGTCGACCCGCATCCAGGCCGCCTCGTTGTTGCGCAGCTCAGGGGCCTGGACGGAGATCCAGTCGCCTCGGCGGCGCACGACGCCGAAGATCCGCGGCGAGCCCCACTCGGTCTTCGCCGAGAGGCGGATGCGAACCCTGCCGCCCGGCTCGCGGTAGAGCGTCGTCTTGCCGTCGACGAACGCGGTCGAGGAGCACGAGATCGGCTCCGGCTCGGTCGGGAACGGCGCCTCGAGCGGACCGCCGAGCTGGGGCACGAAGTGCTTCGTGCCGTCGTCCGGGGGCTGAGCGGCCCTGCCCGTGTCGTTGCCCCACTCGGACAGGCCGACGAGCGCGGCCGCCCCGCCGATGACGGCGGCCGCGAAGCCACCGAGGATCGCGGCCACGACCGGTCTGCGCCGCCTGCGACCGCTCTCCGCCTGCGGACGCTTCCCGTTCGGTCCGCGAATGCCCTCGCGCGCGGCGAGCATCTCGAGCACCGGCTCGCTGCTGACCGGCACGACAGGCGCCTCCCGCTCGACGGCGACCGGCGAGCCGGCAGCCGCCGGCTCCTGCTCGGCGCCGGCCTCCGGAGTCTCCGCGGCGTCGAGCGCCTCCGGCCGCAGCTCGGCCACCTCAACGGCCTCCGCCGCTTCGAGCGCCTCCGGCGGCAGCTCCGCCGCGTGCCAGCTTCCCTCGTCGAGCAACGCCTGGAGCACCGCGCCGAGGTCCTCGCCGCGCTGTGCGCCGAGCTCGTCGGCCAGTCGCTCGATCGCGGCCGCCCGGCGGCGGGCGACCTCCTGCGGCATCACGTCGTACACGCGCGCGAGGGCCTCGTCGGGCACTCGTCTCCGGAGCGACAGGGCAAGCAGCTCCCTGTCCCTCGGATCCAGGCGCTCGAGGGCGCCGGAGAGCTGTTCGGGCGGGATCACGCGGCGGTTGCCTAGCGTACTGACGCGACCGGGCGCCGAGCTTCACCGCTCGGCCGCCGGCGACGGAGGGGGTGGGATTCGAACCCACGAGGGACCCTGAGGCCCCCTCCGGCTTTCAAGGCCGGTGCATTCAACCGCTCTGCCACCCCTCCGGGGAGCCGAGGACTCCGCGTCGATCTTAGGCCGACGCCGGCTCCAGGCGCGTGGGCGCCCCGAACCGGTGCAGCACCGCGGGGATGTCCACGCTGCCGTCCTCGTTCTGGTGGTTCTCGGCGATCCCGATGATCGTGCGGCCCACCGCCACCGCCGTGCCGTTCAGCGTGTGCACCTGCCGCACGCCCTCGCCCTCCTTGGGGCGGTAGCGCACGTCGAGCCGGCGCGCCTGGAAGTCCGTGGTGTTCGAGCACGAGGTGAGCTCGCGGTAGCGCCCCTGCCCGGGCAGCCAGGCCTCGAGGTCGTACTTCTTCGCGGCCGGCGCACCGAGGTCGGACATCGCGATGTTCACCACGCGGTACGGGATCTCGAGCGCCTGGAGGATCTCCTCCTCGATGGCCAGCAGGCGCTCGTGCTCCGCCCCCGATTCGCCCGGCTCGACGAACGAGAACATCTCCACCTTGTCGAACTGATGCACGCGGAACATGCCCTGCGTGTCCTTGCCGGCGGCGCCCGCCTCGCGCCGGAAGCAGGTGGAGAAGCCGGCGTAGCGCACCGGCAGCTCGTCGGCGCCCAGGATCTCGCCCGCGTGAAGCGAGGCGAGCGGCACCTCGGAGGTGCCGACCAGATACAGCTCGTCCTCCGGCACCGAGTAGATCTGCTGCTCGGTGTCCGGGAACATGCCGGTGCCGAACAGCGCCTGCTCGCGCACCAGCACCGGCGGGATCACGGGCGTGAAGCCGTGCTCCTCGACCAACGACAGCACCCACTGCACGAGCGCCAGCTCGAGCCGCACGAGCGGCCCCTTCAGGTACACGAAGCGCGAGCCGGACACGCGCGCGCCGCGCTCCATGTCGAGGTTGTCGCCGAGCAGCTCCACGTGGTTGCGCCCGCTCCTGCCGGCCTCGCCGACCTCGCGGATCACCTCGTCCTCGGCCGGAGCCGTCGGGTCGGGGAAGTTCGGCAGTGACACGAGCAGGGCGGTGCGGCGCTCCTCCACCGAGCGCAGCTCCTCGTCGAGCTGCTTCTCGCGCTCCGACACGCCCTTCACCTCGGCGATCGCCTCGGAGGCGTCCTCCCCGCTCCGCTGAAGCTCGCCGATCCGCTTGCTCGCCTGGTTCTTGCGAGCGCGCAGCTCCTCGAGCTCGGGCAGCAGGCCGCGCCGGCGCTCGTCCAGCTCGAGCAGCTCGTCGAGGAGCGCGAGGTCCACGCCGCGCCTGGCCAGCGCCTCACGCGCGGGCTGTGGGTCCTCGCGGATCTTCCTGAGGTCGAGCATCGCGACCCCGCCGGGGCCTACTCGGTCTGGCCCGACGCCGTGGCGTCGTCGGTGCCGCCGCTCGTCCCCGAGTACTTGTCGAGGAAGTCGGCCACGGCTTCGGCGTCCTTGCCGGTCACGACGTTGGCGGGCATGATCTGGCCGGAGAAGCCGCCGTTGCGGATCGCGAACAGAGCGTCGTCGCGGTTCACCTTGCGCACGTCGAAGTTCGGGCCGTTCGTCCGCTCACCGCCCTGGAGCTGGCCGAGCGGCTTCGAGCCGAACGCGTTCGCCTTCTTGAAGGTGTGACAGCCGGAGCAGCGCTCGTAGAACAGCTCAGCGCCGTGATGCGCCGTCTGGTCGCTCTTCGGCACTTCGATCTGCCCACCGCAGCCGGCCATCAGGGCGGCGGCGAGAATGGTGGCGATGGCGACCGGACGCGTCACGGCGCGCCATAGTATTAGGCCCGGCGCTTGACGAACCGCATGAGCGTGCCGTCGTCGCCGGGACGCACGTCCACCTCGTCCATCAGCACGCGGATGAACTCGAGCCCCCGGCCCGACTCGGACAGCCCGCCCCGGGCGATCACGCGCGGCACGAAGCGCCCGGTGTCGAGCACCTCGAACACGAGCGATCCGCCGTCGGCGACGACGCCGATCTTGATCGGGTCGTCCGGCGACGACGAGCCGTGCTGGATCGCGTTCGTGACCGCCTCGCTCATCGCGAGCTTCACGTCGTAGCAGGCGTTCCCGTCGAAGCCGAAGTCGGCGGCCGCGCGCTCGGCGAAGTCGCGCGCCTCCTTGAGCCGCTGAAGGTCTGCCCGAATTGCATGCTCACGAGGCTGGAAGTCCACCATCTCCTGCGGTGTCGCCGGGGGCAGTGTTACGAGAACGGCGGCGCTTCACGAATCTTGCGCTATCCGCCGGTCTGAAACGCGCGCAGCGCGAGCGTGAGGATCAGCAGGGCGCCGACCGTCATCACGCCCATCTCGCCGAGCGCCACCCGTTTGGCGAGCGTCACCTGCTCGTCCCGCTCGAGCGCGTCCACGTCGGCCACGCCCTCGAGCTCGCGCTGCGCGACCGCCACGCGCATGCCCTCGCTCACCAGCGAGACGATCAGCGGGGTGATGCCGTAGGCGATGTGGAGGCCGTCCGGCGCGGACGCCCCGCGAGCCACGAGTAGGAGGCCGAGAACGGCCTGCACGACCACCGTCGCCTGGGCCGCTCGCAGCAGCGGCCAGAACGCGATCGAGGCCCGAGCGTCCCTGCGCGCCCAGCCGATCGCACCCCAAAGCGCGGCCACCAGATTCGTCGCCAGGACGGCAATCCCGACGACCATGTGAAATTCGCTCAGCGAGTGTCCTTCCGCACTATGTAGCCCCCCCGCACAAGCGTGCGTTATACCTCCCGGTTGGCATGCTGAAGAGCTACCTGCCAGCCCTTGTCTTCCTGCTGCTTGGAATCGGGATCGGCACGGCCTTCACTCTCGCCAACAGCGTGCTCGGACCGAAGCGTCCGATCGGTGTCAAGCGCGAACCCTACGAGAGCGGGCTGCCGTCCGACGTCAAGAAGTCGTTCCGCTTCGGGATCAGCTTCTACCTGATCGCGATGCTGTTCATCCTGTTCGACATCGAGGTCGTCTTCCTCTATCCGGTCGCACTGAAGATCGACGCGTTTGGAGTGTTCGCGCTCGTGGAAACGGTCGTGTTCGTGGCGCTGCTCCTGGTGGCGCTTGTGTTCGTCTGGCGGAGGGGAGCGCTCGAGTGGAAGTAACTCGCACCAAGGTCGAGGGCCTGAGGGTGCGCCAGCTGAAGGCCCAGCAGCTCCTTCGCGGCGAGATCGAAGCGGCCGATCTCGAGCGCGAGGTCGAGCAGCGGCTCCTGTTCACGAAGTTCGAGGAGGCGCAGAACTGGGCGCGCAAGAACGCCCTGTTCCCGCTCGGCTTCGGCCTCGCCTGCTGCGCCATCGAGATGATCACCGTGATCGGCTCCCCCCGGAACGACCTGTCGCGCTTCGGCGCCGAGGTGATCCGCTTCTCGCCGCGCCAGGCCGACCTTCTGATCCTCTCCGGCCGCGTCTCGATCAAGATGGCGCCGATCATCCGCCGCCTCTACGAGCAGATGCTCGAGCCGAAGTGGGTGATCGCGATGGGCGCCTGCTCCTCGAGCGCGGGCATGTTCAACAACTACGCGGTCGTCCAGGGCGCCGACAAGTTCCTGCCGGTGGACGTCTACGTGCCGGGCTGTCCCCCTCGCCCGGAGGCGCTCATCTACGGAATCATGAAGCTTCAGGACCAGATCTCGGGCGACCCGGCCATGGGCTGGCGGGAGCGCTACCGGGCGCACGGGACCGAGGAGCGGCCTGACGGGGTTGACGTTGCCTGATGCGACCGGCCTGGAGCTGATCGCTCAGCGCGTGCGCGAGGGCGTTGGCGACGAGGCCGTGACGGGCACGGTCTTCCACCGCCGCGCGGCGACGCTCGACGTCGCCCCGGAGAGCGTGCGAGAGGTGATCTCCTATCTGCGCGATCGCGACGAGGAGCCGTGGGAGCGCCTGATGAGCGTGCACGGCGTGGACTACCTGCCGGCCGAGCCGCGCCTCGGAATCCACTACGAGCTCCTCTCGATGGAGCGG
>DASYMP010000265.1:0-4646 GCA_036009005.1 Thermoleophilaceae bacterium | reverse complement strand
GGCTCTTCGATGCGGCGATGGACGCCTCGAGGGCCGCCATCAGGTCCGGCACCTCCCTGCGCTCGGGCTCCGGGGCCTCGACCGTGATGGTCTCGCCCGCGGCCTTGCGCTCGATCATGTCGAGCACGCGGTCGCGGTACTCGTCGCGGTAGCCGCTCGGGTCGAAGTCGCCCGAGAGCGACTCGATCAGCTGCTTCGCCATGTCGAGCTCGCGCTTGGTGGTCTTCACCTCGCCGTCGACCGCGGCCAGCTCCTCGACGGAGTCCGGCTTGACGACCTCGTCGGGGAACAGCATCGTCTCCATCGTGATCGCGCCGTCGTACGCGCGGAGCGCGACGAGGTTCTCCTTGGAGCGGATCACCACGCGCGCGATGGCGACCTTGTCGGCCTCGCGCATCGCGTCGAGCAGCAGCTTGTAGGCCTTCGCGGCGCCCTTGTCGGGGGCGAGGTAGTACGGGTGGTCGTAGTAGATCGGGTCGATCTGCTCGAGGTCCACGAACTCCTCGATGTCGATCGTGCGCGTCTTCTGCGGCTCGAGCGCCTCGAGCTCCTCGGGAGTGATCGTCACGTACCTGTCGGGGCTGATCTCGTAGCCCTTGACGATCTGCTCGTACGGGATCTCGTCACCCGAGGCGGGGTTCACCCGCTGCTGGCGGATGCGCTGGCCCGACTCGGCGTCGATCTGGTGGAACCGCACCGTCTTGCGCGAAACCGCGCTGTAGAGCTTGACCGGGATGTTGACCAGCCCGAAGCTGATCGCACCGCTCCAGATTGCGCGTGGCATGCACCAAAGGTACCCGCCAGGCGCTTCTTAACCTTCCTCACGCACGCATTCCTGCGGCGCGATGTCCGGCCGCAGGCCCTTGAACGAGGGGGCGCGGAGCGTGCCGCTCTTCGTCCACTCGCGGAACTCCACGTGGGCCACCAGCTGCGGCTCCACGAAGATCGTGCCCTTCGGTGGCTGGCGCCCCGCGAACGGGCTCGTATCGCGCCGCAGCGGTTCGAGCTCCCGCTTCACGAGCGCGAGCGACTGCTCCGTGAAGCCGGTGCCGACCTTCCCCGCGTAGACGAGCTCGCCGTCCTCCATCACGCCGACCGCGAGCGAGCCGATGCTCGCGCTTCGCCCGCCCTCGCCGCGCGTCCACCCGCCGATCACGGCGTCCTGGGTGTGGACGTTCTTGACCTTGATCCAGTGCGAGGCGCGCGCGCCGGGCTGGTAGGGGCAGTCGAGCTTCTTGGCGACGATGCCCTCGATGCCGAGCTCCTTCGTCGCCTGTAGGAGCGCCCTGCCCTCGCCGCGGTGGTACGAGGGCGTGCGCCACGCCGGCCCCTCGAGCTCGAGCTCGTCGAGCAGCTCGCGGCGCTCCGCGTAGGACAGGCCCGTGGTCGTGTGCCCGTCGAGGTAGAGCAGGTCGAAGATCACGTAGGTGGCCGGGATGTCGCGCATCCGGCGCCGGACCGCCGAGTCGGAGGCCAGGTGCATGCGCGACTGGAGCCGCTCGAAGCTCGGGCGGCCCTGTTCGTCGAACGCGACGATCTCGCCGTCGACGACGAGCCGCCGCGCGCCGAGGTCGCGCGCCAGCTCGCGCACCTCCGGGTATCGAGGCGTGAAGTCGGAGAGGTTGCGGCCGCGCAGGTCGATGTGCCCGTGGTCGATCGTGGCGAGGGTCCGGATCCCGTCCCACTTCACCTCGAACCCGAACTGCTCCTCGCGCGGCGGCAGCTTGCCGCTGCGCGCCAGCATCGGGCGGAGCTGCTCCGGCAGCGGCTCGTAGGCCGGGTCCTCCGGCGGGTCCATCCTGTGGATCATCCAGTCGCTCTCGCGCGTGCGGAAGAGCGCGTAGCGCCCGTGCAACCGCTCGCCGTGGAAGGTCGCGATCACCTCGCCGTCGCGGAACTTCTCGGCCTCGTAGGTGCCGCGGTCCCAGACGGTCATCGTGCCGGCGCCGTACTCGCCCTGGGGGATCTCGCCGTGGAAGTCGAGGTACTCGAGCGGGTGGTCCTCCGTGTTGACCGCCAGCCGGTTCTCGTCCGGGTGCTGCGGAATGCCGCGCGGGAGCGCCCACGACGCGAGCGCGCCCTCGTGCTCGAGGCGAAGGTCCCAGTGGAGGCGCCGCGCGCGGTGCTCCTGGACGACGAAGCGGGCGGCGCCGTCCTGCCGCCGCTTGCGGCCCCTGGGCTCGGGCGTCTTCTCGAAGTCGCGCTTGGCCTTGTAGGTGCCGAGGCTGTCGGCCACGCCTCTTAGCTTGGCGTAAGCGGCGTTTCGTCGAGCGACTCGCGCAGCTCGTCGATCGACTGGTAGACCGCCACCGCCCCCGCGTCGCGCAGCTCGGCCTCCGAGAACCCGCCCGTGAGGACCGCGACCGTCGCGATGCCGGCGCGCTTCGCTGCCTCGCAGTCCCAGGTGGAGTCGCCGATCATCACGGCCTCGCCGCCGCCGGCCTTCTCGATCGCCGCCTGCACGAGGTCCGGCTCGGGCTTGGTGGCTTCCACGTCCGCCGAGGTGGTCCAGCCGTCCGCCAGCTCGCGGGCGTCGAGCAGATCGAGGTAGTGCTCCACCTCGTCGGCCTTCGCGGAGCTGGCGAGCACGACGGCGTGGCCGCGCTCGTTCAGGTCCACGATCAGCTCGCGCGCTCCCTCGAGCGGCTCGACCTCGCCGATCAGCTCGGAGTAGAGGACCTTCTCGGCGGCCCGGATGTCGTCGCCCTTCTCCTCCTCGAGCCGCTCGCCGCCGAGCGCCTCCACGAGCTGGTCGCCGCCCATCCCGATGTGCCGATGGATCCGCCAGATCGGCAGCACGACCTCGTGCTGGTGGAAGGCTCGGTACCACGCGATCGCGTGGTGGTAGTTGGTGTCGACGAGCGTCCCGTCGATGTCGAGGATCGCGGCTGCTGGCATCCAGCGACGCGTACCCGCCAGCCCCAACCCAAAACGGTTCGTACAAACGTCCAGTGGCCTGGGCCCCACCGCCTAAAGCTCAGGGCGGAGGTTCCGATGCATAACGTGCATGCGTTTTTCGAAGCCACTCGCGCTCCTCACAGCCCTTCTGGCCCTGATGCTCGTCGCCGTTCCGACCGCCTCGGCGGCCGGCTGCTCGTCCGCCAAGGCGTCCGTGAGCAAGACGAGCAACCGGGCGCTCGTCCGCGCGACCCTCTGCGTCCTGAACGGCGAGCGTGCCCGTAACCATCTGCGCCCGCTGAGGATCAGCCCAAAGCTGTCGAGGGCCGCTCGCCGGCACTCGCACGCGATGGCCCGGCGCCACTTCTTCTCGCACACCTCGCTGGGCGGCGCGAGCTTCGTGGACCGCATCCGGCGGACCGGCTACCTCGCGAACGTGCGCAGCTGGCGTGTGGGCGAGAACATCGCCTACGGGTCCGGCGGCCGCTCGACGCCGCGCTCGATCGGCACGGCCTGGATGAACAGCCCGCCGCACCGCGCGAACATCCTCAGCTCCTCGTTCCGCTCGATCGGCATCGGCATCGCGCTCGGCACGCCGGTGGGCGGCGGCGGCGCGACGTACACGACGGACTTCGGCCGCCGCGGCTAGCGGCGTGCCGCGCCTACGCGACCGCAGCGAGTTCCACGCCCTCCTCGACGAGGTCGGACTCGCGGTTGTCCGCGATCAGGTCGAGCACGGCCTCCTCGACCGCTCGCTGGACGTCGGGCCATGGAGCGGTGTCCTCCACGAGCTCCGGCAGCGCGCCGCCGATCGTCAGGCCGCCGTCGAAGCGGTCGAAGACGCGCGGGTCGATGTAAGACGCGCGGCAGACCGCCGGCGTGTTGCCTAGGTAGCGCGACACCTCCTTCACCGCACGGCTCTTCGCGCGCGTGCGGCTCGCCTTCGAGCCGGAGGCCATGCCCGCCACGGCGAGCGCCACGGCCGCGAGCACGGTGCCGCTCCACGTGCGGAAGTCCTTCGCGCTGAAGTCGCCGCCGGTGGCCTCCTTGAGGTACGCGTTGATGTCCGCCGACTTCACGTCCACCCAGCGGTCGCCCACCTTGTAGGCGAGCAGCTCCCTGCCGCCTCCGCGCCGCTTCTTCAGCGTCTCGGCGATGCGCGCCAGCTCCGGGTCCCCGATCGACTGGACCCGTCGCTTGCCGCCCTTCGCCTCGTAGTCGAACGTCACGCGGTCGCCGGAAATCGTGACGTGGCGCTTGCGCATGGTCGCGATGCCGTACGTGTCGTTCTCCTCCGCGTAGTTCTCCGAGCCGATCCGGAAGAAGCCGCGATCGAGCAGCCGCATCGCGCAGGCGAGCACCTTCTCGCGCGGCATCCCGCGCTTCGCCAGGTCCTCCGCCACGCGCTCGCGCAGACGTGGAAGCGCGCGCGCGAAATCGGTCATCTCCTCGAACTTCTCCGCGTCGCGCCGCTCGCGCCACTTGTCGTGGTAGCGGTACTGCTTGCGCCCGGCCACATCCGTGCCGGTGGCCTGGATGTGCCCCATCGGGTACGGACAGATCCAGACGTCCTGCCACGCGGGCGGAATCGCAAGCTCCCGGATGCGCGCGAGCACGCTGGGCTCGGTGACCGGAGCGCCGTCGTCGTCGATGTACTGGAAGCCCTTGCCACGCCGGCGCCGGCGAATGCCGGGACCGGAGCAGTCGGCTCTCTTGAGTCGGGCCATGGGGGGTACCAGTGCCCGCTC
>DASYMP010000264.1:0-6323 GCA_036009005.1 Thermoleophilaceae bacterium | reverse complement strand
CGCGCCAAGGCGCTGTTCGGCGCCGAGCACGTGAACGTGCAGCCACACTCGGGCGCCCAGGCGAACTCGGCCGCCTACATGGCGCTGCTCGACCCGGGCGACCGCATCCTCGGCATGAAGCTCGACCACGGCGGCCACCTCACGCACGGGATGAAGATCAACTTCTCCGGCCTCTACTTCGACGTCGTGGCCTACGGAGTGCGCGAGGAGGACTCGCGGCTCGACATGGACGAGCTGGCGCAGATCGCGGAGGACTCGAAGCCGAAGCTGATCGTCGCCGGATGGTCGGCGTACCCGCGCCAGCTCGACTTCCAGCGCTTCCGCGAGATCGCGGACTCGGTGGGCGCGATCCTGATGGCCGACATGGCGCACTTCGCCGGGCTCGTCGCGGCGGAGGAGCACCCGAGCCCGGTGCCGTACTGCGACGTGGTCACCACCACGACGCACAAGACGCTCGGCGGCGGCCGCGGCGGGATGATCATGTGCCGCGAGGAGTACGCGAAGAAGATCGACTCGCGCGTGTTCCCGGGGCACCAGGGCGGGCCGCTGATGCACACGATCGCCGGCAAGGCGGTCACGTTCAAGATCGCGCAGTCGGACCTCTTCCGCGAGCGCCAGCGCCGCACGCGCGAGGGCGCGGCGGTCGTGGCCGAGGAGATGGTCAGCGCCGGCGTGAACGTGCTCACCGGTGGCACCGACGTCCACCTCGTGCTGGCCGACCTGCGCGAGTCGGAGCTGGACGGCCAGCAGGCCGAGGACCGGCTGCACGAGGTCGGCATCACGGTCAACCGGAACGCGGTGCCGTTCGACCCGCGGCCGCCGGCCGTCTCGTCGGGCCTGCGGATCGGCACACCCGCGCTCGCCACGCGCGGCTTCCAGGCGGACGACTTCCGCGAGGTCGGCCGCGTGATCGGCGAGGCGCTGACGGGCGATTTCTCGGACGCCCAGCGGAGCGAGCTCGGCGAGCGCACGCGCGCGCTCGCGGATCGCTATCCGCTCTACCCCCAGCTCGCCGAGCCCGCCGTCGTCTAACGCCATCTTCGAGCTCGACGGCATCCGCCTGGCCCGCGACGGGCGGCCGGTGCTCGATGGCGTGACGCTGTCGATCCAGCCCGGCTCGACGGCGCTCGTGGGACCGTCCGGGTCGGGCAAGTCGACGCTTCTGCGGCTGCTCAACCGGCTCGCCGATCCCGACGCCGGCTCGGTCCGCTTTCGTGGCACGGACGTGCGCGAGCTCGATCCGCTCGAGCTGCGGCGGCGCGTGGGGCTGGTGCCGCAGCTGCCGGCACCCGTGCCGGGCACCGTGGCCCACAACGTCTGCTTCGGACCGCGCCTCCACGGGGCCGAGGTCGACCCCGAGCGGCCGGTGCGGCTCGCCGGGCTCGACGCCTCGTTCCTCGACCGCGACGCCTCGCGCCTGTCGGTGGGCGAGCAGCAGCGGGTGATGCTGGCGCGCGCGCTGGCCCTCGAGCCGGAGGTGCTCCTGCTCGACGAGCCCACGGCGTCGCTCGACGCGAAGGCCACCGAGGCGGTCGAGGCGGCACTGCGGCTGCTCGACGGCGTGTCGCTGGTGCTCGTGACGCACGACCCCGCGCAGGCGAAGCGGCTCGCGGAGCGGACGATCGAGCTCGAGGCGGGACGGGTCAGGGCATGACCGGCATCTCGGTCTCGCTCGGCGAGGTGGCCGCCTCGCTCGTCCTGGTGGCGCTGGCGGTGGCGGTCTCGTTCTGGCGGCGCGCGGAGCTCGAGCGGGACATCGGAGTGGCGGTGGTTCGCTCGTTCCTCCAGCTCACGGCCGTGGGCTACGTGATCCAGGCGATCTTCGACGCGGACAGCCTCTGGCTCGTCGCCGCGCTCCTGGCGGGCATGGTCGGCTTCGGCACCTGGACCGCGCGCGGCCGTGCCAAGGGCGTCCCGGGCGCGACGGTCCCGATCCTGCTCGCGCTCGCCGCGGCGGGCGCGCTCACGCTGGGGCTCGTGCTCGCGCTGGGGGTGTTCCAGGCGAAGGCGCGCTACATGGTGCCGGTCGGCGGGATGGTGATAGGCAACTCGATGACCGCCGTGGCTGTGGCGCTCAACCGCCTGGCCGACGAGATGCACGACGGCCGCCGCCAGATCGAGGCCATGCTCGCGCTCGGCGCCACCTCGTTCCAGGCGGCCCGCGCGGTCGTGGCGCGCAGCCTTCGCTCGGGGATGATCCCGCTGGTCGACTCCACGAAGACGACCGGCATCGTGTTCTTCCCGGGCACGATGGTCGGGATGCTCCTGGCGGGGGCGGAGCCGGTCGACGCGGTGCGTCTACAGCTCGTGCTCCTGTGGGTGCTGCTGGGGGCGGTGGCGGTCTCGGGCCTGATCGCGGTGTCGCTCGCGTACCGCGGATTCTTCACGAGCGCGCACCAGCTGCGGGACACGTGAGCGCCCGGCCGCGTCAGTAGCCTCCTCCCGGATGGACGAGTTCGATGCCCTCTGGGCGTTCCTCGTCGCCGCGTTGATCGCCTTCTTCGCCACCGCGCCCGTGGCCCGGCTCGCGCGACGGCTGGGCGTGATCCACCACCCGCGCGATCGCGACCTGCACGACCGGCCGGTGCCCGGTCTCGGCGGCCTCGCCATTCTCGCCGCGGCCGTCGTGGCGGCGCTGCTGTTCCTTCCCTGGAACACCGAGACGCGCGGCATCGTCGGCGGCGCGCTCGCGATCGCGTTCGTGGGAGCCGTGGACGACTGGCGCGAGGGCGGGCTCAACCCGGCCGTGAAGCTCGCCGGCCAGTTCGCGGCAGGAGCGATCCCCGTCGCGTCAGGCGTGTTCGCGGACCACCTGACGCTGCCGTTCGTCGACCCCGTGCAGCTGAGCGACGCCACCGGGCGGGCGCTGACCCTCGTCGGGATCGTCGCCGTCATGAACGTCGTGAACTTCACGGACGGTGCCGACGGCCTCGCGGCAGGTGTGTGCACGATCGCGGCGGCCACGTTCGCGGTGATCGCGCTGTCACTCGGCCGCGACGAGGCGGGCGTGCTCGCCGCGCTCACGGCGGGCGCCTCGCTCGGCTTCCTCTGGCACAACTTCCATCCGGCATCGATCTTCATGGGCGACGCCGGCTCCAACCTGCTCGGGCTGCTGCTCGCCTGCGTGGCGATTCAGGGCATCTTGAAGACGGCCGCCGTCGTCGCGCTGTTCTTCCCGCTGCTGATCCTCGCCGTGCCGGCGCTCGACGCGACCTTCGTGGTGGCTAAGCGGGTGAAGTACAGGAGGCCGGTCTACTCGGCGGACCGCTGGCACTTCCACCACCGCTTCGCGAACATCGGCTTCTCGCAGCGGCGCACCGTGCTGTACCTGTACGCGTGGACGCTGTCGCTCGCGGCGCTCGCGCTCGCCATGCGCTTCGTGCCGTATTCCGAGGACGACGGCACGCTGAACCCCGGCTGGGCGCTCGTGATCGCCGCCTTCGGCCTGATCGCCCTGGCGGCGAGCATCTACCTGGTGGTCGTGCTGGAGATCCTCAAGTTCCGCCGCTCACGCGAGCGCGAGATCCAGCGCCAGGTGGAGACCGGCGAGATGCCGGCCCTGAGCGCCGAGCAGATCTCACGCGAGGTCGAGCGCGAGGTGGAGACCGGCGAGTTCGAGGCCGTACGCGGCGACTGAGCCCGCTCCCCCCAGGTGGATGACAAACGTGGCGGAATCCGCCACGAACGTCATCCACCTGCGGGATTCAGGCTCGCCGGCACCGGGAACGCGGAGCTCATGGCAGACCCAGGCGACGAGATCCAGGCACTGCTGAACTTCCTGCTGCCGTTCGCGGAGCGGATGCTGAAACAGGGGGGCGAGTTCTACCCCTACGCGGCGGTCGTGGCGGAGGACGGCGAGGTGGCCGCGGTGGCGGCGAAGATCGGCAGCGAGCATGGCGAGAGCAACGGCGCGGCCGAGCAGCCGGACGTGGGCGAGGTGCTCGTGGCCCTCCACGCCGAGCTCGGCGGACGCGCCGCCGAGGGCTCGATCCGCGCGTCGGGCATCGCCGCCGACGTGATGCTCACCGACCCCGACAGCGGCGAGACAACCGACGCCGTCCAGGTCCAGCTCGACCACGCCGACGCCGACGCCGTGGACATCTACGTGCCCTACGAGAGCGCCGAGGACGGCATCAAGTTCGGCGAGCTCGTGGCCGCCCAGGGCCGCGAGCCGGTCTTCGGCCAGGCCGCCTGACGCGGCTCAGAAGAGCTTTGTCTGGGCGGGCTCGCGCGGTGGCCGCGCGGCGGGCATCGTGACCGGGTCGGTGTCGCTGCCGCGGGCGCGGCCGCGGTCCCTGCCCGGGCTGCGCAGTCCGGGCACGCTGCGGCGGCCGGGGCCGCGGCGGAGCAGCGCCTGGATGCGATTGCGCTCCTCCTTGCCGACGTACGCGCCGCGCGCGTAGAGCTCCTCGTAGCGCGGGACCAGGTCGGGCCGGTAGGAGCGGAGCCAGTCCATGAAGATGTCCCGCACCTCGCCGCGCAGGTGAAGCGGGATGCCGCCGATGTTCACGGCGCCCGCCTCGCCGCAGAGCTCGAGGATCTTCTCGACCTGCGCGGGCGAGTCGTTGATCCCGGGCATGAGCGGGGCGATCAGCACGCCGGTCGGAATGCCGGCCCGGTTCAGCTCCGCCACCGCCTCGATCCGCTTGCGCGGATGCGGAGTGTGAGGCTCGCTGGCGCGCCAGGCCTTCTCGTCGAGCGTGGGGATCGAGAGGTTCGCGGCGAAGCCGGCAACCTCGTGGATCTCCTTGAACAGCTCGATGTCCCGAAGCAGCAGCGGCGACTTCGTGAGCACCGACGACGGCGTCTCCGAGTCCCGCATCGCCTCCCAGATGCCGGGCATCAGCCTGTAGCGCCCCTCGACCCACTGGTACGGATCGGTGTTCGTGCCGAGCGCGACGTGCTCGCGCTTCCATGACGGCCGCATCAACTGCGCCCGCGCCACCTCCGGCACGTTGACCTTGACGATGATCTCCTTGTCGAAATCGCGGCCGGCGTTGAATCCTAAAAAGACGTGCGTCGGGCGGGCAAAACAGAAAACGCAGGCGTGTGCGCAGCCCCTGTAGGGGTTGATCGTCCAGCGGAACGGCATCCGCGACGCGTTCGGCACCTTGTTCAGCGCCGACTTCGCGCGCACCTCGTAGAAGCGGGTGTCGAGCGCCTCGGGTGCGTCGAAGGTGCGTACCGTCGCGGGCTCGCTGTAGCCGGGGAGGGTGCGGCCCTCCTCGGCGTCGACCTTTAGGTTGTCCCAGCGCATCTACGAACGTATGTTCGCAGACTCGCCGGTCGCTGTGAAGACCACCGTGCGCGGGCCGCCGTTGTCGCGGTGCTCGCAGAGGTAGATGCCCTGCCAGGTGCCGAGGGCGAGCGAGCCGTCCGTGACCGGGATCGTGAGCGAGGACTCGGTCAGCGAGGCCTTGATGTGCGCCGGCATGTCGTCGGGTCCCTCGAGCGTGTGGCTGAAGTAGTCGGCGCCGTCGGGGACGGCCCGGTCGAACCACGCGGCGAAGTCACGGCGCACGTCGGGAGAGGCGTTCTCGTTGAGCGTGAGGGAGGCGGACGTGTGCTGCATGAACACGGTCGCGATCCCTCTGGACACCGACTCGATCTCGGGCACCGCGTCCAGGATCTCGGAGGTAATCAGGTGGTAGCCCCGCGGCCGCGCCCGGAGCTGGATTTCGCGCTGTATCCACACCCCTCTCATTCTGGCGGGAATGGCAAACCGGACCTATGGTTGCCCTGGCCACAAGGACTTGTACATAGGCCACAAGGAGGAGCATGGATCCGCCCCTCCGCGAGCGGCTGCGCTGGCGGAACGCGACAGAGAACGGTGTCGAGGATCCCGCCACGCGGGAGACGATGGCCCGTACCGCCGCGCTCCTGAGCGGAGCCGGGGCGATCATCTGCCTCGTCGGCGTGCTCGTGCCGGGCGACGCGCAGTTCGACGACGACGTGCTGCTCGCGACGGCCGCCGGAGCGGCGGTCCTCGGCGCGCTGCTGCTGCTCGTCTACAGCCATATCCCGGCGTGGGCGTTCCACTTCGTGGCCCTCGTGGGCACCGCGCTGTCGACGACCGCCGCGTACGGCTGGGGCTCCGAGTCCGCCTTCGGCCCGCTCCCGTACGTCTGGGTCACGCTGTTCGCCTTCTACTTCTTCAGCCGCGGCGCCGCGCTCGTGCACCTGGCCCTGATCGCCGCCGGCTACGCCCTCGCGCTCGTGCTCGAGGAGCCGGTCGCCAACCCGCTCGACGGGTGGGTCGCCACGGTCGTGACGCTGCTCGTGACAGGCCTGTTCGTCTCCGTCGTGAGCGAGCGTCTCGGCAG
>DASYMP010000263.1:0-4462 GCA_036009005.1 Thermoleophilaceae bacterium | reverse complement strand
GGCCGCGGAGGCCATGGTCGAACGGGGCCTCACGCCGGTCCTCGCCGCTCGCGGCAAGGACAGGCTCCACGCGCTGGCCGCCGAGCTCGGCGGCGACCTCGAGACCGCCACGGCCGACGTTTCCGATCCCCCTTCGGTGGCCGCGCTCGTCGAGAAGGGCGACGTGCTCGTCACCACCGTCGGCCCGTTCGCGCGCTGGGGCCAGCCCGCCGCGGCCGCTGCCACGACCGCGGGCGCTCACTACATCGACTCGACAGGCGAGCCGGCGTTCATCCGCGAGGTCTTCGAGCGCTACGGGCCCGCCGCCGAGCGGACGGGCGCCGCGATGCTCACGGCAATGGGATACGACTGGGTGCCCGGCAACGTCGCCGGCGGCCTGGCTCTCGAGCGCGCGGGCGAGGCCGTCCGCCGGGTGGACATCGGGTACTTCATCACCGGCAAGGCGTCGATGAGCGGCGGCACGAGGGCGTCGATGCTCGGCGCCATAGTCGCCCCGGCCTTCGGCTTCCGCGACGGTCGCGTCCAGACCGAGCGCGGCGCGAAGCGCGTGCGGAGCTTCCGGGTCGGCTCGAAGGAGCTCGCCGCGGTCTCGGTCGGCAGCTCTGAGCACTTCGCCCTGCCGCGCATCGCGCCCGGCCTCCGCGAGGTGAACGCCTACCTCGGCTGGTTCGGCCCCGCCTCGCGCGCGATGCAGGCGATGTCCGCGGGGAGCTCGCTGGCGATGAAGGCGCCCGGGGTGGAGAAGCTCTGGGAGCGGGCCGGTGAGCGCTTCGTGCATGGCTCGACCGGCGGGCCCGACGCCGAGGAGCGCTCCAGGAGCGGCTCCCACATCGTGGCGATCGCCTATGACGCCGCCGGGCGCCAGCTGAGCGAGGTGCACGTGGATGGGGTCGACGGCTACACCTTCACCGGCCGCATGCTCGCCTGGTCCGCCGGCCGGGTGGCCGACGGAGGACTGAAGGGCACGGGCGCGCTCGGGCCGGTCGAGGCCTTCGGACTCGACGAGCTCGTGAAGGGCTGCGCCGAGGCGGGCATCTCCGAGGTTGGCGAGCAGCACGGAGCCGGTGCTCCGCGTGCGGGCAGCGTTGCCGCGAGCGCTGGCTGAGCCCGGGCGCGAGGCGGGCCGGAGACGACTCGCCGCGCTCGCCGCCGCGGCCCTGGCCGCCCTGATCGCGGGGATCGCGCTCGGCGCGGGTGGCGGCTCCGCCGACGATCCGGGCGCGACGGCCGACGAGACCCCGCAGGCGCGAGCGCTGGCAGTCGCGCGCGAGGCGGTCGACCGCATGTCGCTGCGCCAGCAGGTGGGCCAGGTCACTGTCTCGAGCTTCCCGGGCACGGCACGGCCCGACTACGTCCGGCGGCGCCTGCGGGCTCGGGAGACCGCGGGCGTGATCCTGTTCGGACAGAACGGAGGCGACCGCGCTCACTGGAGCCGCCTCGCACGCTCGCTTCAGGGCGCGGCGGGCGGGCGGGCGCTCGTCATGGTCGACCAGGAGGGCGGGGACATCAGGACGGTCGAGTTCGCCGGGCCCGCGGCGAGCCAACCGTTCCAGGGCTCGCCCGCCGACGTGAGGCGGAGGGCGCGCGCGGCCGGGCGCCAGCTGCGCGCCATCGGGGTGCGCGTGAACCTGGCGCCGGTGGCGGACGTGCCTCGCGCCGGGTCCGTGATGGCCACGCGGTCGTTCGCGGGTGACGAGCGCGACATCGCGGCCCGCACGCGCGCCTCGGTTCGCGGCCTGCGCGACGCTCACGTGGCCGCCGCGGCCAAGCACTTCCCGGGGCTCGGCGCCGCCACCGTGAACACCGACGACGGCCCCGCGACGATCCGCACGCCGATCGAGCGCGACCTCGTGCCGTTCCGCGCGGCGATCGAGGAGGACGTGCCGCTGATCATGCTCTCGCACGCGAGCTACCCCGGGCTCGACCGCAACCGGATCGCCTCGCAGTCGCACACGATCGTCACAGGACTGCTGCGCGAGCGGCTCGGCTTCGACGGCGTGATCGTGACCGACAGCCTCGAGGCGGAGGCGGTGCTGGCGCGCTCGGGCGTCGCCGACGCGGCCGAGCGCTCGATCCGCGCGGGCGCGGACCTGATCCTGATGACCGGCTCGGCGAGCTGGAACGAGGTCTACCCGCGGCTCCTCGAGACCGCCCGCCGCGACCCCGCCTTTCGCAAGCGAATCCGCGCAAGCGCGGCACGAGTCCTCGCACTGAAGGCCGCTTTAGCACCCTGATCTATCGTGCCGCGGCGTGCTCTGGCTGTTGCGCCACGGAGACGCTGCGGACGGCTCGCCCGACGCCGCGCGGCCGCTCACCGAGAGGGGCGAGGAGCAGGGGCGCGCCGCGGGCCTGGCGCTGAAGGCGCTCGGCGTGGAGTTGAGCGCGTGCCTGACGAGCCCGAGGGTTCGCGCGGCGGATACGGCGCGGCTCGCCTGCGAGCCGCTCGGGGTGGAGCCGCAGCTCGAGCCGAAGCTGGCCGGAGGGCCGTTCGACGCCGAGGCGCTCGCGGCCGGCCTCGGGGACCACGTGCTGCTCGTCGGACACGACCCGGACCTCTCGATGGCCGTGCACTCGCTCACGGGCGCGCAGGTGCGCATGAAGAAGGGCGCTCTCGCCGGGGTGGAGCAGGGTGAGCTCGTGGTGCTGCTCCGCCCGGCCGAGCTGGCGCTTATCGCGCGCGCCGCCTAGCCAAGCCTGCGGCCCTCCACGAGCTCGAGCAGGATGCCCTCGCGCAGGCCGCCGCGCGCAATCCGCAGCGGAAGCCGCAGCAGGTCCGAGATCGCGGCGAGGATCAGGATGCCGGCGGGCAGCAGGCGCACGCGCTCGCTGTCGAGCTCGAAGCGCTGCGCCACCTCGCCGATAGGCGTGCTCGACAGCACCCGGATGCCGCGCTCGAGCGTCTCGTGCTCCAGCTCCGCGCCCACGAGCCGGCGCAGCGAGGTGGCGGTGCCGCCCACCGCCACGGCGCTCGCGGCCTCGGGCGGCTCAAGCCCCTCCAGCGTTCCCTCCACATGCCGGCGCACCTTGTCGAGCTCATCCACGGAGGGTGGATCCGAGCGGAGGTACGCGTCGGCGAGGAAGCCCGACCCGATCCGGAACGACTCCGACCACGTCATCTCGCCGTCGGCCAGGCCGATGGCGATCTCGCTGGAGCCGCCGCCCACGTCGACCACGGCAACAGTGCCCGCGCGCGGCTCGGGCAGTGTGCGCGTGGCGCCGACGAACGACAGCCGGGCCTCCTCCTCGCCGGACAGCACGCTCAGCTCCATCCCGCCCGCCTCCTCCACCGCTCTCACGAGCTCGTCGCGGTTGTGGGCGGTGCGGATCGCCGCGGTGGCGACGGCCACGATCCTCTCCGCGCCCGCCTCGGCGGCCAGCGCCGCCTGCGTGCGAACCACCTCGGCGGTCTCGGCGATCTTCTCCGGCGGGATGACCGAGCCGTTCCCGAGGCTCTTCCCGATCCGCGTGAACTCGCGTTGCGTGACCAGCTCGCGCAGCCGTCCCTCACCGGCGTCCGCGACCAGGAGACGCGTCGTGTTGCTCCCGATGTCGATGCAGGCGCAGATCAAACAGTGGGCGGTGCCACGGGGTGCGAGGCGTCCTCGAACTCTCTGAAGAGCCCGGTGACGACGAATGCCGTCTGCTCGCCGATGTCGACGGCATTGTCCCCGATCCGCTCGATGCACCGGCCCACGAGCGTCATGTGCATCGCCCACTCGCGCCTGTCGTGGTCGTCGCCCAGCTCGAGCGCAAGGTGGAAGACATCCCGATTCAGCGCGTCGATCACGTCGTCCTGGCGCACGAGGTCCTGCGCCATGGCCACGTCGCGCCGCTCGAAGGCCTGGCCGCACTGGATCACCTGCTGGCGCGCCTGGTCCCCCATCCGCTGGATCAGGTCGAGCATGCTCGCCTCGGCGGGCGGCTGGTGGCCGCCGAGCGGCACGAGCTTCGCCATCGTCACGCACTGGTCGCCCATACGCTCCACGTGCCTGATCACGTGGAGCAGCGCGGCCACGAGCCGCAGGTCGCCGGCCACCGGCGCCTGGAGGGCCATCAGCGACAGGATCCCCTGGTGCACCTCGAGGTAGCGACCGTCGATGCGGTCGTCGTCGGCGATGACCATCCCGGCCAGCTCCACGTCCTGGTTGCGGACCGTCTCGAGCGCCCGGTCGAGCGCCTCGGCCACGAGGTCGAGGCCGCCGAGCGCCGAGCGCTCGAGTGCCTCGAGCTCCTCCTGGAAGTGAGAGCGGTTCGTCATCCGACCTTCCCCGTCACGTAGGCCTCGGTGCGCGGGTCGCCCGGGTTGGTGAAGACCGTGTCGGTGTCGTCGTACTCCACGAGCCGGCCCACGCGGTCCTCGGGGTCGACCGTGAAGAACGCGGTCCGGTCCGACACGCGCGCGGCCTGCTGCATGTTGTGGGTCACGATCACGATCGAGTAGTCCTCGCGCAGCTGCAGCATC
>DASYMP010000262.1:0-3902 GCA_036009005.1 Thermoleophilaceae bacterium | reverse complement strand
CATGGACGACGCCGCCATAAGCAAGATGAAGGAGGGTGCCGCCGCCGCGTGGGGACTCGGTGACTACGCGCGCATCGCCGAGCTGATCCTGCCGGTCAGCCGGGCGCTCGTCGACGCGTGTGCGATCTCCGCGGGGCAGGAGGTGCTCGACGTGGCCGCCGGCAACGGCAACCTCACCGTGGTCGCCGGCGAGGAGGGCGCGAGCGTCGTTGCCTCGGACTTCGCGCCCGCCCAGGTGGAGCTCGGGCGCGCGCGGACCGAGCAGGAGGGTCTCGACGTGGAATGGGTCGTGGCCGACGCCGAGGAACTCCCGTTCGAGGACGACCGCTTCGACTGCGCGGCGTCGGTCTTCGGTGCGATGTTCGCGCCGCGGCCGGATCGCGTGGCCTCCGAGCTCTTCCGGGTCGTGAAGCCGGGCGGCACCGTCGGCATGGCCAACTGGGGCCCGTACGGCTCCCAGGGCGAGCTGTTCGAGCTGATGAGCCGCTTCGGGCCGCCGCTGCCCGAGGGTATCCCGAGCCCGCGCGACTGGGGCGTCGAGGAGATCGCGCAGGAGCGGCTCGGGCCGTACGCGTCGTCGCTGCAGCTCGACCGGGTCTCCACGCGCTTCCAGTTCGACTCCTTCGAGCACGCGATGCAGACCTTCGGCTCCGCCGGCCCGAGCGTCGTGCAGCGCGAGAACATGCCGCCCGAGAAGCTGCAGGAGATGGCGGCCGCCGCCCGCGAGCTCCTCGACAGGCACAACAAGGCGACCGACGGAACCATTCTCGTGGAGCCGGAGTACCTGCAGGTCGTAGCTCGCAAGCGCGGCTAGACGCCCGGCGCGTGGCAACCAGCCGGCTGCTGATCGAGTACGACGGGACCGACTTCGCGGGCTGGGCGCGCCAGCCCGGCCAGCGCACGGTGGAGGGCGTGCTCGAGGCGGCGATCGCGCGTGTCACGCGCCGCGAGGACGTGCGCCTGACGGTCGCCGGCCGCACGGACACCGGGGTGCATGCGCTCGGTCAGGTGGCGAGCCACGACGGCGAACCCGCATACGCGGGTGCCCTCAACGGGGTGCTGCCGCGCGACGTGCGCGTGATCGAGAGCGAGCTTGCGCCGGAGGCCTTCGACGCTCGCCGCGACGCCCTGAGCCGCACCTACCGCTACCGCCTTCACACCCGCGTGGCGCAGAGTCCGTTCGAGCGCGGCCGCTCGCTGCACTGGCCGCACCGGGTCGACTCGCGGGCGCTTCAGCAGGCCGCGCGAGCCATCGTGGGCACCCACGACTTCAGTGCGTTCACGCCCACTCAGACCAAGCACATCCTCTTCACTCGCACAGTGCTGCGCGCCGAGTGGCTCCCGCCGGCCGACGCCGATCCCCATGTCCTCGAGTTCTGGATCGAGGCCGAGACCTTCATGCGCCACATGGTGCGGATACTCGTCGGCACGATGCTCGAGGTGGGGGGCGGGCGCCGCAGCCAGGAGGACTTCAGGCGCCTGCTCACGGGCCGCCCGAGGCACGAGGCCGGCGATACGGCTGCGGCGCACGGGCTGTACCTAGAATCGGTGCGCTACCGATGAGGGTCCTTCTAACCAACGACGACGGCATCCAGGCCAGCGGGCTGAACGAGCTGCGGCGCGCGCTGCTCGACGTGCCCGGCGTGGCGCTGTCGGTGGTCGCGCCGAACGCCAACCGGAGTGCCACCGCCCGCTCGATCACCACGCGCAGGCCGCTCGAGGTAGAGGAGGTCCAGTTCGAGGATGGCACGGTCGGCTACGCGACCGATGGCACGCCCGTGGACTGCGTGCGCCTGGCCTCCCTCGGCCTGGTGGGAGGGGCGCCCGAGCTGATCGTGTCCGGCATCAACCACGGCTCCAACCTCGGCGACGACATCACGTACTCGGGGACGGTCGCCGCGGCGCTCGAGGGCATCGTGCTGGGCGTACCGGGGATCGCGGTATCGCAGCAGTCGATGGCGCGTGAGATGGACTTTCGCCAGGGCTTGGAGTTCGACTTCGCGGAGGCGGCCGCGTTCACGGCGCGGCTCGTAGAGGAGCTGGAGACCGTGCCGCTGCCGACCGGCACGCTGCTGAACATCAACTGCCCGGCAGGCGACGCACAGGGCGCTCGCGCCACGAAGCTCGGGCGGCGCATCTACCGCGACCGCCTCGAGCTGGACGAGGAGGTCGAGGGCAGGCGCGTGTACCGCATCTACGGCGCCGATCCCGGCTACCACGCGGAGGACGGCACGGACTTCGCGGCCATCGCGGACGGCCACATCGCCGTCACGCCGCTGCACTTCGATCTCACGGCCACGGCGGCGCTGGAGGAGCTGGGCGGCTTCGACCTCGACCGGCTGATCCGCCCCGCGGCCCAAGAAGTTGAGTAAGCCCTTGGCCCCCGGGCCGTTACGCGGCCTGCCGTTCAGGGCGCAGCCGGGGCCCAGGTGAGCAGCCCCGCTGAGCGCGCCGCCGAGCTGCGCCAGGAGATCGAGCGCCACAACCGGCTCTACTACGTCCAGGACGAGCCGGAGATCTCGGACGCCGGCTACGACGCGCTCCTCAACGAGCTGCGCGACATCGAGGCCGAGAACCCGGACCTGATCACCCCCGACTCGCCCACCCAGCGCGTCGGTGCCGCCCCGCTCGCGAAGTTCGCCCCCGTAGAGCACCTGCAGCCGATGCTGTCGCTCGCGAACGCGCGCAACGAGGACGAGCTGCGCGCCTGGGACCAGCGCATTCGCAACCTGCTCGCCAAGGAGCGCGACGTCGTGGAGCTCGAGTACGTGACCGAGCCGAAGATCGACGGCCTCGCCATCTCGCTCGTCTACCGGGACGGCGTGCTCGAGCGCGGCGCCACCCGCGGCGACGGCGAGATCGGCGAGGACGTGACCCACAACCTGCGCACGATCAAGGCGATCCCGCTGCGCCTCGACGACGCCCCGCCGCTCATCGAGGTGCGCGGCGAGGCCTACATGCCGCGCTCGGCGTTCGCCCAGCTCAACGAGGAGCGTGCGGCAGCCGGCCTGCCGACCTTCGCCAACCCGCGCAACTCCGCCGCCGGCTCGATTCGCCAGCTCGACCCGGCCGTCGCGGCGGCGCGGCCGCTGTCGATGTGGGCCTACTCCGTGGGCGCCCTCGAGGGCCTCTCCTTCGCCACCCACAAGGAGTCGCTCGACTGGCTCTCCGGGCACGGCTTCCCGGTGAGCCCGCACGTGGAGGTGCACACCACGATCGACGCGACCGCGAAAGCCTGCCACGCCTGGGAGGAGCGCCGGGACGCGCTCGACTTCGAGACCGACGGCGCCGTGGTGAAGGTGAACGACCTGGCGACGCAGCGCGACCTCGGCGTCGTGGGGCGCGAGCCACGCGGGGCGATCGCGTGGAAGTTCCCGCCGATGACCACCACCACCGTGCTGAACGGGGTGATGTGGAACGTAGGGCGGACCGGCCACATGGTGCCGTTCGCGTCGCTCGAGCCGGTGCAGGTGAGCGGCGTGACCGTGAAGCTCGCCACGCTCCACAACGAGGAGGACCTGCTGCGCAAGGACGTGCGCGAGGGCGACGAGGTGATCGTGACCCGCGCCGGCGACGTGATCCCGCGGGTGATCTCCCCGACGCCCGCGGCCCAGAAGCGAAAGGACCGCTCGCCGCCGCCCCGGCCCCCGGAGAAGTGCCCCGCCTGCGGCACGCCGACGATCAAGCCCGAGGGCGGCGTCTGGACGATCTGCCCGAACCGCGCGGGTTGCCCGGGCCAGGTGTTCCAGCACGTGAAGCACTTCGTCTCGCGGGGCGCGATGGACATCGACGGCCTGGGGGAGGAGCGGGCGCTGCAGCTCCTGCGGGCCGAGCTGATCGCCGACGTGGCCGACATCTTCGACCTCACGAAGGAGATGCTGGTCGAGCTCGAGGGCTTCGGC